>NZ_CP034909.1:2555000-2855000 GCF_008932245.1 Sinorhizobium alkalisoli | reverse complement strand
GGGCCGCCGATTGCGACTACAAGGGCGTGCAGGTACCGAGCTGGGACGGCCGGCTCTTCGACCTGAAGAAGGCAGCCGCATCGAAGACCTATTGCGACGAGATCACCGGCACGGCACGCGACAACGGCGTCGAGATCACCGAGCTTTCGACCCATCTTCAGGGCCAATTGGTGGCGGTGCATCCCGCCTATGACGAGGCCTTCGACGGTTTCGCCGCACCGGAGGTTCGCGGCAATCCGAAGGCGCGCCAGGAATGGGCGGTCGAGCAGGTGAAGCTGGCGCTGACGGCTTCGAAGAACCTCGGTCTCAACGCCATGGCAAGCTTTTCCGGCGCGCTCGCCTGGCCCTTCGTCTATCCTTGGCCGCAGCGTCCCACAGGCCTGGTGGAAACCGCCTTCGACGAGCTCGCCCGGCGGTGGAAACCGATCCTCGACCATGCGGAGGATTGCGGCGTCGACGTCTGCTATGAAATCCACCCGGGCGAGGACTTGCACGACGGCATAACCTACGAGATGTTCCTCGAACGGACCGGCAATCACGCCCGCGCTTGCATGCTCTTCGATCCGTCCCACTACGTGCTGCAGTGCCTCGATTATCTCGACAATATCGACATCTACAAGGACCGCATCCGGATGTTTCACGTCAAGGATGCGGAGTTCAATCCGACCGGGCGGCAGGGCGTCTATGGCGGTTATCAGGGCTGGGTCAACCGCGCTGGCCGCTTCCGTTCGCTCGGCGACGGTCAGGTGGATTTCGGTGCGGTGTTTTCGAAGATGGCGGCGAACGACTTCGCCGGCTGGGCTGTGGTTGAGTGGGAATGCGCCTTGAAGCACCCGGAGGACGGCGCGCGCGAGGGCGCGGAGTTCGTCAAGGCGCACATCATCCACGTCACCGAAAAGGCCTTCGACGATTTCGCCGACAGCGGCACGGATGAGGCGGCGAACCGGCGGATGCTGGGGATTTAAGCGGGAAACCCCTCCCCAACCCCTCCCCACAAGGGGGAGGGGCTTCCCGAACTGCTCCCGCCGTCATCATCAGCAAGATATCCATACTCCCGAAAGGCGTCGGGACATGAATGGAGCGGACGGCAGGTGAAGCCGCTCCCCCTTGTGGGGAGGGGGTGGGGAGGGGGCTTTGTATTGCCCAACAGCTAAGGTCAGGAGAGGAAACACGCATGGCAGTTGAGGGAAGCAGCACGGAAACTCATCAGAAGCGCATCCGTCTCGGCATGGTGGGCGGCGGCTCCGGCGCCTTCATCGGCGCGGTGCATCGCATCGCCGCTCGGCTCGACGGTCACTATGAGTTGGTCGCCGGCGCTCTGTCGTCGACGCCGGACAAGGCCCAGGCCTCGGGCCGCGAGCTCGGCCTAGACCCCTCGCGCGTCTATTCCGATTTCAAGGAAATGGCGATCCGCGAGGCGAAGCTGAAGAACGGCATCGAGGCGGTGGCGATCGTCACGCCCAATCACGTGCATTATGCCGCCGCCAAGGAATTTCTGAAGCGCGGCATTCACGTGATCTGCGACAAGCCGCTGACCTCGACACTTGCCGATGCGAAGAAGCTCAAGCAGGCGGCGGACGAAAGCGATGCGCTCTTCGTCCTGACGCATAACTACACCGGCTATCCGATGGTGCGGCAGGCGCGCGAGATGATCGCGAATGGGGAGATCGGCGCCGTCCGCCTCGTCCACATGGAATACCCGCAGGACTGGCTGACCGAGAGCATCGAGCAGTCCGGCCAGAAACAGGCGGCATGGCGGACGGATCCGGCGCGCTCCGGCGTCGGCGGCTCGACCGGCGATATCGGCACTCACGCGTATAATCTCGGCTGCTTCGTATCGGGGCTGGAACTGGACGAGCTTTCCGCCGATCTCGACAGTTTCGTTCCCGGCCGTCAGCTCGACGACAACGCCCATGTGATGCTGCGCTTCAAGGAGAAGGACGGCGCGCGCGCAAAAGGCATGCTCTGGTGCAGCCAGGTGGCGCCCGGTAACGAAAATGGGCTGATGCTGCGCGTCTATGGCAGCAAGGGCGGTCTCGAATGGACGCAGAAGGACCCCAATTATCTCTGGTACACGCCCTTCGGCGAGCCGAAGCGCCTGCTGACCCGCGCCGGTGCGGGTGCATCACCGGCGGCTGCCCGAGCATCGCGTATTCCTTCGGGCCATCCGGAAGGCTATCTCGAAGCCTTTGCCAATATCTATACGGAAGCGGCGCGGGCGATCCATGCCAGGGGCAACGGCGAAACGGTGGACCCGGCCGTCACTTATCCGACAATCGACGACGGTATGAAGGGCATGGTCTTTGTCGACGCCTGCGTTCGCTCCTCGAAGCGCAACGGCGCCTGGATAAAGGTTTGAGGCCCGGGCGATGGGAGGGGCAACCCTTCCGTCGCGGGTTGACATTTGCCACTGTCGCTTCAGGCGGTGGTCGGAATAGAAGAGGCGCAGCGGCGGCCACGGCTTGTCGGCCGGACGCCGCTGCCAGAGCAAGGATGATGAGCATGATCGAAGCCAGGAAACTCGCAGAGCGCTTCCCGGGCGACTTTGTCTTCGGCGTTGCCACAGCTTCCTTCCAGATCGAGGGCGCCAGCAAGGCGGACGGACGCAAGCCGTCGATCTGGGATGCCTTTTCCAATATGCCCGGCCGTGTTTTCGGGCGCCACAACGGCGACATCGCCTGCGATCACTACAATCGGCTGGAGCAGGACCTCGACCTGATCAAGAGCCTCGGCGTCGAGGCCTATCGCTTTTCGATCGCCTGGCCACGCATCATTCCGGAAGGCACGGGACCGGTCAACGAGAGGGGGCTCGACTTCTACGATCGGCTCGTCGACGGCCTGAGGGCCCGCGGCATCAAGGCCTTTGCCACACTTTACCACTGGGACCTGCCACTGGCGCTGATGGGCGACGGCGGCTGGACAGCGCGGACCACCGCCTATGCCTATCAGCGTTATGCCAAGACGGTGATCGCCCGTCTCGGCGACCGGCTTCACGCGGTGGCGACCTTCAACGAGCCCTGGTGCTCCGTCTGGCTCGGACATCTTTACGGTATCCATGCGCCGGGCGAGCGCAACATGGATGCGGCGCTTGCCGCACTGCATTTTACCAATCTCGCCCACGGCCTCGGCGTCGGAGCAATCCGCTCGGAACGGCCGGAACTGCCGGTCGGCATGGTCATCAACGCTCATTCGGTCTATCCCGGCAGCGACAGCGCCGAGGACAAGGCTGCGGCCGAACGTGCTTTCGATTTCCACAATGGCGTCTTCTTCGATCCGGTCTTCAAGGGCGAGTACCCGGAGGGCTTCCTGGCGGCGCTCGGTTCCCGCATGCCGCCGATCGAAGACGGCGACATGGCGACGATCGCACAGCCCCTCGACTGGTGGGGGCTCAATTATTACACGCCGATGCGCGTCTCGCAGGACCCCGCCCCGGGTGCCGAATATCCGGCCACGGTCAGTAGCAAGCCGGTCAGCGAGGTGAAGACGGATATCGGCTGGGAGGTCTTCGCGCCGGCGCTCGGCACTCTGGTCGAAACGCTGAACGCCCGTTATGCGCTCCCCGACTGCTACATCACCGAAAACGGCGCCTGCTACAACATGGGCGTCGAGAAAGGCGCTGTCGACGACCAGCCGCGGCTCGATTACATCGCCGACCACCTGGCGGTGACGGCAGACCTTATCGCCAAGGGATATCCCATGCGCGGCTATTTCGCCTGGAGCCTCATGGACAATTTCGAATGGGCCGAAGGCTATCGCATGCGCTTCGGCATCGTCCATATCGATTACGAGACGCAGGCGCGAACGATCAAGAAGAGCGGTTACTGGTACCAG
This sequence comes from Sinorhizobium alkalisoli, assembly GCF_008932245.1. NCBI lineage: Bacteria > Pseudomonadati > Pseudomonadota > Alphaproteobacteria > Hyphomicrobiales > Rhizobiaceae > Sinorhizobium > Sinorhizobium alkalisoli. The sequence goes on along the minus strand of NZ_CP034909.1, from coordinate 2,851,169 downwards.
GAACTGGCGGAGCGGTTCCCGAAGGGCAACCATAGGGCTGTGTGACACTACAGCGCCGCGGGTCTTATTAGACGCGCTGTAGCACTTTGAATTACTGCATGCGCACCTGAACGGCTCGGGAAGGTCGTCGTTCGGTTCAGTTCCCCAGATGCCTATCTCCGCGCTTCTTCGCCAGGGCGATCTGCCGCTTTCGTTCCCGGTAGCGCTCGCGATCCTCCTCGCTGCGCTCGTCGTGACAATGCACACAGGAGACGCCTTCTTCGTGGAGAGGCGAGAACAGGTCTTCGGGCGTCAAGGGCTGGCGGCAGGCATGGCAGAGCGTGTGCTCGCCTTCCTGAAGGCCGTGGGTGACCGAAACGCGCTCGTCGAAGACGAAGCAGGCGCCGTCCCAGAGGCTCTCCTCCAACGGGATTTCCTCGAGATATTTGAGAATGCCGCCCTTGAGATGGTAGACCTCCTCGAAGCCCTGTTCCTTCATGAAGGCGGTCGCCTTCTCGCAGCGTATGCCGCCGGTGCAGTACATGGCGATCTTCGGCTTGTTGTGCAGCCCACCATGGTTGCGTACCCAATCGGGAAACTCCCGGAAGCTCTTCGTCTTCGGGTCGACGGCGCCGCGGAAGAGGCCGATCGCGGTTTCGTAGTCGTTGCGCGTATCGATGACGAGCGTCTCGGGATCGGAGATCAACGCGTTCCAGTCCCTCGGCTCCACATAGGTGCCGACCACCCGATTGGGGTCAATGTTCTCGACGCCCATGGTGACGATCTCCTTCTTCAGGCGCACCTTCATGCGCAGGAAGGGCATGGACGAGGCCCGGCTCTCCTTGTGCTCGAGGCGGGCGAATTCGGGCTGCGCGCGCAGAAAGGCGAGCACCGCGGCGATTCCTTTCTCGCTGCCGGCGATCGTGCCGTTGATGCCCTCCCGGGCGATGAGCAGCGTGCCCTTGATCCCGTTTTCATCGCAGACGACCTGCAGCGGTCCGCGGAATTCGGCGAAGCGCGCAAAGGAAACGAAGTGATAGAGCGCGGCCACGAGAAATTGGCCTTGCGTCTCCGGGCGCGGTGTCGTGAAGGTGTCGTTCATGGGCAGGCAAATACAGCTTTCGGGCCTCCGGCGCAATTGCGGCGAATAGCGCCTGTGATCGCCGCTCCCCTGCAAACGGGGGGAAGATGGCGGGGAGGCCGGATGAGAGGCAAAAGAAGCTACCGTCCCGCCTCGAGCCAGAGTAATCCGACCGTCCGGCTCTCCCGCTCCGGCGCGTCGAAAAAGACGGCTTGCGCCCGCTGCAGAGCCTCCTGACGAAGTTCTTCCTGGCGGGCGATTACGGCTGAAAGGAGATGTGTCTGGTTCTGACTGTCGCCGGCGATCTCCGGCTCTTCGTCGATGAGCGACGTCAGGGTGGAGAGGTCGTTCAGGTGGCCGAGCAGGTCGACCAATTCCTTGGTGTCTGACCGCTTTGCCTGCATGGCTGATGGCCACACTTCCCTGAGGAGGGCGAGATGCATCCGATAGTCCTGGGCACGCTTGCGCAACTCGTGAAAGAGCACGGCGTCGGTGCCCGTTTCGCAGGCAGACCTCGCGCGCGCCGCGCGTTTCAGCGTGCGCCGCCAGCCCTTTTCCAGGCGGGCGGCCGATTTTCGCCTGCCATCATGGAACGACACGCGCGCGAGTGCCGCAAGCGCCGCTTCGCAGCCGGCGATTGTCGCGCAGATTTTTCGCTCGAGATCGGTTTCCTCTGCAGCGATCCTGTCGCGGCGGATCGCCAGGATCGCGCAGACCTTATCCAGAGCGACCTGCTGCTCCTCACTTGCCGCATGCGCACGCAGGTAATTGGCGTTTTCGACAAGCGCGGCCGCATCGCGCACGATCGACAGATTCCGCGCCATTTCCCGAATGCGGGCGTTTTCCTGCTTCTGGAAGAGCGCCGCGTCGCAGGCCACCAAACGGTAGAGGGCTCGCAGACGCTTGAAGTTCTTGCGAGCGTCGTGGATCGCCTCATGCATGCCTGCCGGCTGCTCCTCCAGCACCGCCAATGCGCACCCGATCTGCTCGGCCGCGATCGCGCGGAAGTCTTCCGTGAAGGGATGGGCAGGGTCGAAGGCATAGGTCATGGCTGAGCCACCAGGACCCCTTCAGTGGCGAGCGCCTGGTTGGAATAGCGGCGGTCGCCGGTGATCTCCCGCCCCACCCAGACGGGCAAGGCGGGCAGATCCGATTCCCGCTTCATTTCCACCTCGGCGACGACGAGTCCCCCGAGCGCGCCCTCGTAGACGTCGACCTCCCAGGTGAAACCCTTGTGCGGCACGCGAAAGCGCCGCTTCTCGATGACGAGGCCGACCGCCTGGCCCAGCAACTCGCGGGCGTCGTCCATCGGCAGATCATATTCGTATTCATTTCGAACGAGCGAGGATTTGCCGATCTTCACGGTGAGGCGCGCCCATTTGTTGCCGTGGATGCGGACCCGCACCGAGCGATCCGCCATGGTCACGATATAGGCCTGCCGAAGCCTGATACCCTTGTCGGCGTGGTGTTTCCAGCCGTCGGACGCGACCAGGAATTTTCGTTCGATCTCCTTAGCCATGGAAGCCTGCCGGTCTTGAGAGGTCCCTTACGGCAAGACTAGCGTCTAATCGGTCCGGCTCAAGCCATCTCTTTGTCGTGGATGATATTTTATCGTCTGCTTCATCAGGGTGGTGGGTGCGGTGCAGCTTTGGGGTCGACAATGACAGGCGGGCGGAGTATTCGAAGGGCAGGATTCAATCGTTTTAAAAGGACGGCGGGCATGAGCGTCAAGACCGACAGGCTTCTTTCCATCCTCAAGCTGCAACCGGTGGTACCGGTCTTGGTGATCGATGATGCGGCGACCGCCGTACCGCTCGCTCGGGCGCTGGTTGCCGGCGGCCTCAAGGCGATCGAGATCACGTTGCGTACGCCGGCGGCCCTCGAGGCGATCCGCGCGGTGGCAGATGAAGTCGAAGGCGCGGTTGCGGGCGCCGGAACTATCCTCAATGCGGCGCAGTTCGAAGCGGCCGTCGAGGCTGGGTCGCAATTCATCGTCAGCCCCGGCACGACACAGGAACTGATCGATGTCGCCAATGACCACGAAGTGCCGCTGCTGCCCGGTGCGGCAACGGCCAGCGAAGTGATGGGCCTTCGCGAGGAAGGCTATGAAGTGATGAAGTTCTTCCCCGCCGAACAGGCCGGGGGCGCTGCCTATCTGAAGTCGCTTTCTTCGCCGCTCGCTGGCAGCCTGTTCTGCCCGACCGGCGGCATCTCGCTCGCCAATGCATGCGAATACCTCTCGTTGCCGAACGTCGTCTGCGTCGGCGGTTCCTGGGTGGCGCCGAAGGACCTCGTAGCCAAGGGTGACTGGGCTGGAATCACCAAGCTCGCCGCGGAGGCAGCTGCACTGAAGGCTTGACGCAGCTTGCCTGGAAGGCCGGAGGCGGTCCATCCTCTTCCTCGGGTGTTTGTATTTTGCCGGCAAGGTTCCTATGTCTCTCTCCGCCGACCGGAGCGGGATGGGAACGCTGAAAGCGTCCCAGCCAAACCCATAAGGAGCGAGGCCGATGTTCGACGCGAAGAAATTGCTGGATCAGTTCCTGGGATCGCAGGTGCCCGGTGCCGGCGGCACGGTTCGCGACCGCGCGGACCAGGTGACGAAGCTCGCCAAGGACAATCCCTTGGCAACGGGTGCGATCGCGGCGGTCCTCCTAGGCACCAAGTCCGGCCGAAATCTGGCCGGCAATGCGGTGGCTCTCGGCGGCCTGGCGGCGATCGCCGGCCTCGGATACCAGGCCTACAAGAAGTATCAGGCGGGCCAGGCGCCCGCGGCCGAGCCCGCCACCCCGGCGCCCGCGCAATTGCCGGCGCCGCCGGCCGATTCCGGCTTCGTCGCGCCGGAGGCGGTGAGCGATGACTTCGCCCTGGTCCTCGTCCGCGCAATGATTGCTGCTGCCCGGGCCGATGGACATATCGACGAGTCTGAGCGGGGCCGTATCATGGACAAGCTGTCCGTTTCCGGCCTTTCGGCAGAGGCGGCCGCCTTCCTCGAAAGCGAGTTGGTAAACCCGGTCGATCTCGACGCGATCATTGCCGCCGGGACGACGGAGGAAAAAAGGGTGGAGATTTATACCGCCTCGCGCCTTGCGATCGAGCCGGAAAGCCGGGCCGAGCGCGGTTACCTCGATCTGCTGGCCGGCCGGCTTGGTCTTGCCGATGCGCTCGTCGACCATATCGAAGCCACCGTATCTGCGGCGAAACTTCCCGTCTGAAGCGATGTCGGCGAATCAGAGGCGCCATCCGGTTCGCTTGTCGGATGCATCACGACTTTGAATTTGCCGTCGATCGGCGTCCGTCCTACTGCATGTCTCGTTTGATCGACCTCAATTAAAGAGCAAAGACATGCAGCAATTCAAAATGCTACAGCGACCTTTGCGCGTCTAACAAGACGCGCGGCGCTGTATTGCGAGGCAAATGCAAAGCGGGAGAAATCGATGCGTGATCTTGCCCATTGGACGGCCTGCCCGGCGCCGCAGCCGGTGACGATCGACGGGCGCTACGTGCGCGTGGAGCCCTACGACCGCGCGACGCATCTCGAGGCGCTCTGGCATGACGCGTTTGGTGGTCTGGCGATCAATCCGTTGCTTAAATATTTCACGCAGGATGATTTTTCCGGCATCGCGGCCTTCGAGGACTGGCTCTCTGCCGTGCAGACGAAAGCCGGCTGGATCACGGAGGTGTTTCGCGATCGGGCGACGGACAAGATCGTCGGCATGGCGAACTATATGCGCGCCGACCCGACCAACGGCGTGGTGGAGGTCGGCGGTATTGCACATGGGCCCGCCATGGCCCGCTCGGCCCTCTCGACGGAAGCGCAATACCTGTTGGCGCGACACGCCTTCGAGAATCTCGGCTATCGCCGCTACGAGTGGAAATGCCACAGCGAGAACCAGCGGAGCCGCGCCGCGGCACTACGGCTCGGCTTCACCTTCGAGGGCATTTTCCGCCAGCACATGGTTTCCAAGCACGCCAATCGCGACACGGCATGGTACTCGATGATCGACTGCGAATGGCCGCTCATCAGGGCCGCCTTCGAAGACTGGCTGTCGCCTGACAATTTCGACGGCGAGGGGCGCCAGCGGCGGCGTCTCGAGGATATCCGCGCGGAGCTTTCGGCAAAGGAGCAGGCGTGACATGGCCGACAAGAAAGAAAAATCTCCGGCAATCGCGGCGGCGATCATTCTCGTCGTCGTCGGCACCGGCTTCTTCGCCCTGCCTTCGATCATGCTGCGGCTGGGCGACATCTCGCCCTGGCTCGCCGCCGGCTTCGGCGCCCTTTTCGTGCTCGCCTTCTTCCTGATCTTCTGGCTGCGCGCCCGCCACCAGCGTCGGCGCGGACAGTGAACTTGCTGTTACAGCGCCGCGCGTCTTTTTCAGACGCGCGGCGCTGTAGTCTTCCGGTCTCGGATGCCGATCGGGCGGTTGTCCCTCACTCCGACCACTTGCGGCGAGAGGCAGGTACAGAAGGAGAAGCTTCAGTGCCGCTCAGCTCTGCAGCGCCGCGCCCAACAGCACTAGCCCGAGGATAAGCACCAGCAGAGCGCCGGCAATCTCTATGCCGTTTGAAATGCGCATCGCGGCCGATCGGCTCGAGACGTAACGTAGCGCGAAGCCCTTAGCTGTCACGGCCATGGTGGCGAGGGTCGAGACGGTGATCGCGGTGCCGATCGACATGGCGAAGACCGAGAGCACGCCGCCGAGATAGAGCCCGTTCAGCAGGGCGAAGGAAAGCACGATCAGCGCGCCGGAGCAGGGGCGCAGGCCGACGGCGACGATCGCCGACCAGGCCTCGCTGAGGGCGAATCGGTCGCCTTTCAGCATTTTCGGGTCGGGCGCATGGGCATGGCCGCAGGTGGCGCAGATCCCGCCGGGAGCTTGCGCAGGGCCGTGATTGTTTTGGTGGTGACCGTGATCGTGATGGCTGTGATCATGGTGCACGTGATCGTGGTGGTCATGCACGCCGGACAAGGCGATGGCAGGCCGCGAAATGGAGCGCAGCTTGCGGAAGAGCAGCCAGCCGCCGAAGGCGGCTATCAGCCCATAGCTTGCGATTTCGAGCGACTGGGTCGCGCGAGTCATGTTGATCGAGGAGCCGCGCAGCACGAGATAGACCGCGCCGATCAGGAGGATGGCGACGACGCCCTGCAGGAGTGAGGAAAGAAACGACAGGAGCACGCCGCGTTTGAGCTCCGTCTCGTTGGCGATCATGTAGGAGGAGATGACCGCCTTGCCGTGGCCGGGGCCAGCCGCGTGGAGCACGCCATAGGTGAAGGAGAGCCCGACCAGCGACCAGAGCTGCCAGGGGTTCTCGCGCATGCCCTTGAGCGCGCCGGTCAGCAGTCGATAGAAGCTCTGTTGCTCCATGTTCACCCAGGCGAAAAAGCCGCCGAAGATCCCCGTGGTCTGGAAGGAGGGCTCGGCGGCGCCGATGCCGAGCGGCGACTGGGCCATGGCGATGGTTGCAGAAAGGGTCGTCAACAAAAGTGCAGCCGCGAGCGAGCCGCCGATCCTGCGGACGTTCAGCATGTTAACTCGATCCTGGTTGCGAAGAGCTTCGACATGTTGGTGCCCGTCGGATCGTTCCAGAAGGCGTCCGTGAGCGTGTCCTTGTTTTCGGCCAGCACTTCGTCCGGGTCCGGCCGCACCACCTGATGCTTGCAGGCCTCGATCTTGTCGCCGATGACGGTGAGATCGTTGTCGGTCGGGAAATCCATCGCCGTGTACATGGTCGGATCGTAGACGCCGAAGGAGAGCTTGCCTTTAAGCGGCATGGCTTCGGCCGGCGTGACGGCGAACATCATCAGGAGCTGATTGTCCTTGTAGTCGACGGTGATCTTGTCGGGCGGGTTGACCTTCACCGATTTGCCGTTGTCGAGAATTGTCGTGTAGTAATCGTACTCAGCCAGGGATTCGAGCACGGTCTGCCCGACCTCCTGCAACTCGTCCGGATCGAGCGTGGCATTCGCGTTCTTGTCGAAATCCAGCACGACGCTTGCCGAAAACATCTCATCGAAGCGCCAGACATTGCGCAACTCGCCGATCTCACCCTTGTCGTCCGAAACGATCTCGAGTCGCGCTTCGGCGAAAATATGCGGATGAGCGGCGGCAAGCGTGGGCGAAAGCAGCATTGCGAGACCGGCCATGGCGAGGCGTCGTGTCTTCATTCGTTTGGGAACCCTTCTCGGCCGGAGCGGCCGTTCGAATCGCCTCCCGAATGTACCCGAAATGGGACGGAATTGGGACTTGGCCCATACTGCTTCGGCATGTACGACGGTCGCAGCGCGCTTTACTACGTTCTCCGGAACCAGCTGTGCAGGAAATCGACGAAGGTGCGCACCTTTGTCGGCAGGTAGCGCCGGTGCGGATAGATTGCGTAGATGCCGCGATCCCTGGGCAGGAAATCGTCGAACAGCGACACGAGCTCGCCCGACTGAACCTTCGGGCGGGCGATGAAATCCGGCACGGCGGCAACACCGAGGCCGGCCGCCGCCGCCCGCAGGGTGGCAAGCGGACTGTTGACCTCGATCGGCCCGCTCACCGGAACGGTGAAGGAGGCGCCGTCCGCCCCGACGAACCGCCAATTCGAATAGGAGCGGCCGTTGGTGTCGAGGATACACGCGGCCTTCGAAAGCTCGCTCGGATGCTCGAGCGGGCCGCTTTTCGCAATATAGTCCGGCGAGGCGCAGATAACGATCTGGAAATCGTCGAGCTTGCGCGCGATCAGCGTCGAATCCTCGAGCCGGGTGATCCGAATGGCCACGTCAAATCCTTCTTCGACGAGATCGACGAAGCGGTCGTCGGAGACGATATCCAGGGATAATTCCGGGTGCTCCCTGCCGAAGTCGATCAGCGACTGGCCGATCTCGGCATCGACGAAGGTGCGCGGTACGGTGATCCTCAACCGGCCGCGCAGGTCGGAATTGTTGGCGCGGACGAGATCGGCGAGGTTGTCGATTTCCTTCAGGATCTCCGAGGCGCTGCGGTAATAGGTATGGCCGGCCTCGGTCAGCGAGAATTGCCGCGTCGTCCGGTTGAGGAGAAGGGCGCCGAGTTCGTCTTCGAGTTCCCGCACATATTTCGAGAGCAGCGCCTTGGATTTGCCGACCCGGCGGGCGGCGGCCGAAAAACCCTCCGCATCCACGACGTCGATGAAGGCGCGGATTCGGGTCAAGGTGTCCATAACTCGTCTTTCTCGTCGCGCTGTTCCGGCCGCCAAAGACGCAGGGGCATCCGCATTCTTCGGCGTCTTTGCTGCACCGACGACAGCCCGGAAATCGTTTGATCAAAGTGAACACTGGCGGTGACGCCCGGTCCAGAAAAAATTATGAGGCGAGCGGAAAAAACTCTTGATTACGACAATGATTTTTCTTACCTACGCCCTTGCCCAAAGTCGCACGTGCCTGTGGGTGTCCGCCGACCCTCGATTAGGTGAGGGTATCGGTAAGGTACCTGGAACTAACCCCTCCAGTCGCTATTCCGGCCAACCGGGAAATGCGAGGACATCTTGAAGCAACGACGGTGCGGGCCTTTCTGGTGTCTGCCGGCTCTCCAACAGCCGGGGTTACTGAAGAGGCACACCTTCATTGCCGGAAGTGCGGTTGGGATATCCCCTCCAATCCATGGCAGACAAAGCCGAGTCCTAGCCTTCGCGGGCTTCGATTCATCGTTCGCGCATCGAGCGCATGCATGGTTCCGGGGTCTCCACCGGCTGGTGCCAGTGCAAGCGCGCATGCCCTTTGTCCTCCACTCAGGTGGAGCTATTGGATCAGGGGAATATCGCCATGACCACGGCACGCATCATCGACTTCCTGAACACCCGACGTCCGGAAGGCCCTTGCCTCGTCGTCGATCTCGACGTTGTGCGCGATAATTTCAAGGCTTTCCGCCATGCGCTTCCCGACAGCGCGATCTTTTACGCCGTCAAGGCCAACCCGGCCCCGGAAATCCTGCGCCTCCTCGCCGGCCTCGGCTCCAATTTCGATTGCGCGTCCGTCGCCGAAATCGAAATGGCGCTCGATGCGGGCGCGACGCCGAGCCGCATTTCTTACGGCAACACCATCAAGAAGGAGCGCGATATCGCCCGCGCCCATGCGCTTGGGGTCAGCCTGTTCGCGGTCGACAGCCACGAGGAAGCGGAAAAGATTGCGCGTGCCGCTCCCGGCGCCCGGGTCTTCTGCCGCGTCCTGACCGACGGCGAAGGGGCCGAGTGGCCGCTGTCGCGCAAGTTCGGCTGCGTACCGCAAATGGCCGTGGACGTGCTCGTCTATGCCCATCAGCTCGGCCTCGTCTCCTATGGCGTGTCGTTCCACGTCGGCTCGCAGATGACGAAGCTCGACGCCTGGGATTCGGCTCTTGCCGATGCCAAGCGCGTCTTCGTCCAGCTTGCCAAGCAGGGCATCGAGCTCAAGATGGTCAATATGGGCGGCGGCTTCCCGACGAAGTACCTCAGGGACGTCCCGTCGTCCGAAGCTTATGGCCAGGCAATCTTCGGTGCGCTGAAGAAGCACTTCGGCAACAACATCCCGGAGACCATCATCGAGCCGGGCCGCGGCATGGTCGGCAATGCCGGCGTGATCAAGGCGGAAGTCGTTCTCGTCTCGAAGAAGTCGGACAACGACAACCACCGCTGGGTCTTCCTCGATATCGGCAAGTTCGGCGGTCTCGCCGAGACCATGGACGAGGCGATCCGCTACCCGATCCGCACCGTGCGCGACGACGACGCGATGGAGCCCTGCGTGCTCGCTGGCCCGACCTGCGACTCGGCCGACGTGCTTTACGAGAAGAACATGTATCCGCTGCCGATCTCGCTGACGATCGGCGATGAGGTTCTGATCGAAGGCACCGGTGCCTACACGACCACCTACTCGGCCGTCGCCTTCAATGGTTTCGAGCCGCTGAAGGCTTACGTGATCTGATCCGGCACGCTCCCGTGATTGCGGGAGCGGCCACTTCACAATTCTTGTCCGGTCCGCCTGAAGCGGTTTTGATGACGGGAGGCCCCGATGGCCGCTGTTGTTGACACCCTGCGCGCATTCTTCGCGCCGTCCACCTTTGTGATCGATTCCGAAAATGCGGGCGACGTCGTCGCGCGCGAAAACCTGCTCGACCGGGCCATGGGCCCCGGCCGCCGCAGGAAGTCGTCGGAAAAGTTGCGGCGCGGTCGTGTGCCGGCCGAAGGGCTTGCCCTCGTCGCGCGTGACCGCGACGGCCATGTCATCGCCACCGTCCGCCTCTGGAACGTCGAGGCCGGCATAGACCGTGAAGGGCACGCCGTGCCGGCGCTGCTTCTCGGTCCACTTGCCGTCGATCCGACGCATGAGGGCAAGGGCATCGGCGGCATGCTGATGCGTGCGGCGATAGAGGAGGCGAAGAGTCGCGGCCACGGCGCGATTCTGCTCGTCGGCGATGCCGCCTACTACGAGCGCTTCGGCTTTTTCGCGGAGCGGACGCAGCACCTTGTCATGCCCGGCCCCTTCGAGCGCAACCGTTTCCTGGCGCTCGAGCTCAAGGAAGGCTGGCTGGAAGGTGCGGCCGGCATGCTGGTCGCCAGCGGCCGCAAGCTAGCGCTGCCGCCGCTCAAGCGCGCGGCCTGACATTTTCTCGTCTCCAACCCTGCAGGGGCGATTATCAACGGCGCTCGCGTGTCCGGGCACGGGGGCGCCGTTTGCTTTTGGGGTAGGCGTTCACGAGGGTGCCCGCCGATAGAACGCCAGCGATCCGGCAAGCGCCAGAAGCGCACCGCCGCATATCCGGTCGAGCCATACGGCGCCGGACCGTTTCAGGAACCGGACGGCTTGGGAACCCACGAGGGCGTAGCCGAACATCACGAGGAAATCGATCGAGGCGAAGACGACGGCAAGCGCGGCGTATTGCGGCGGTTGCGGCAGCGCGGGGTCGATAAACTGCGGTAGGAACGCGGAAAAGAACAGGTAGCCCTTGGGATTGGTGACAGCGACCAGAAAACTCTTCAGGAAGACAGCACGCGATGTGCTCGCCGATGCGTCCGGCGTTCCGCTCGCAACATCAAGCGTGCCCTTGGAGCGCAGAAGCAGGATGCCCAAAAAAGCGAGATAAGCAGCGCCCAGCCACTTGACCACCGTGAACCAGAATTCGGATGCTGCCAGCAGAGCTCCGAGACCGAGCGCCACGGCGCCGATCAGGGCGAAATCGGACAGAACTGCGCCGATCATGCCCGCCACCGCCTTCTTCATGCCGTGGCGCGAGCCATTCGTGAGCGCGAGGAGAACCGTCGGACCTGGCGTCGCGATGCCGATAAAGGCAACGAGCGCGAATGCAAGTGTCGTGGCGTCGCTCATGATATCCTCCCTCAAGGAAGCCCAGTGGTCTCACAGCTGTTGCGTGCGCGCAACCGTTGTGTGCAACATTCGGCAAATCTTGGTTGAAGGGACTTTTCGCGTCGAGATGCGATTGGCCATCGCAGGCGTCACCCGCTACCCCGCAAGGTCCACGACTCCGCAATCGCCGGCGGCCGAACTGAAGGCGAGTTGACGGCCGGTCTTGTTCCAGGCCATGGCGGTGATTGCGCCCTTGCCGGGACGGCGCAGCAGTACTTCCTTGCTGTCGGCGAAACGGGCGGCGATGATCATGCCGTCCTCATATCCGATCGCGACGATATCCTCCGCCGGGTGGCAGGAGACCGCCGTCACCATGGTATTGCCGCGGGTGCCGAGTTCGAGCGGCGCCTTGCCCATGGGCCCGTCCTTACCCTGAAAGGGCCAGACGATCGCCGCCGGCGCGCCGGAGGAGGCGAGCCACTTGCCTTTGGCAGACCAGGAGAGCGATTTCACCTTGGCGGGATAGCCGGTCATGCGCATGTGCCGAGCCTCGGCACCGGGTTTCGCGTCGAGCTTCCAGCCATGCAGGGCGTTTTCCTGCATCGAGGTGACCACGAAGCGCCCGTCGGGAGAGAAGGTGACGCCCGTATGGGCGCCCTTCCATTCGAGGTCGACCGGCTTTCCGGCCATCGCCACCCAGTGCAACGACACGCCGTTGTAGCGTGCAACCGCGATGCGCAAGCCCTTGGGGGCAAAGGCAATGCCCTCGACCGTGCGGTCCTCGGCAAATTCCTTTGTGTTGCCGTCGGCAAGGCGGACATAGGCGGTCTTGCCGAAGGCGTATGCGACCGCGCCTTGGGGCCCGGCCGCCACTTCGGAAATCCACTTGCGCGGCGTTTCGGCGACGAGGCTCGCCGTGCCGTCGGCCAGGATGCGCATCACCTTGCCATCCTCTCCACCGGTCAGAAGCGTATCCGTTGCTTCGTCATGGGCCAGCGATAGCAGGCCGTCATGCGCTTCGGTGGTCCTGTGGCCGTGATCGAGCCGGTGAATGGCGCCGACGGCCCCGGCAAAAAAGGGAATGTCTTTCAGAAAGGCCACGCCGACGATGTGGCCTTCGAGATCGAGCGGTGCGACGGTCGGCATCGGTTGGTGAGGCTCTCTGGTTACAGATTGACGTCATTCGAAATCCGGCAAATCCGCGTCTGGCGGTCATGCCTGGGCTTCGCAGGCCTTGAAGGTGCGTTCGAGCTTCTCGCGGTCGAGATCGCGGCCGATGAAGACAAGGCGGCTCTCGCGCTTCTCGTCCTCCTTCCAGGGGCGCTGGTGGTCGCCTTCGATGATCATGTGCACCCCCTGGACCACGTAGCGTTCCGCGTCGCCGGAAAAAGCCACGATGCCCTTCAGGCGCAATATATTTGGTCCCTGCGTCTGGGTGACCTTCTGGATCCAGGGGAAGAAGCGCTCCGGATTCAACTCGCCACCGCGCAGAGAGATCGATTGCACCGTCACATCATGGATCGGCGAGGGGGCATGGTCATGGTGATGATGGTGGCGATGATCATGATGATCGTGGTGATCATGATGATCATGATGGTGGTGGTGATCGTGGTCGCAGTCGGGGCCGCAGACATGATCGTCATGCTGGTCCTGATCGAGGAAGTGCGGGTCGTTCTCGAGCGCCTTCTCGAGATTGAAGGCGCCCTGGTCGAGGACCTTGGCCAGTTCGATCTCCGAACGCTGCGTCCGGTAGATGCGGGCGGACGGGTTGATCACGCGTACCGTCGCCTCGATGCGGTCGAGCTCTTCCGGCGTGACGAGATCCGTCTTGTTGAGCAGCACGACGTCGGCAAAGGCGATCTGATCTTCCGCCTCGCGGCTGTCCTTCAGCCGGAGCGGCAGGTGCTTGGCATCGACCAGCGCTACGACGGCATCGAGTTCGGTCTTGGCGCGCACGTCGTCGTCCATGAAGAAGGTCTGGGCGACCGGCACCGGATCGGCGAGCCCGGTGGTCTCGACGATGATCGCGTCGAAACGGCCGGGACGGCGCATCAGCCCTTCGACGACCCGGATCAGGTCGCCGCGCACCGTGCAGCAGACGCAGCCATTGTTCATTTCGTAGATTTCCTCGTCGGACTCGACGATCAGGTCGTTGTCGATGCCGATCTCGCCGAATTCGTTGACGATGACTGCATAACGGCGGCCATGATTCTCGCTCAAGATGCGGTTGAGGAGCGTCGTCTTGCCGGCGCCCAGATAGCCCGTAAGCACGGTGACGGGGATCGGCTTCTGCGTCGATGTTTCGGTCATGGGGGCCTCGAGGATTGGCAATGCGCCGCGGCTATCAAAAGTGTTGGCGTCTCATATAAGAGATGGCGGAGCGAAGCGCAAATGCGCGGGGCGGCCTTTCGCCGGCACACGGCGCAGGCGACGCGGTCAGTCAAAGTCGCCGGCGTCGAAGGCCTGAACGTCCTGGAGCAACTCGATTATACCTTTCACCGCGTGGGCGATGAGGACTTCGCCGCGCGCGGCGGTGGCGGCCGCAGCATTGCCGGCGACGCCTTCGGAATTGAGGTCGGACATCTTCCAGCCGAAGGCGTGCGGCCCATAGGCGCGCAGGTGCTTGAAGCGGCGGGCGAACTCGCTCTGGCGCGAGGGGAAATTACGGGCCTTGGCCATGTCCACCTTGTCGGGATAAAGGGCCAGCATCGCCGAGGTCTCGATGTCGCCGCCGTGAATGTCGACCGCCTTGTCCTCGGGCTCGATCCAGCCTTCCGGTTGGCCGAAGCGGGTCCAACTCGTCGCGACGGCGAGCATGTCGAAGCGTATCCGCGCCTCGGTCGCGACGATCGTCACCAGGGGAGAATTGCCGCCATGGGCATTCAGCATCACCAGCTTGCGGATGCCCAGCGCGGCAAGGCGTCCGGCGATGCCGAGCCAGCGCGCGATCGCTTCGTCATAAGCAAGCGTCCGGGTCCCCGCCACGTCCATGTGCTCGACTGAATAGCCGACCGGCTCGACCGGCAGGAATGTCACAGGCAAATCCGCGGGCAATGCCGCAATGACGCGCTCGACGATGCCTTCGGCGATCAGCCGGTCGGTTTCGAAGGGGAGGTGGGGCCCGTGCTGCTCCTCGGCGCCGAGCGGTACCACGGCAATCCAGTCGCGCCGCTCAATGGGCAAAAGTTCGGCGGCATTGTCCTCCCAGCGGGACTTTGGCATCGACATATCTCTTCGGCCCTCGTCAGCGAATGTCGTAAAATTGTTATTTGAGTCATACAGTTCGTAATCACAAGCACTATTGTTATAAAGGTGGAGCAAGGGATTCGGCGGAGGTTCAATGGGTAAGAAGAGCAAAGCCGAAAAGAAGGGCAAGGACGGCAAGAGGAAGGAGGAGCTCGACGCCGAAGTGCATGACCAAGAGCTCGCTTCAGTACTCGTCCAGGCTGCGCGCTCGATGCGCACCGTGCTTTCCCGAAACCTCGTCGAGAGTGGTCTTTACGCGGGGCAGGACGGTGTCATGCTGGCCCTTGGCGAAAGTGACGGGCTGACCGCCGGGGCACTCGCCGCCAAGCTTGGGGTCAAAGCTCCGACCATGACGCGAACGATCGGTCGCATGGAAGCGCAGGGCTTCCTCGAGCGTCGGCCGGACGAGGATGATGCCCGGCTGACCAAGGTCTATCTCACGGCTCAGGGCCGGGACCGGCTGCAAAGGATTGCCGAGGCCGGTCAGCACTCTGAGAGACTCGCTACGCGAGGGCTCACCGACAAACAGGTGCGCACACTTCTGAAACTGCTGCGAATCGTCGACAGCAACCTGCAGGCGGCGAGAGCGGGCGAGTGACCCATCAACCGACTTCCCGATTGCAGCGACGATTTAAACAGTTTAAAGAGGGTTTAAATCGGGCTGGAATACATCGAGGCACGGGGGGCATGGTGGCGCAAAAGGTCAAGCTTTCGACAATCGCGGAAACACTCGGCCTTTCGACGGCGACGGTATCCCTGGCATTGCGAGACAGCCCGCTAGTGGCGTCTGCAACGCGCGACAAGATCAAGGAGCAGGCGCGGGCACTCGGTTATATCTACAATCGCCGCGCCGCCAGCCTCAGGACGTCACGCTCCGGCATCATCGGCGTCGTCGTGCACGACATCATGAATCCCTTCTACGGCGAAATCCTGAAGGCGATCGAGGCGGAGCTCGATCGCGACAAGCAGACCTTCATTCTTTCCAATCACTACGATTCCGTCGAGAAACAGCGCGATTTCATCGAGACCCTGCTGCAACTCGGCGGTGACGGCGTGATCATGTCACCGGCGATCGGCACGCCGCCGGAGGACATCCAACTCGCCGAGGACAACGGCATGCCGGCGATCCTCATCGCGCGCTCGATCGAGGGCTTGGACGTGCCGATTTTTCGCGGCGACGACGCCTACGGCATCGCACTTGCGACCAACCACCTGATCGGCCTCGGCCACCGCTGCATCGCGATGGTCGGCGGCACCGACCAGACCTCCACCGGGCGGGACCGCTACCAGGGCTATGTCAATGCGTTGCGCAAGGCCAATATCGACGTCGATCCGGACCTGCGTATACCCGGCCCCCGTTCCAAGCAGGGCGGATTCGAGGCGGCCGTGCATCTTCTGTCGCTGCCGCAAAAGCCGACTGCCGTCGTCTGCTGGAACGATCTCGTGGCCATCGGCATGATGAACGGCATTGCCCGTGCCGGTCTCGTTCCCGGCGTCGATATTTCGGTCACCGGCTACGACGACCTCGAGGAGGCGTCGATCGCGACGCCGGCGCTGACGACGGTCTGGAACGGACAGACGGAGGTGGGCCGCAGCGCCGCGCGGGCGCTTCTCGACAAGCTTTCCGGCAGCCACGAGCCGGACGGCATCCACCTGATCAAGCCGGAAATGCGCATCCGCCAGTCCACCGGGCCCCTCCGCGTCATCGCTTGATCCGTCCCCCGCATTCGGAGCAGGATGAAGGCGGAGAACGGATCCAGTCCACCGGAGAAAAACCGCGATGAGCCGCCCCAGAATTCTCGTGCCCGGCAAGATAAACCCGCGCGTCCTCGAACGGCTGCCGGAGATGTTCGAAACAGTGCGCATCGAGCGCGCCGACGCGGCTCTTGTGACGGCGGATATGGCGGACATAGCCGGCATTGCGGTTTCCGGGCGGCTGCCGATCGCTTTGATGGAGGCATTCCCGAAGCTCGAGATCGTCGCCAATTTCGGCGTCGGCTATGACGGTGTCGATGTCGGTCGTGCCGCCGCGCGGGGCATCGTCGTCACCAACACGCCGGAAGTGCTCAACGAGGAGGTCGCCGATACGGCGATCGGCCTGCTGATCAACACGGTGCGCCAGCTGCCGCAGGCGGAGGAATGGCTGCGACAGGGGCGCTGGGCGCGCGACGGCAACTTTCCGCTCTCGCCCTTGTCGCTGCGGGGGCGAAAGATCGGTCTCTACGGTCTTGGCCGGATCGGTCTCGCGATTGCCCGCAGGCTGGAGGCCTTTGGACTGTCGATCGCCTATCACACGCGCACTCGACGCGAAGATATCGCCTTCCCCTATTATCCAAGTCTGGTGAGCCTTGCCGGAGCGGTCGATACTCTGATCGTGATCGTACCGGCGACGCCGAGCACGGCAAAGGCCATCAATGCGGAGGTTCTCTCGGCGCTTGGCCCGAATGGCGTTTTGATCAATGTCGGGCGTGGATCGACGATCGACGAGGCCGCGCTCGTCGCGGCGCTCCAGACCGGTACGATCGCCGGCGCCGGTCTCGACGTTTTCGAGAACGAGCCGCATGTCCCGGAGGCGCTCCTTGCGCTCCCGAACGTTTCGCTGCTGCCGCATGTGGCATCCGCTTCGGTCGTCACCCGCGGCGCCATGGCCGACCTGGTGGTCGACAATCTCAAGGCTTGGTTCTCCAATGGAAGGGCCTTGACGCCGATCGCCGAGACGCCGTTCGAGCGCAAGGTACAATAGACCCTACTTGAGCTTGCTTTCCCTGTAAGTGCGAACGGCTTCGCCGAAGGCCCTGAAGAGGGAAGCCGAGGCGGCGTCGGTCCTGACCCAATATTCCGGGTGCCATTGAACGCCGACGGCGAAGGCTTTGGCGCCGATCACCGAAACGGCCTCGATCGTGCCGTCGTCGGCCACGGCCTCCACCGCCAGACGCGGCGCCGCGGAGGCAATTGCCTGGCGATGCAGCGAATTGACGCGAACCCGGCCGACGCCGAGGACGGGTGCGAGGCAGCTTCCCTGCTTGACGATGACGTCCTGGCGGATCCCATAGGCGACGTCGAGATCCGGCACGTCCGGCTTGCGGTGATCCCAGATACCTGGCTGCTCCTGGATTTCGGTCGCGAGCGTTCCGCCGAGGGCGACATTGAGTTCCTGGAGACCGCGGCAGATGGCAAAAAGCGGAACGCCGCGTTCGAGCGCGCGGCGGATGAGCGGCAGGCTGGTCGCGTCGCGGCCCCGATCGAAGGGGCCGTCCTCCTCTGTTGCCTCCCTGCCGTAGAGCGACGGGTGGACATTGGAACGGGCGCCGCTCGCAAGCACGCCGTCAACGCGGTCGAGGATCTCGTCGACGTCGTTGCCGGATTCAAGCGCCGGCACGAGGAAAGGCATGACGCCGGCTCCCTCGACGGCCGCACGCACATATTGATGCGCAACCACATGCCAAACATTGCCGTCAAATTCGCGGAAATCAGAGGGGATGGCAACGACAGGTTTCGACATCATCAGGCTCCGTCGGGCGTTAGCTGCATGTTTTCGGGGACAAAGTCATGCAGGCAATTCAAAGTGCTGGCGACCTCTTGTGGTCTTGGCAGACACGGACCAAGAGCGGGTAAGGAACTGTGACCTTCCGCCCGCATCCGCTTCGGCTCGTGCAAAAGCCTTGGCGCCATATACGGCTGAAAGTCAACTCCATCGAGGCGAGCGCCAGCCGACTCCTGCCCCGTTCTCGGACTAGCCAGGAATTCGGAAGCAGTCTTTCAAGATCAGGTAACCATTTCGCGCGGTAAGTGTGACGCTTCGGATTATGCTTTTCAGAATTGTTCAAGTCGCGTTCCCAATCCGTCTCTATTGCGATACCAATGCCTGGTTGCGAAAACCTGACCTTATTAGGCGCCAAACGCAAGACAGGGTTGAAATTGGGCTGAACTTCCATCGGAGGCTCGGGGTTTTTCTGCAGCTGACCATCTCTCATGCGAGGGTAGGGAGAAATCTTTCGTTAAAATCTCGATCTTAACAATCCGGTAAACCGGAGCTTTGTTGCATGACGCGCAATGAACAGGGCGCTCTTCCGACGGATATCTACCTGTCGTATGTGAGTTCGCTCTACCAACATCGCCGGACATTGGTGATCGGCATGCTGTCGCATGTCGTGGCGTTTCTGATTGTCTTCCTCAAGAGCTCGGATTCCTTCTATCTGGCATGCGCCGCAGCAATTGCCATCGCCTGGTGCCTGCGCAACCTCGACATGAACCGCTTCGATCACCAGGATTTCTCCGGCGCCAATCGGGCAATGATCAGAAGCTGGGAGAACCGGTATATCGTCGGCGGCATGGGTGTCACGCTGACCCTGGGAGTCGCCTGCGGCTATGCCGTTGCCGTTACCCGGGAGCCATTTTCGGAACTCGCTTGCGTATCCGTGACGCTCGCGTCGATGATCGCGCTGGTCGGCAGGAACTATGGGTCCGAACGGGTGGTGCTCCTGCTTTCATCGTCGGCCTGCGTGCCGATCATGATCGGTCTCCTCACTCTCCGGGACCCGTTCATGCTGGTGCTCGCGGTGCTTATCCTGCCGTTCATACTCGCAACCTGGATGATGGCGAGCAATCTGCGCGGCGTTCTTTACGAGAACGCCCTTGCCGCACGCGAAATCAGGACCATTGCCGGGCAGTTCGACGCGGCGCTCAACCACATGACGCACGGCCTGTTCATGCTGGACGGCGACGGTCGTATCGTGGTCTCGAACGAACGCGCCTGCGTGCTTCTGGAGCTCGGCGACCGGGCGGAACTGAAGGGACGGCCCATCGGCGAGGTGCTCGCGGGCGGCGCCCGACGAATGGCGCTCGACCCGAAGAAGAGCGACACGATCGTTCGCCAGATCGACTTTTTGATCGAGGGAAAGCGCTCCCGAGCGCTCATCTCGATTTCGGACGATGTCTTTCTCGAGTTCTCGGCGAACCGGCGTGAGGACGGCGAGATAGTGCTGATCTTCGAGGACGTGACGGCGCGGGTCGAAGCGGAACACCAGATCCTACAGATGGCGCGTTTCGACGCGCTGACCGGGCTGCCGAGCCGCGCCTATTTTGCCGAACTGGCCCGGAACGCTGTCGCCGATGGCGCGCCGGACCGCCACGTCGGGCTTCTGCTCATCGATGTCGCGGAGTTCAAGCACGTCAACGACACGCGGGGCCATGTGATCGGCGATAAATTGCTCCAGGCTATTGGCGAACGGCTCGAGGGGTTGGTGAAAGGGACCGATGCGATCGCGGCGCGATTGATGGGCGATGAGTTCGTCGTCTTCTTTCCGAACGGGACCAATGGCGCCGATCTGGAAGAGCGGATTCGCGCCGTTCACCTCTGCATGTGCGGCAACTATGCGGCCGGGGGCTTTCCCTTCGATGTGACGATGAATGCCGGCTTCGTCATTGCGAAGGGCGGCGACTTCCGGTTGGAAGACCTGCAGATCAAAGCCGATCTGGCGCTATCGGAGACAAAGGCCCGCGGCAAGGGAGGCTGTACGGCGTTCGAGAGCGAGATGGATGCGCGCTACCGCGAACGGCAGAAGCTCAAGAGCGACCTGCGCGAAGCGCTCGGCGCCGGAGCACTTCAGGTCGCCTATCAACCGATGTTCCTGCCCGATGGGTCGCGGGTCGCCTGTTGCGAGGCTTTGGCGCGCTGGACCCATCCGGAGCGTGGACCGGTCCCGCCGAGTGTCTTCATTCAACTGGCGGAGGAGATGGGGCTCGTGACCGACGTCACGCGCTTTGTCCTGCGGCAGGCCTGCAGCGACTGTCTCACCTGGCCAGCGGAACTATCCGTTTCGGTCAACCTTTCCGTCCTCGACCTTCGAACCGAGATCGTCGACGTCGTCGCCGAGATCCTGGAACAGACGGGGCTGAACCCGGCCCGGCTGCATCTGGAGGTGACGGAAAGCTGCCTGATGGATGAGCCGGTCAAGGTCCAGGCCGTTCTTCAGGAACTGCGCGAGCGCGGCATCACGATCGCGATCGACGACTTCGGCACCGGCTATTCGAGCCTCAGTTATCTCGACGCACTCCCGGTCGACGTCATCAAGATCGACCGGTCCTTCGTTCGCAACATTCGCAAGGACTCGCGGCGCTTCAAGGTCCTGCTCGGCGCGGTCGCCCTTGCTCGATCGCTTGGCTTGAAGGTCGTCATCGAGGGCGTGGAAACGGTCGACCAGTTGCAGCTCCTGAGCGAGCATGGCTGTGCCGATCTGATCCAGGGCTTCGTCTTCTCGGCGCCGATGCCGGGATCCGCGGTCGCCGCTCTCTGCCAGAAGAGAGCGCGCAAGCGAAGCGCACAAACCTCGCGTACTCTCATTGCCTGAAGCCCCTGAATATTTCCGAAATGCGCAACCGACCTGAAGGGCTTCAAAGCACTCCGCCCAGCCTGGCCTCCGTTGGACCGCAACACCATAGACACAAGTGGTGCCGGGGCTTTCTATACCTTGTCTTAACCATGGTTGTTAACCCTTTGTTAAGGTTAACAATAGGTTAACCGTCAACTGTGCCAATTTGGTGTTGTCGGTCCTTCGCCACTCAATAGGTTGACGTTTTGTTAACCTTGGGGGGCGGCGATGGGCGACAGTGGACACCAGGCGAAATCAGGCAGTTTTTCGGAAAGGCTTATGCTGCTGCTCGACCGGGTGGAATACCGGCGCGTAGAGAGCAGCGAGGACATGGAGGACATTGCGCGGCTGAGATACAAGGCCTACAAGGCCGTGAACCTGATGGAACTGACCGACGCCAGGCTCCTCGACGAGCTTGATTTCGACAGTCAGGCCTATGTCTTCGGCATCTATCTCGACGAGCGACTGGCGAGCACCGTGCGTGTGCACCATGTGACGCCCGACCATCGCGCCAGCACGTCCGGCATCATCTTCGGCGCGGAAATCGATGCTTTCCTGGATGCCGGCATGGTGCTCATCGACCCCGGAAGGCTGGCGGTTGATCCGGATCTACTCGGAGACGACCTCAGGGCGCTGCCCTACCTAACGCTGCGTCCGGTCGCCATGGCTTGCGAATATTTCTCCGCCGACCGTTGCCTGACTGCGTGCCGTCCGCGTCACGCGGGCTTCTACAAGCGCATCTTCCAATCGGAGACCGTTGTGGCGCTGCGCGAAAATCTCGGCGTCTACAATGCCGACGGGGCACTTCTGGTGGCGCAGGTGCGCGGCCAGCGCCCCTCGATTCTCGACCGCTATCCGATTTTCGATTCCGAGCCCTTCGAACGGCGGCTGATGTTTGCCGATCGCGAGGAGGTGCCGTTCGCGCCGCTAACCATCCTGCCGACGGCGCGCATCGCGCAGGGCGGATACGGCAAGATTTTCTCGCGCGGGACATAAGGATGCGGCGCTTTTCGGCGTCGTTTCTGCTGCTTCACTGACCATGCCGCGGCGCAAGCAGGCGGGTTTTCATTGCGAACGTCCCGCGCATTGTGTATGCGGAAACCACGGGGGTATCCTGTGCGTTCCGCGCAGGCGCTCCATTCGTGGATCATGTGCCCGCCCATTGGCGGTGCCGCAGCATTCTGGAGTATTTGACGATGGCAGAGCATCATTCGGGACCGGTCGAGACGGGCGCTCCGATGGACTATTCCGAGCACGAGAAGACCTACAACTTCTTCCTTAACGCAACCAAGTACGGCACGCTGTTTTGCGTCGCATTGCTGATCGCCATGGCCGCCGGCTTCTTCACGACCATGGGTTTCTTCAGCTCGCTGATCCTTTTCATCCTCCTCAATGTCGCGGGTTATTTCTTCCTGCGCTAACACCTGCCTTGCCGAAGGCGGGGGCGAGGATGCCCCGTCTTCCCTGCCGGAGGGCTATCCGGTTTTCCCTCACCCTGTGAGGAGCATTGGTTTCGGCGGCGGTGAAAACCGCCTTCGAGCGAAGAGTGCCCGCGCTACAGCGATTCCATCGCTGCAATACTTTTGAATAGTGCCGCATGGCTTTGCTTGGATCGGGGGCGATCTGGCTTGCTACGCGAGCGGCCCATTCGGCAAATCGAACTAGATGCCCGCCATCCAGACCTAGTGCGGGCCGGTGGAGGGGGACTATTGAGCGAGATCGTCTTTATAGCCAAGGAATCCGACCCGAATGAGCCGCGTGTCGCCGGATCGGTCGAGAGCGTCAGAAAGTTGGCGTCACTCGGTTTCGAGGTGGTGGTCGAGGCCGGTGCGGGGCTGACGTCGCGCATTCTCGATACGGAGTACGAAAAGGCCGGTGCGCGGATCGGCACGACGAAGGACGCCAAGAGCGCCGACGTCGTTTTGAAGGTGCGCCGTCCGACGGTGGACGAGATCAAGAGCTACAAGCCGGGCGCGCTGGTGATTGCCATCATGGATCCCTATGGCAACGAGGAGGCCATCGCCGCGATGGCGAAGGCCGGGCTCACGGCTTTCGCGATGGAACTGATGCCGCGCATCACCCGCGCCCAGTCGATGGACGTTTTGTCCTCGCAGGCGAACCTCGCCGGCTACCAGGCGGTGATCGACGCGGCTCATGAATACGACCGGGCGCTGCCGATGATGATGACGGCGGCCGGCACCGTGCCGGCGGCCAAGGTCTTCGTCATGGGCGCCGGCGTCGCCGGCCTGCAGGCGATCGCCACGGCGCGGCGCCTCGGTGCCATGGTGTCGGCGACCGACGTCCGACCTGCCGCCAAGGAACAGGTCGCCTCGCTCGGCGCCAAGTTCATCGCCGTCGAGGACGAGGAGTTCAAGGCGGCCGAGACCGCCGGCGGCTACGCCAAGGAAATGTCGAAGGACTACCAGGTGAAGCAGGCGGCGCTCGTCGCCGAGCACATCGCCAAGCAGGACATCGTCATCACCACGGCGCTGATCCCGGGCCGGCCGGCGCCGCGGCTGGTGACCCGCGCGATGCTCGATGCGATGAAGCCCGGCTCCGTCGTCGTCGATCTTGCCGTGGAGCGCGGCGGCAATGTCGAGGGGGCGGAAGCCGGCAGGGTCGTCGAGATCGGCGGCGTCAAGGTCATCGGCCACCTCAACGTGCCCGGCCGCATCGCCGCCTCCGCCTCGCTGCTCTATGCCAAGAACCTCGTCACCTTCATGGAGACGCTGGTCTCCAAGGAGGAAAAACGACTGGCGGTCAACATGGACGACGAACTCGTCAAGGCGACGGCGCTGACCCACGGCGGCACGATCGTGCACCCGGCCTTCGGCGGCGCGAAAGAGGGGGACAAGTGATGGCGAATGAACTGTTGGACAAGGCACTGACAGACCTCGAACGGGCGGTTGAGGCGGTCAGGACCGCCGCCGAATACGTGCCGGACGCGGCCGGGGCCGTTGCTCATGGTGCGACCGGCGGCGCAATCGATCCCTTCGTCTTCCGCCTGGCGATCTTCGTCCTGGCGATCTTCGTCGGCTATTACGTCGTCTGGTCGGTGACGCCGGCGCTGCACACGCCGCTGATGGCGGTGACAAACGCGATCTCCTCGGTGATCGTCGTCGGCGCGCTGCTTGCCGTCGGTATCTCCGCTTCCGGGCTTGCCACCGGCTTCGGCTTCGTCGCGCTGGTGCTTGCCTCGGTCAACATCTTCGGCGGCTTCCTCGTCACCCAGCGCATGCTCGCCATGTACAAGAAGAAAGAAAAGTGAGGCGGGACCGATGAACGCGAATTTTGCAGCCTTCCTCTATCTCGTCTCCGGCGTGCTGTTCATCATGGCGCTGCGGGGGCTGTCGCACCCGACCACCAGCCGCAAGGGCAATACCTACGGCATGGTCGGCATGGCGATCGCCATCGTCACGACGCTCTTCCTGGCGCAGCCCTCGATGGGCGGCTTCCTGCTGATCGTGCTCGGTCTCGCCGCCGGCGGCGGCGTCGGCGCCTATATCGCCAGGCGCATCCCGATGACGGCGATGCCGCAGCTCGTCGCCGGCTTCCATTCGCTGGTCGGTCTCGCGGCGGTGCTGGTCGCCGCCGCCGCGCTCTATACGCCGTCCTCCTTCGGCATCGGCGAGGTCGGGTCGATCCACGCGCAGGCGCTGGTCGAGATGGCGCTTGGCGTCGCCATCGGCGCGATCACCTTCACCGGCTCGGTGATCGCTTTCCTGAAATTGGACGGCCGCATGTCCGGCAAGCCGATCCTTTTGCCCTACCGCCATCTGATCAACCTGGCGCTTGGCGCGCTCGTCATCTTCTTCATCGTCGGCCTGGCGCTGACCGAGAGCCACTTCAATTTCTGGGCGATCGTCCTCCTGTCGCTGGCGCTCGGCGTGTTGATCATCGTCCCCATCGGCGGCGCCGACATGCCGGTGGTGGTGTCGATGCTGAACTCCTATTCCGGCTGGGCGGCGGCTGGCATCGGCTTTACCCTCGGCAACCTGGCGCTCATCATCACCGGCGCGCTGGTCGGCTCTTCCGGTGCGATCCTCTCCTACATCATGTGCAAGGGCATGAACCGCTCCTTCGTCTCGGTGATTCTCGGCGGCTTCGGCGGTGAGACGGCGGCTGCCGCAGGCGACGACGGCGTGCAGAAGACGGTCAAGCAGGGCTCGGCCGACGATGCCGCATTCCTGATGCAGAACGCCTCGAAGGTGATCATCGTGCCGGGTTACGGCATGGCGGTCGCGCAGGCGCAGCATGCGCTACGCGAGCTTGCCGACAAGCTCAAGGAGGCGGGCGTCGAGGTCAAATACGCCATCCACCCGGTCGCCGGCCGCATGCCGGGGCACATGAACGTGCTCTTGGCCGAGGCGAACGTGCCCTATGACGAGGTGTTCGAGCTCGAGGACATCAATTCCGAGTTCGCGCAGGCCGACGTCGCCTATGTCATCGGCGCCAACGACGTCACCAATCCGGCGGCGCGCGACGACAAGACCTCGCCGATCTACGGCATGCCGATCCTCGATGTCGACAAGGCCAAAACCTGCCTGTTCGTCAAGCGCTCGCTCGGTTCCGGCTATGCCGGCATCGACAACACGCTGTTCTACAAGGATGGCACGATGATGCTGCTCGGCGACGCCAAGAAGGTCACCGAGGAGATCGTCAAGGCGATCAATCATTAGCGTATCGCCCGAAAATCGTGCCCGATTTTTGGAAATCTCGATGCGCAGATTCTAAGCGTTGCACGGCCTTTGCGCGTCTGAGAAGAGCGTGGCGCTGCGGAGCGGATCACGCAGGATTGAGCGCATCCGCCGCTCATCCGCCTAACGGTACCTTCTCTATCCTGACGGGGAGAAGGAGAGTTGTCTCGCTGTGAGTGGAGGGGGGTGAGAGCGTTCCTCCGCGTCCTGCGCCGACATGAGCAATTCGAATTAGCCGGCCGCGATCTCCGGGTCCCAGGTGAAGAGCTCCTTCGCCCGGGCAATGCCGCGCAGTGCGAAGCGGCCAAGCGAGACGGTATTGGCGCGGTGAAGCGGCGGGCACGCCGCTATGAACTCGGACGACATGATCACCTGCCGCTCGACCGAACGGCACATGGCGACGATGCGGCTCACTTCATTGACGGCCGGTCCAACAACCGTGAAATCCAGTCGGTCCTGGCTGCCGATATTGCCATAGAAGACCTCTCCGATATGCAGGCCGAGCGAGACGTCGGTAACGGGCTTTCCCTCTTCAAGCCGACGCGTATTGAGTTCCATCAGCATGAGCCGCAACTGTTGCTCGGCAGCGATTGCGGCGCTGCAGGCATCGGCGGGTTTACCGTCGTTGAATATCGCCAGAACTCCGTCGCCGATCAGCTTCAGCACGCTGCCGCCGTGGTCATGGATCGCGCCGATGACGGTGCCGGAGTAATCATTCAGAAAGGGAATGATCTCCTCCGGCGCAATGCTATCGGATATCCGCGTGAAATTCCGCAGATCGGAGAACCACATGACGGCTTCGATGCGTTCGACCGCGCCCCGCTCGATTCTGCCTTCGACGACGCGCCGGCCCGCATCCTCGCCCAGATAGACATCCGCAAGGGTGCCGATGATGCGCATACAGGAGGCCGCCTTGACGGCGAGGGCGAGCGTCGGCACCAGTACCCTCAGCGCCTCCATATCTTCGTCGCTAAAGCCCCGATCGTCCTTCGTCGTCCAGTTGGAGTAAAAGCAGTCCATCGCTCCGACGCGACCGCGGTCGGTGAAATGGTGAACGAAGCAAAGACAATCGGCGTGTCCCTCGGCTCTCAGCCGTTCGAGGGGTGCGAAGGGGACGTGCTGTTCGAGTGCCAAGCGGATACGGCGCTCGCCTTGCTGCTGCTGGAGCATCTGGAAGAAGACCGAACGCTGCCAGTTCGCCAGGGCCTCTCCGCTGGTGGTCGAGCCGTAATGCAGGACCTCGGGGATTTCGTCGCTATCGCTGAGCCACTGGTAGGCGCGCCCCTCGAATTCTGGATGAAGCGTATCGATGATGCCGAGCGCCCGATCGACAGGAAGGCCGGCAGCAAGGCATTGCTCGCAGAAACCGGCAAGCAGATCCTGTTCCTTGAGGCCTTGGAGCCCCTGTTCCGAAACCCACCGAAGGATGTCGCGGATCTGCTGCTCTTTCATACCGTATCCCGTCGCGGCTTTGCGGACACCGGTGTCGCCGATGCGCACGCACAGTGCCGTGCCGTGCTGCGGCGCGCAAGATCAACTGGTACCTGCCTGCCCTCCATTAATCGAGGTCGATTAAAGGAGACATGCAGTAGACGCGCGGCGCTGTGAGAGCCATGCCGGAGACCTCAGGACATTGCCTTGACCCGGGCAAGACCGGCGCGGGCGGGCTCGTATTTGGGATCGAGCTGTAGTGCATGCGAGTAGGACTTTTGCGCCTTGGCCTTGTCGCCGCGGCGCTCGTAGATCAGCGCCTGGTTGGCCCAGGACTCGGCCAGCTTGCCGTTGAGGTTGATGGCGGTGTTGAAATCCGAGAAGGCATTCTCGTCGTCGCCCTGGGCGGCATAGGAGATGCCACGACCATTATAAGGCTCCGGAGAGCTGGGCGACAGCGAGATCGCAGTCGAGAAATCCTCGATCGCCTGGGCATGCTCCTTGCGCGCCTGATAGATCAGGCCGCGATTATGATAGGCGCGGGGATCCGTCGTGTCGAGTTGGACGGCCTTGTTGAAATCGTTGAAGGCCGCATCGAGCTGGCCGGCCTGGCGGTAGAGATTGCCGCGTCCGATATAGGCGACGTCATAGCTCGGGTTGATCTGCAGCGACGCGTTATAGTCGGCGAGTGCCGCTTCCTGATTGCCGAGGTTGCGCTGGACGAGCGCACGGTTGGCATAGGCCTGGTAAAAGCGGGGATTGAGCTGAATCGCCTGGTCGAAGTCGGCGACCGCACGGCGGAATTCGCCGGCGCGGCCATAGGCGGAGCCGCGCACATTGTACGCTTCCGGGTCGCTGGGGTTGGAAGCAATCACGCTCGATAGCGAGGCGATATTCTCTTCCGAGCCTTGTGCCCGTTCGACGCGAATCATCGATTCGGTGTTGTTTGCCGTCTGGCATCCGGCAACGAGCGCGGAGCTGATGATCAGCATGGCTGTAAGCATCGGCTTGCGCTGGTGGCGGCGGCGAGCCTCGTGGATGGCGAAACCGGAGACGTCCGCAGTCATGGCAGCAAATTTCAAAGTCGATTCCTCAAGGTCCGAGTGGCTTTCCGTAGGCGGAGAGCGGCGAAGGCGCCGGTCCCGTCAATGCCCGTGGCGAACCGGCCTGTTCTTCCCGGGGGTTGGCCGTCGACCGTTCATGCAGGCAGGCTAGACTGCCGACGGACCAGGTGTCCATATAAAAAAGGCGGCGGCGATAATTCGCCCCCGCCACGATTTACATCGGAAAGCGTCGAAAAAACGACGATCAGCGGGCCAGAAGGCCTTCACGCTGTGCGCGCTTGCGAGCCAGCTTGCGCACGCGCCGAACAGCTTCGGCCTTCTCGCGTGCACGCTTCTGGGACGGCTTTTCGTAGAAGTCACGCATCTTCATTTCGCGGAAAATGCCTTCGCGCTGCATCTTCTTCTTGAGAGCGCGGAGCGCCTGGTCGACGTTGTTATCGCGGACAAGTACCTGCACGTGAATCCCGTTCCTTTGTTGGCGTTAGAGCCTCACCATCTGGGAGGCAATAATTCTGCGTTCGCTGAGCCGGAGCCTTGCGATTAATGGAGCGGATACCAGATCGGGGACGGAAAGTCCAGCGCGAGATCGTTTCGACGGGCAAATAATCGGTCGGGAGCGCAAGCCGGCTGGTCGTCAGCGCTGTTCGCCGCGTCGACCCATGGCGCACCTTCATGTCGCAGTTCCGTCCAAGTCCGTCGGATCGCGTCGCAAAAGAAACGTTGCGCAGGCTTTGGATTTGCGATTTCTAACGGCAACAGGAAGGTTCACCGGGGTTCATGGAGTAGCAGGCGGATGCGCAAATATTCTGTTTTTGCCGTGGCGCGCGAAGCGATGCGCGGCCACAAGGGCTGGGGACCGCATTGGGCCTCGCCTGAGCCGCGCAAGCAATATGATGTGATCATCATCGGTGGCGGCGGCCATGGTCTCGGCGCCGCCTACTACCTGGCGAAAGAGCACGGCATCACCAATGTCGCCGTGCTCGAAAAGGGTTGGATCGGCGGCGGCAATACCGGCCGCAATACGACGATCATCCGGTCCAATTATCTCTATGAAGAGAGCATGGACATTTATGAGCATTCGCTGAAGCTCTGGGAAAACCTGTCGCAGGACCTCAATTATAACGTCATGTACTCGCCGCGCGGCGTGATGATGCTGTCGCACAACATTCACGACCAGCAGTCCTTCAAGCGCCACATCAACGCCAACCGGCTCTACGGCATCGACAATGAGTGGCTGACGCCGGAGCAGGCAAGGGCCTATTGTCCGCCGCTCGACATCGCCAAGACCGCCCGCTATCCGATCAACGGCGCGGCATTGCAGCGGCGCGGCGGCACGGCGCGCCACGATGCGGTCGCCTGGGGCTATGCGCGCGCGGCTTCCGACCGCGGCGTCCACATCATCCAGAACTGCGAGGTGACCGGTATTCGTCGTGATGAAACCGGACGCGTCACCGGTGTCGACACCAGTCGCGGCTTCATCGGTGCGAAGAAGATCGGCATCTCCGCTGCCGGTCATACGTCGACCTTGATGCGGATGGTGGACGTGCGTATGCCGCTGCAGAGCCAGCCGCTGCAGGCGCTCGTTTCCGAGCCGCTGAAGCCGATCTTTCCCTGTGTGGTCATGTCCAACTCGGTGCATGCCTATATCTCGCAGTCCGACAAGGGCGAGTTCGTCATCGGTGCCGGCACCGACCAGTACAACTCCTATTCGCAGACCGGTGGCCTGCAGATCATCACCCATACGCTGGATGCGATCTGCGAGCTCTTCCCGATGTTCCGTCGCGTCAAGATGATGCGGCAATGGGGTGGCATCGTCGACGTCACCCAGGACCGCTCACCGATCCAGGGCGTGACGCCGGTGCCGGGTCTCTATCTCAACGCCGGCTGGGGAACGGGCGGCTTCAAGGCGACGCCGGGTTCGGCCAATCTCTTTGCCTATCTTATCGCGCGGGGCGAGCCGCACCGGCTCGCTGCGGGGCTAACGCTCGATCGCTTCCGCACCGGTCGGCTCATCGACGAGGCGGCTGCCGCCGCTGTTGCGCACTAGTTAGGAAGATAGAGCGATCTTCGCGCGTTCGAGGGAACGCGCGGCGCTCTAACGCGAGGACATTCCAGATGCTTTTGATCTATTGCCCCTACTGCGAGGAAGAGCGCTCCGAGCTCGAATTCCGCAATGCCGGCGATGCCCATATCGTCCGACCGACCAACATGGCCGAGATCAGCGACGAAGAGTTCGAGGCCTATTTCTTTCTTCGAGAAAACCCGAAGGGCGTAATTTTCGAGAGATGGCGGCACATGCATGGCTGCGGCCGCTTCTTCAATGCCGCCCGCGACACGGTGAGCGATCGCTTCATCACCACCTACAAGGCGGGCGAGCCGAAACCGGATATCGATGCGAAGCCGAAGACGCCGGCAATGGTCGAAACCTATGAAGCCCTCGAAGGAGCAGCACAATGACCGGGGTCAATCGCATTTCGGGTGCTGGGCGCCTGACGCCGGCGCGCACGGCCCGCTTCACCTTCGACGGCCGCTCGCTGACGGCACTCGAAGGCGATACGGTCGCCTCGGCGCTGCTTGCCAATGATATCCATCTCGTCGGCCGCTCGTTCAAATACCACCGTCCGCGCGGTATCCTTTCGGCGGGCGCCGAGGAGCCGAACGCGCTGCTCGACGTCTCGCGCGACGCCGCGCGCCGGCAGCCCAACGTGCGGGCGACCGTTCAGGAGGTTTTCGACGGCATGAAGGTGTCGTCGCAGAACCGCTGGCCTTCCCTCTCGTTCGACGTCGGCGGATTCAACAATTTTCTGTCGCCCTTCTTCGCCGCGGGCTTCTACTACAAGACCTTCATGTGGCCGAAGGCGGCGTGGCACGCTCTCTACGAACCCTTCATTCGCCGCGCAGCCGGCCTCGGCGTCACCCCGACGGAGGCCGATCCGGATCACTACGCCAGCCGTTACGTCCATTGCGACGTGCTGGTGGTCGGCGCCGGCGTAGCCGGTCTTTCGGCCGCACTCGCCGCAGCCAAGGCCGGGGCCAAGGTCATCCTGTGCGACGAGCAGGCTGAAGTCGGCGGTGCGCTTCACTACGACACCGGCACCCTCATAGACGGCCAGCCGGGTTACGAGTGGGCGCAGGCAACCGGCAAGGCGCTCGCGGACTCGGACAATGTCAAGCTGCTGACGCGCACGACCGCTTTCGGCTACTACAACCACAATTACGTCGCTCTCGTCGAGCGCGTCACCGATCATCTCGCTGCGCCGGAAAAGGCGCTGCCGCGCGAGCGGCTCTGGCAGGTGCGTGCGAAAAAAGTGATCCTCGCCAATGGCGCGATCGAGCGCCACATGGTCTTCGCCAATAACGACCGCCCGGGCATCATGCTGGCATCGGCCGGCCGCACCTATCTCAACCATTTCGGCGTCGCCGTAGGCAAGAAGGTCGGCGTCTATACCGCGCATGATTCCGCCTATGAGGCAGCCTTTGATCTCAAAAGGGCAGGGGTTGCGGTTCCCGTGATCGTCGATTGCCGTGAAAAACCGAGCGAGGCGGTGCTTCAGCAGGCCCGCAGCCTCGGCATCGAGGTGCTGACCGGCCACTCCGTCGTGGACACCGCTGGCAAGCTTCGCGTCGCCTCCATCAGTGTCGCCCGCAACGGTGGTGGCGGCGGCCGGCGCAAGATCGGCGTGGATGCGCTTCTGGTCTCGGCCGGCTGGACGCCGTCGGTACACCTCTTCTCGCAGTCGCGCGGCAAGGTGAAGTTCGACGCGCCGACGGAGCGGTTCCTGCCGGGCATTTACGCGCAGGACTGCCTTTCGATCGGCGCCTGTAACGGCACCGACGATCTGCAGGCGACGATTGACGAAGCGCTTGCCGCAGGTGAACTGACTGCACGCGCTGCCGGCGCCGAAGGCGGCGCGCAGGTATCGCTGACCGGCAAGAATGCCTTCGAGTGGACGGGCGGCATGATCGGCGCGGCCGAAGGGGCGGGGGCCGATACGACGGTCAAGGCCTTCATCGACTTCCAGCACGATGTCTGCGCCAAGGACATCCGCCTCGCCGTGCGCGAGGGCATGCACTCGATCGAGCACATCAAGCGCTTCACGACGAATGGCATGGCTTCCGACCAGGGCAAGCTCTCCAACATGCATGGACTTGCGATCGCGGCGGAAGCGCTCGGCAGGGAAATCCCGGCGGTGGGACTGACGACCTTCCGCCAGCCCTATACGCCGGTGACCTTCGGCACGATCGTCAACCACTCGCGCGGCAGCCTCTTCGACCCGGCCCGCAAGACACCGATGCATGCCTGGGAGGAGGCGCGTGGCGCAGAATTCGAGGATGTCGGCAACTGGAAACGCGCCTGGTACTATCCGAGGGCCGGCGAAAGCATGCATGAGGCGGTCGCCCGCGAATGCAAGACCGTTCGCGACGTCGCCGGCATTTTCGATGCCTCGACGCTCGGTAAGATCGAGGTGGTCGGCCCCGACGCGGCCAAGTTCCTCAATCTCATGTATACGAATGCCTGGGACAATCTGAAGCCCGGCCGCTGCCGCTACGGCATCATGCTGCGCGACGACGGCTTCATCTATGACGACGGCGTTGTCGGCCGGCTGGCCGATGACCGATTCCACGTGACGACGACGACCGGCGGTGCGCCGCGCGTCCTCCACCACATGGAAGACTACCTGCAGACGGAATTCCCGCATCTCAAGGTGTGGCTCACTTCGACGACCGAGCAATGGGCGGTCATCGCGGTGCAAGGCCCGAAGGCGCGCGAGATCATCGCGCCGCTGGTCGAAGGCATCGATCTCTCGAACGAAGCCTTTCCGCATATGAGCGTTGTGGAAGGCCGCATCTGCGGCGTGCCGACGCGGCTGTTCCGTATGTCGTTCACAGGCGAGCTCGGTTTCGAAGTCAATGTCCCGGCCGATTACGGCCAGGCGGTGTGGGAAGCAATCTGGGCCCAGGCCGAACCCATGGGGGCCTGCGCCTACGGTACCGAGACTATGCACGTCCTGCGTGCCGAGAAGGGCTATATTATCGTCGGCCAGGACACGGACGGCACCGTCACGCCGCACGATGCAGGACTCTCCTGGGCGGTCTCGAAGAAGAAGCAGGACTTTGTCGGCATTCGCGGCCTGAAGCGGCCCGACCTCGTCAAGGACGGCCGCAAGCAGCTCGTCGGATTGCTCACCAAGGATCCGAAGGTGGTGCTGGAGGAAGGTGCGCAGATCGTCGCCGATCCGAACGAGCCGAAGCCGATGACCATGCTCGGTCATGTAACGTCGTCCTATTGGTCGCCGAATTGCGGCCGTTCGATCGCAATGGCGCTCGTCGCGGGCGGCCGCGCGCGCCTTGGGCAGACGCTCTACATACCGATGGCGGATCGGACCATCGCCGTCGAAGTGAGCGACATGGTGTTCTTTGACAAGGAAGGAGGTCGCCTCCATGGCTGACCAGGCAATGGCAACTCGCAAGACCCCGCTCGAGGGGCTCCGCGGCGGCTCACCGGCGGCGATGATTACTCCGGCCGCCCCCGCCTCGCGGCTGTCGCTACGCGCCCCGGCTGAATCGGTTGCGGGTCTCTCCGCTGCGCTCGGCGTCACGCTGCCCGTGCGCGCGAAGACGTCCGCCTCGACCGGTCGACGTCACGCGCTCTGGCTCGGACCCGACGAATGGTTGCTGATCGACGAGGACGGTGCCGACCTGATGGCGGCGGCGGCTTCGAGCGGCACGCTGCATTCGGCGGCCGATGTCTCCCATCGCAACACCGCCGTGATCGTCAGCGGTCCGGATGCCGAGATTGCGGTCAACAGCGGCTGCCCGCAGGACCTGTCGCTCCGGCTCTTCCCGGTCGGCGCCTGCTCGCGTACGATTTTCGGCAAGGCCGAAATCGTCCTCTTGCGCACGGCCGAGGACACGTTCCGAGTCGAATGCTGGCGGTCGTTCGCGCCATTCGTCTTCGGTCTGCTTTCAGAGGGCGCCGAAGACGCGGGGCACTGAGCCGGACGCGGCCCGAATACCGGACCTACAGCTCCGCGCGTCCGATAAGACGCGCGGAGCTGTAGTGCTTCATGACAACGCGATGGGGCTCGTTCCCGAGCGCAGGCGCGTTACCACTGCAAAAGCCGCTGACGCGAGAGCCATCGTCGCCAGGAGCAAAGCGGTTCCGCCAAACAGGCCTTCGTAGCGGAAGGCCGAGATCGCCGGTGTGCTGAGCAGCGGCGAGCAGAACTGCCCGATGAATACCGAGCTCGTCAGGATCCCGCCCGCCAGTCCGCGCCGCCGTGCCGGCGCGACATTGAGGACGAGGGCCAGGAAGGTGGGCGAGACGAGCGCATATCCGGCGCCAATGGAAGCGGCGCCGGCAAAGGAAAGCGCATCCGTCCCGACGCATAAAAGGGCAAAGCCGAGCGCCATCGCCGCATAGCCGAGAACGAACACACCGGCATGGCCGACTGTCCGGTGGACCTGCGGATAGAGCAGCGCGAAGAGGCCGCCCGCGAGCATGAGCGTGCCGAGCGCCGCCCCGGTAACGCCGCCGCCATGGCCATGCGCATCGAAGAAGAACGGCAATTGCGTCGGGACGATGAAGAAGAGCAAATTCGTCAGTGCCTGGAGCAAGACGAGCCCGGAGAAGAACAGTCGCCACGACGTCCGCTCTGTTCCCGCCGCCGCGCCGCCGCTCTGCCCTGGGGAGGGCGCCGAGACATCGACGATGACCCTCCACATCAGCGGCAGCAAGACGATCGCCAGGGCATAGATCGAAAAAGGCATGCGGGGAGAAAGGAGTGCAGCGCATCCCGCCAGGGTGATGAAGACCAGTCCGCCGAAATTTCGCGCCGAGATCTGCAAACCCGTCAATGCGCTTCGCTCGGCGCCCGAGAAGTAGTCTCCGATGAGCGCCGTTTGTGCCGTCATGATCAGGCCGACGCCTAGCCCGAGAACGAGGCGGCTGGCGAAAATCGTCGGCAGGTCCGGGAGGAAGAGACCAGCACTTCCCGCAACAACGAACAGGATCACGCCCAGGAGCAGCAGCCCTCGCCGTCCGAAGCGATCCGCTGCCAACCCTGCAATCGGGGCTGAAAGCGCGACGCTCAACGAAGGCGCCGGCACGAGCAGGCGTGTCAATATCTCCGCATGCGGATCCTCCGCAAAGAGGCGCTGGAGCCCCGGCAGGGCGGGACTGATGGTCGCATTCGCCATCGTCGTGAGCATTGCTGCCGTCAGGAGCGTGATGGCCCGCGCATCCCGCCAGATTGTCTTTTTCGCCGCAGTTCCAAGGCTGTCCATCGATTTTCCTCTTGCTGAAATTACCGATCCGGAAGAGACTGCCACTTCAAGCCAACTTGAGGTCAAGGATGAATCCGCTCGACATCGGCGAGGTCGCCCGGCGTTCAGGCGTCCCGCCTTCAACGCTGCGCTATTACGAGGAAATCGGGCTGATCAGTTCCTATGGCAGGCGCGGTCTGCGGCGGCAGTTCGACGTCGACGTCCTGCTCAAGCTGTCGCTCATCGATCTTGGGAAGTCAGCGGGCTTCAGCCTTACAGCCATTGCGGGAATGTTCGGCCGGGACGGCGAACTCGCGATTCCCCGTGCCGACCTGCACGCCAAGGCGGACGCCCTGCAGAGGCAGATGGTGGATCTCCGGATATTGCGGGACGCACTTCGCCATGTCGCCGACTGTCCAGCGGCGAGTCACCTCGAATGCCCGAGCTTTCGCAAGCTGGTCAAGGCGGCCTCGCGCGGACGGGTTGCGTCAGGGCGGCGCCGAAAGGCTACGGACAAAGTATGATCTGCGGTTCGGCCCGGTCGAACACCGTTCTCGCCCGTCGCTCCTCAGACATCCGCGGGCCGGTCCTTCGGGTCGAACTGTATGATGGTCTGCCAGATCGCGGTCAGCGCCGGCTTCCTCTCGCCTTCGATCTCCACGGTGGCGTCATAGGTGATCATCAGCATACCCGCCCCGCGGAAGCGGGCGTCGGCCATGGTGAAGCGGCCGCGTACGCGTGCGCCGCTCTTGACCGGCGCCATGAAGCGCACCTTGTCGAAGCCGTAATTGATGCCCATCGTCTGCTCGCGGATCTTCGGCAGGCAATTGTAGTTCATCGCCGAAAGCAGAGAGAGCGACAGGAAACCGTGCGCAATGGTGCCGCCGAAGGGCGTCTCCGCCGCCGCGCGCACCGGGTCGGTGTGGATGAACTGGAAGTCACCCGTCGCCTCGGCGAAGTTGTCGATGGTCTTCTGCGTTACGAGGATCCAGTCGGAGACGCCGATCTCCTTGCCGACCAGGTCCTTGACATCGGAAAGTGAAATTTCTCGCGGCATGTATTGTTCCTGAGGAATCCGTGCAGCCGATCTATAGGCCGCTCGCCCCGATCCTAGCAAGTGGTCGTAAAACTTTGGAAAACTTCGACGAAAAAGGTGACCGAGCGGGCAGGGGCGAGGGTCCCGAGGGCGGCGCCCGTGAGCGCATCGTACCATTCGCCATCGAGGCTTGCAGGCAAAAGGACGGGGTGCGGTGCATGGCTGCGATTGATCACGACGGCAAGTCGCGTGAACCGCTTCTGCACCTCGTCCTCGGTCGCAAGCATCATGACCAGATTTTCGGTCGCCGGGTGCTCCCAATCCTCGACCGTCATGGGGCGGCCATCAAGGCGGAGCCAGGCGACGTCATCCACGCCGGTGAAGAAAGCCGTTTCGGCGAAGACGCGGAAGCGGCGGCGCATGGCGGAAAGTGCAGCGGTGTGGCCGACCATTTGCTGGTCGACCTTGCTCCAGTCGAGCCACGTGATCCTGTTGTCCTGCGCATAGGCGTTGTTGTTGCCTCGCTGGCTGTGCCCGCCTTCGTCGCCGGCGGTCAGCATGATCGTGCCGCGGGAGGCGAACAGGCTGGCGATCAGAGCCATGACGTCACGTCGGCGTGCGTCAAGGATCTCCGGATCCTCGGTAGGGCCTTCGACGCCGTTGTTCCATGAGTGGTTCTCGTCGTGGCCGTCGCGGTTGTCTTCGCCGTTGGCCTCGTTGTGCTTACGTTCATAGGAGACGAGGTCCATCAGTGTGAAGCCGTCATGGGCGGCGATGAAGTTGAGGCTGCGGGTGCTTGTTTCGCCCCAGCGCGAAAACGCGTCGGAGGAGCCCGCCAGTGCCGTTGCAAATGCGCCGATCGCGTGCCGGTCGCCGCGCCAGTAGCGCCGGATATCGTCCCGCGCACGATCGTTCCATTCGAGGAATGATTCCGGAAAATTGCCGAGCTGGTAACCACCGGGGCCGGTGTCCCAGGGCTCGGCAATGAGAATGCGGTCGCTGAGCACCGGATCGGCGGCGACCGCCTGGAAGAGAGCGGCATCGTGGTGGAACCCGCTCATGTCGCGGCCAAGAACGGAGGCGAGATCGAAGCGGAACCCGTCGACGCCGGCGGCACGTACGAAATGGCGCAGGCTGTCGAGGACGAGCGCCTGCACCACCGGGTGGTCGCACGCGATCGTGTTGCCACAGCCGGTGTCGTTGATGAGTTCGCCCGGCTGGTCGGTCGCATGCCGGTAATAGGCGAGATTGTCGAGGCCGCGCATCGAAAGGGTGGTGCCGTAGCGATCGCTCTCGCCGGAATGGTTGAAGACGAGGTCGAGGATGACGCCGATGCCGGCCCTGTGCAGGCGCTCCACAGTCCGGCGCAATTCCTCGATGCCGCCGGGCACGAGGCGCGGATCGAGCGCCATGGGGGCGATCGGGTTGTAGCCCCAGCCGTTGTGGAGCCGGAGCGGCGGCAGATGCCGCTCGTCGATCCAGGCGACGATCGGCATCAGCTCAACCGCGCAGACGCCGAGGCGGGTGAGGTGCTCGATCACGGCCGGTTCGGTGAGCGCGGCCAATGTGCCACGCTTCCTTTCCGGAACATCGGGATGGAGGATCGTGAAGGGCTTGACCGCGACCTCATAGATCAACCCGCCTGGCTCGAAAAGCGGCGGCTTCTGCCTCGCCGGCCTGTAGTCGGTGACGATCGCCTTGGGCACAAGATCGGCCGTCTCCTCGCCGTAGACCGTCAGCCGCGGATCGTGGCGAAAGGGACGGTCGAGTTCCACCGCATAGGGATCGACCAGCAGCTTCGATGGGTCGAACCAAAGTCCATGCTCCGGCGAGTAGATGCCGTCGGCGCGAAGGCCGTAGCGAGTGCCGAGGGGCAGACCCGCGAGGGTGAGGCTGTGCACGTCGCCGTCGCGCAGCATCGGCAGGCGGCGGAGTTCCCTGTCGCCGGCATTGTCGAACAGGCAGAGCTCGATAAGGGCGGCGTTGCGCGACCAGACGGCGAAGCGCGCCCCATCGGGTGTGTGCGCCACGCCGAGAGGCGGAAGTCCGGTCATCGGCATGAAGCGCGTCCCTACACAATCCTCAGGTGATCACGCTCGGCTCTTCGCGGCCGGTGCGCGCCTTGATCTCCGCGATCTCGTCGGCTACGGCGATCAGGTCGGCGAGAGCGGCCTGCGTATCGAGGTCGTGGCGTGCCGGGTCGGGCTCGTAACGCTCGATATAGACGCGCAGCGTCGCGCCGGAAGTTCCGGTGCCCGAAAGGCGGAAGACGACGCGTGAGCCGCCCTCGAAAAGGATCCGGATACCCTGGTTCATGCTCACCGACTTGTCGACCGGATCGTGGTAGGAGAAATCGTCGGCGGTCTCGACCTTGAGTGCGCCGTAGCTCTTGCCCGCAAGGCCGGCGAGCTTCTCTCTCAGCGCCGCCATCAGTCCGTTCGCCGCCTCCGTATCGACGGCTTCGTAGTCGTGGCGCGAATAATAGTTGCGGCCATAGGCCGCCCAGTGCTTCTGCACGATATCGAGCGCGCTTTCCTTCCGCGCCGCCAGAATGTTGAGCCAGAGCAGCACCGCCCAGAGCCCGTCCTTCTCCCGCACGTGATTGGAGCCGGTGCCGGCGCTTTCCTCACCGCAGATCGTCGCCAGCCCCTCGTCGAGCAGGTTGCCGAAGAATTTCCATCCGGTCGGGGTTTCATAAAGGCTGATGCCGAGTTTTTCCGCGACGCGGTCGGCCGCACCGCTTGTCGGCATGGAGCGGGCGATGCCGGCAAGGCCCTGAGCGTAGCCGGGTGCCAGGTGCGCATTGGCGGCAAGGATGGCGAGGCTGTCCGAGGGCGTGACGAAAATTCCTCTGCCGATGATGAGATTGCGGTCGCCGTCGCCGTCGGAAGCGGCGCCGAAGTCCGGCGCATCGGGCGCCATCATGGTCTCGTAAAGCGCGCGCGCATGCACGAGGTTCGGATCCGGATGATGACCGCCGAAGTCGGGCAGCGGGATGAAGTTCATCACCGAGCCCTTTGGCGCGCCAAGCCGCTTCTCGAGGATCTCCTTGGCGTAGGGGCCGGTGACGGCGCTCATTGCATCGAAGGCGACGCGGAAGCCGCCGGCGATCAGGGCCCGGATTGCTGCGAAATCGAACAGGCTCTCCATCAGTTCCGCATAGTCGGCGACGGGATCGATCACCGTCACTGCCATTTCTTCTACATGCTGCGTGCCTTCGACATCGAGGTTGATGTCGGGAACGTCGGCGATCCTGTAGCTGTCTATCGCCTGCGTACGGGCGAAGATTGCATCCGTCACCCTTTCCGGCGCGGGACCTCCGTTGCCGACATTGTACTTGATGCCGAAATCCTCGGTCGGGCCGCCTGGGTTGTGGCTCGCCGACAGCACGATGCCGCCGAAAGCCTTGTTCTTGCGGATGACATTCGAGGCTGCCGGCGTCGACAGGATACCGCCGCGGCCGACGAGCACGCGGCCGAAGCCGTTTGCGGCGGCCATCTTGATCGCCTTCTGGATCACCTCGCGGTTGTAGTAGCGGCCGTCGCCGCCGATCACCAGCGTCTCGCCCTCATAGCCCTCGAGCGAATCGAAAATGGACTGGATGAAGTTCTCGGCGTAGTTCTTCTGCTGGAAAACCGGAACCTTCTTGCGCAGGCCCGAAGTCCCGGGTTTCTGGTCGCCATAGGGGTTTGTGGAGACGGTTATCATCATCTGTCTTAGCCTTTCGCGAGAAGACCGGAATAGAGCGAGGCGTAGCGTTCCGCACTCTTCGCCCACGAAACGTCGGACTTCATGCCCTGGTTCTGCAAGCGCGCCCATACCTTCGGCTCTTTGTATGCATGCATTGCGCGCCGGATCGCAAGACGCAGGCCGTCCGCGGTGACCGGCTGAAACTGAAAGCCGGTCGCGACCCTGGCCGCCAGCGCCGCCTCGTTGGCGTCGATGACCGTGTCCGTCAAGCCGCCGGTGCGCGCGACGATCGGTACGCAACCATAACGCAAACCGTAGAGTTGCGTCAGCCCGCAGGGTTCGAAGCGCGAGGGAATGAGTATCGCGTCGGAACCAGCCTGCATCAGGTGCGACAGCGGTTCGTCATAGCCGATCACCATGCCGATATGGCCGCGATGGCGCGAGGCGGCGGCCATGAGAGCGCCTTCGAGCGCCGCGTCGCCCGAACCGAGCACGATGAGCTTACCGCCGAGTGCGACGATGTCGTCGGTCACCTGCGCCAGCAGGTCGATGCCTTTTTGCCAGGTGAGGCGGCTGATGACGCAGAAGATCGGCCCCGGGCCCTTGTCGAGCCCGAAGCGCTCCTCCAGCACGCGGCGGTTTGCCGCGCGCCGCTTGAGCGTGCCGTGAGCGTAATTCTGGGGGATAAGCGGATCCGTTTCGGGATTCCACGTTGCGGCGTCGATGCCGTTGACGATCCCGCTCAGGCTGCCGACACGGCTTGCCAGGAGCCCCTCGAGCCCCATTCCGAATTCCGGGGTCAGGATTTCCTGCGCATAGGACGGGCTGACGGTCGTGATGGCGGTCGCAGTCTGCAAGCCGCCCTTCAGAAAGCCGACATCGCCATAATATTCGACGAACTGCATGGAGAAGGCTTCGGGCGGCAGCGACAGTTCCGGAAAGACCGACGCGCCGAACTGGCCCTGGAAGGCGATGTTGTGAATTGTCATGACGGTCGGCATGTCGGCGGCGGAGCCGAAGCGCATGTAAACCGGCGTCAGCGCCGTCTGCCAATCATGCACGTGCACGAGATCTGGCTTCCAGCCCGGGACGACGCTGTCGCCGGCGATCTCCGCCGCCGCCAGCGAAAGGGCAGCGAAACGGCGAAAATTGTCCGGATAGTCGCGTCCCGTCGTGTCGAGATAAGGACCGCCATCGCGGGCATAAAGCTCCGGCTGATCGAGGACGAGCAGATCCAGGCCGTCATACTCGGCCGCGAGCATCCGGGCCGGATGGCCGAAGAGGTTGTCGATGCCGCCGACCGCCTTCTTCTTTTTCAGCTTGTGCAGCACGGCGGGATAGCCGGGCACCAGCGTGCGTACCCGGATGCCGTGTGGAAGAAGAGCTGAGGGCAGCGCACCGACGACGTCGGCGAGTCCCCCGGTCTTGACCAGCGGATAGACTTCGGACGCAACGGACAGGACATTCATGCGACTTAAGACCTACATTCCCAGCTTGTCGATCATCGGTTGCGTGATCAGGCAAACGCCGTTCTCAGTGCGGCGGAAGCGTTTGGCATCGAGCTCCGGATCATCGCCGACAACTAGCCCTTCGGGGATGGTGACCCGGCTGTCGATGACGACGTTGCGCAGGATGGAGTGCCGTCCGACCGTTACGTCGGGAAGAACTACGGCATTTTCGAGTCTGGAATATGAATTGACCCTCACGCCGGTGAACAAGAGACTGCTATTGAGCATGGCGCCCGAGATGATGCAATCGCCCGAGACGAGGGAGGAGGTAGCCGAGCCGCGGCGGTCCTCGTCGTCGTGGACGAATTTCGCGGGCGGTTTGATTTCGGCGAAGGTCCAGATCGGCCATGTGCTGTCGTAGATGTCGAGTTCCGGCGTCACAAGGGTGAGGTCGATATTGGCTTGCCAATAGGCATCAATTGTACCGACGTCCCGCCAATAGGCTTCCCGTTCGAAATCCGAACGCACGCAGGAGTGGGTGAAACGGTGCGCCACCGCTTTGCCGTGTTCGACGATATAGGGGATGATGTCCTTGCCGAAGTCCCGGCTCGACTTCGGATCTGCCGCGTCGCGGCGAAGCAAGTCCATCAGGAACTTCGTGTGGAATACGTAGATGCCCATGGATGCCAGCGCCATCTCCGGATTGCCTGGAATGCCGGGCGGATCGGCCG
Organism: Sinorhizobium alkalisoli; assembly: GCF_008932245.1. Classification (NCBI taxonomy): domain Bacteria; kingdom Pseudomonadati; phylum Pseudomonadota; class Alphaproteobacteria; order Hyphomicrobiales; family Rhizobiaceae; genus Sinorhizobium; species Sinorhizobium alkalisoli. The sequence continues at coordinate 2,808,834 of NZ_CP034909.1, read as the reverse complement.
GCTTTTCGACGAAAGCGATGATCCGGTCTTCGGTATCGACATGCATCACGCCGAAACCGGTCGCTTCCATGCGCGGCACTTCCAGGCAGCCGATGGTGACGTCGGCGCCGGAATCGACGTGCTGCTGCAGCATCAGCTCGTAGTCCATTTTATAGATGTGGTCGCCGGCGAGAATTACCATGTACTCGACGCCGTAATCCTCGATGATGTCGATGTTCTGGTAGACCGCGTCGGCGGTGCCTTCGTACCATTGCGTTTCCGAGACGCGCTGGCTGGCTGGCAGGACGTCGAAGCTCTCATTGCGTTCGGGTCGAAAGAAATTCCAGCCGCGCTGCAGGTGTCGGATTAGCGAATGGGCCTTGTACTGGGTCGCGACACCGATCCGTCGGATGCCGGAGTTCAGCGCGTTGGATAGCGCGAAATCGATGATGCGCGCCTTGCCGCCGAAATGGACGGCCGGTTTGGCGCGGCGGTCGGTGAGCTCCTTTAACCGGCTGCCGCGGCCGCCGGCAAGCACATAGGCCATGGCATCGCGAGCCAGAGGTTGTGTACGCTTTTCCACCATTTGTCCTCCCCTAGATCATGTCGTCGAGGACTGCCCGGCGACCAAATGCGACGCCTCGCGGTCCACGTCACTCCGTCCTCTTTCCGCCGGCGGAACAGGCCGCCGGGCAGCTATTCCTGCTCCAGCATCAGCGTCGCCAAAGGCGGCAGCGTGATGGTGGCAGCCGTCCCTCCGCTCGGCTTCCTCTCCGCGTAAACGGCACCGCCGTTGCCCTTGCCGCTCCCCCCATAGATTTCCGCATCCGTGTTGACGATTTCCCGCCAGCGGCCTGCCGCCGGAAGGGGCACGTCGTAGCTCTCCCGGTAGACAGGCGTGAAATTGGTGACCACTGCGACAAGCTTCTCGCCCGGCGCCTTTCTCAGCCACGCAAAGACGGAATTGTTGCGATCGTCCGCAATGAGCCACTCGAAGCCTTCGCCCTCGCAGTCGCGCGCATGCAGCGCCGGCTTTGACCGGTAGGTGCCGTTCAGGTCTCGCACGAGCCGGCGCATGCCCTCGTGAAGGTTGTATTCGAGCAGGTTCCAGTCGAGTGCACGCTCCTCAGACCATTCACGCCATTGCGCGAATTCCTGTCCCATGAAGAGCAGTTTCTTGCCCGGATAGCCCCACATGAAGGCGTAATAGGCCCTGAGGTTGGCGAACTTCTGCCAATCGTCGCCGGCCATTTTGGCGACCAGCGATCCCTTGCCGTGCACCACTTCGTCGTGGGACAGCGGCAGCACGAAATTCTCGCTGAAGGCGTAGAGCAGCCCGAAGGTCATGTCGTTGTGGTGGAACTTGCGGTGCACCGGCTCACGCGCGAGATATTGCAGCGTGTCGTGCATGAAGCCCATGTTCCACTTGAAGCCGAAGCCGAGACCGCCGGCATGGACCGGGTGTGAGACCTTCGGCCAGGAGGTGGATTCTTCTGCGATCGTCAGCACGCCCTGGTGGATGCCGTAAAGGCGGGTGTTCATGGTCTGCAGGAAGCGTACGGCCTCAAGATTTTCGTTGCCGCCATATTCGTTCGGCACCCATTCGCCGGGCTGGCGCGAGTAGTCGAGGTAGAGCATGGATGCGACCGCATCGACGCGCAGGCCGTCGACATGGAATTTTTCGGCCCAGTAAAGCGCATTGTTGATGAGATAGGCGGCGACCTCCTCGCGGCCGAAATTGTAGATCGCCGTGTTCCAGTCCGGATGGAAACCCTGGCGCGGGTCTTCATGCTCGTAGAGCGCGGTGCCGTCGAACCAGCGCAGCCCGTGCTCGTCCGTCGGAAAATGCGCCGGCACCCAATCGAGAATGACGCCGATGCCGACCTTGTGGCATCCGTTGACGAAACGGGCAAAGCCCTCCGGTTCGCCGAAGCGCGCGGTCGGCGCGTAGAGGCCTGTCGTCTGATAGCCCCATGACGGGTCATAGGGGAATTCGGAGATCGGCAGGAACTCGATGTGGGTGAAGCCCATGTCGGCACAATAGGGGATCAACCGTTCCGCCAGTTCGTCCCAGGTCAGCATCTCGCCATCGTCGCGGCGCTGCCAGGAGCCGGCATGGACCTCATAGATGGAAATCGGCTGGCGGCGCGGGTCGACCTCCTCCCAATGGCGGCGGTGGGCCGCGTCCTCCCAGACCTGCTCGATCTCGCCCGTCGTCACCGAGGCCGTATCGGGACGCAGTTCCGAGCGCCGGGCGAATGGATCCGCCTTCAGTGGCAGCAGCCGGCCATCGCGGTCGAGGATCTCATATTTGTACGGAGCGCCCGCGGACACGCCGGGGACGAAGATTTCCCAGATGCCGGTGTCCGCGCGAAGGCGCATGACGTGGCGGCGCCCGTCCCAATCGTTGAAGCTGCCGACGACCGAAACGCGCCGCGCATTCGGCGCCCAGACGGCAAAGTGAAAGCCTTCGACCCCCTCATGCGTGATCTGATGGGCTCCCATCTTTTCGAAGAGCCTGAGATGCGAACCTTCGCGGATGTAATAGTCATCCATCGGCCCCAGCACCGGACCGAAGCTATAGGGGTCGACCACGATCCAGTCGCCGCCCTCGTTGCGGGCGCGGTAGCGGATCGGCTGTGCCTTGCGGAGCGAAATGGAGCCCTCGAAGAAGCCGGCATCGTCGCGCCGCTCGAGCGTGCCGATTTCGTTCCCGGAAAGTGTTTCCGCAGTGACCGATTCGGCGCCTGGGATAAAGCACCGGGCAATATAAGCCTTGTCCGTCGCGTGCACGCCCAGAACGGCAAAGGGGTTGCTGTGGTTGCCGGAAAGTATCGCCGCAATCTCCGGCGCCGGCAGCGGGCCCGACGCTGTGGATGTGGCTGTCTCCTTGCCGGGCGAGAGCTTCATCCTGCTCTCCAGATTTCTCCGGCATATTGGCGGATCGTCCGATCGGACGAAAACCACCCCATACGTGCCGTGTTTCGGATCGCCTTCGAATACCAGTCGGAAGGCATCGTCCAGAGTTGGTCTATCTCGCGCTGCGCCTTCGCATAGGTCTCGAAATCTGCGGCGACCATGAACCAGTCATGGTTGTAGAGCCCGTCGACAAGGCCCGAGAAGCGGTGGGGGTCGTCTGGCGAGAAGACGCCGGAGGCGATGGCCGAGAGGGCCTGCGACAGTTCGCGTGAGCCCTCGATGATGGCACGCGGATTGTGCCCCTCCGCCCGAGCCTTCGCCACTTCTTCGGCGGTCAGGCCGAAGATCTTGATGTTTTCCTCGCCGACCCAGTCGCGCATCTCGACATTGGCACCATCGAGCGTGCCGATAGTCAGCGCGCCGTTGAGCGCGAACTTCATGTTGCCGGTGCCAGAAGCTTCCATGCCCGCGGTTGAAATCTGCTCCGAGAGATCGGCTGCGGGCACCATCACTTCCGCGAGCGAGACATTGTAATTGGGAACGAAGACGACCTTGAGAAGCCCGCGGACGGCCGGGTCGTTGTTGATGACCCGCGCGACGTCATTGGCTAGCTTGATAATGAGTTTGGCGTTGTGATAGCTCGGCGCCGCCTTTCCGGCGAAGAGCTTGACGCGCGGCACCCAGTCGAGCTCGGGATGCGAGCGAATCTGGTCGTAAAGCGCAACGGCCTCGATGATGTTCAGCAATTGCCGCTTATATTCGTGGATGCGCTTGATCTGGATGTCGAACATCGCCGAGGGATCCAGACGGATGCCGAGCCTCGTCTGCACGAGCTTTGCCAGCCTTACCTTGTTGGCGCGCTTGACGGCGGCGAACTGCTCCTGGAAATCGGCCTTGTCCGCGAAGGCGTCGAGCGCCTGAAGGGCCTCCGTGTCGTCCATGAAGTCGTCGCCGATCGCGTCGCGGATCAGGGCGAAGAGACCGGGATTGCATTGCATCAGCCAACGGCGCGGCGTGATGCCGTTGGTCTTGTTGTTGATGCGGTCGGGATAGAGCCGGTGCAGGTCGGCAAAGACCGTTTCCTTCATCAACTCCGTGTGCAGCGCCGACACGCCGTTGATGGAGTGGGAGCCGACGAAGGCGAGATTGCCCATTCGCACACGCCGCTCGCCGGTTTCATCTATGAGCGAAATGTTGCGGATTTCCTCGTCGGTTGCGTGCTTCTGCTTGCGCGCCTCGATCAGGATCTTGGCGTTGACGGCGTAGACGATCTGCATGTGGCGCGGCAGCAGCCGCTCGAAGAGTGGTACCGGCCAGCTTTCCAGCGCTTCCGGCAGAAGCGTGTGGTTGGTGTAGGCGAAGGTACGCCGGGCAATGTCCCAGGCCTGGTCGAAACCGAGCCCGTGGACGTCGGTCAGCAGGCGGACGAGTTCGGCCACCGATACGGCCGGATGCGTGTCGTTGAGCTGGATGGCGACGGCATCCGGCAATGAGGTGAAATCCGGATATTGCTGCAGGTGCCGCCGCAGGATGTCCTGCAGCGAAGCGGAGGAGAAGAAATATTCCTGCCGGAGGCGCAGTTCCTGTCCGGCCGGAGTCGCGTCGGCGGGATAGAGCACGCGTGTCAGGCTCTCCGCCTTGTTGCTGTCGCGCAGCGCGCCGATGTGGTCTCCGGCATTGAAGGCGTCGAGCAGGATCGGATCGATCGGTTGCGCGGCCCAGAGCCTCAGCGTATTGACGCGCGTCGCCCGCCAGCCGACGGCCGGCGTGTCGAAGGCGGTCGCGATCACCCGCTCTGCCGGCTTCCACACATAGCGCTGGACTTCCTCGTCGACATTGACGGTCTCGACGCTGCCGCCGAAGCCGATTTCGTAGGAGCTTTCGCGTCGTTCGAATTCCCACGGGTTGCCGTGCGCGAGCCAGGTTTCCGGCAGTTCGACCTGCCAGCCGTCGGCCATCTGCTGCCGGAACAGGCCATGCATGTAGCGGATGCCATAGCCATAGGCGGGCACGTCGACCGTCGCCATGGATTCCATGAAACAGGCAGCAAGCCGCCCGAGGCCACCATTGCCCAGCGCGGCATCCGGCTCCAGCTCGGCAACCAGGTCGATATCGACGCCGAGAGAAGCGAGCGCATCGCGCATCTCGTCCATCAGGCCGATATTGGTCATCGCATCGCGCATCAGCCGGCCGATGAGGAATTCGAGCGAAAGATAATAGACCCGCTTGGCCCCCGTCGAATAGGTCTTGCGCGTCGAGTCCATCCAGCGATCCGTGATGCGGTCGCGCACGACCAAGATGGCAGCCGTCAGCCAGTCATGCGGTTTGGCGACCTTGGGATCCTTGCCGATGCGATACTTCAGGCGCTCCAGAATTTCGACCGCGAGTTGACCCGGTTCGGAAGACCTCAGTGCGGGCTGCGGCAGTTCGTTGGTGGAGAGCCGATTCATCATCAAAACTGTCAAACCCTTGTTGCATTTGGGAGACCGAAGGCCGGAGCCGACCGTAGACAGGGCAATTTATGCATCGATCCGAAGCGCTTGCAACAGGTGTTTTTAAATGGATTAAAACAGCCGCCACTTACATGTTGACGGGTCCGCGATGCTTTTCGCCTGAAATGCGCGGTGACATGGAGACCCGTCGCGGCATGCGCGTCGCGCCTATCCAGTTTCCTATGCATTATGCAAAATGCCGTCCGGGAACCGGACGGCATGGCGAAAACCGATCTGAGCTGGCTTACTTCGTAAGGCGCGAGACCATTGCCGACGCCCTTTCGCCGATCGCCTTGAATGCGGCGACGAGATCTGCGGCCTCCTCGGCTTCGAAATAGTGCGATGTCGATGAGGCGCAATATTTCAGGAGTGCCTGGCCGCGGCTCGGCGCCATGAAGGCAACGCTGTACACCTCGACCTTGTTGGCCTTTGCCGTGTCGCACCATTGCTTGGTCAGCGTGTCCTCGGAAGTGTAATTGTTCTCGCCGTCGGTCATGAAGACGATGTATTTGGTGGGAACCTGACCGTTCTTGCTGGCGTGAGCAGTATTTTCGGCGCTTGCCGTCACCTTCTGGTACGCGGACTTGAAGGCGTTGCCCGATGCCGTGCCGCCGGTTGCCTCCAGTGCGTTCACATAGAGGGCCGTGTTCGTCACGCCCCAAGCGATGTCGCCCGGGGTATCCTGCGAGGCATTGTAGGAAACCGCGCCGGTCCGCACGTAGGTCGAATCCGGATCCGCTACCTCCAACTGCGCGAACAGATCGCTCGCTGCGGTCTTCAGCGCATCGATCTTCGCGACGTAGCAGGGGCTGGTCGCCTTCAGGTTGGGATACTTGCTCCAGGTCGATTCCGTGTAATTGGGACAGCTCTTCTTTGCCGTGTTGATGGTATCCGTCTTCCAGGCCATCGAGCCGGAGCGGTCGAGCACAAGATACATCGAAAGCGCGTTCTTGCTCTCGGTCGCGCTTTCCGCAGTCGAACTGGTCTCAAGCGTAACCCGATCCTGGCCGAGCAGTCGCGTCATGGCATTGAAGTTGACGATTTGTTTGGCGGTGACAGTGACCTTGAAGGTTTTTCCCGTTGCGCCGTTCTGCGTCTCGGAGATGCCGACGTCCACGCCGTCATCTTCGCTATCGGCGCCGCTCTCCGTCTCGGCCACCGACGGGGCGCCAGCGACTTGCGTGCGAAGGAACTTGCGGGCGATTTCCTGGGCCGCTTCGATGCTCGGCTGCTCCTTGGAAACGAGCGCGGAAGCGGCCGCAAGCGCAGCAGCATCGGTCGCGTCCTGAAGCTGGTTCTTGGACATCAGCATATTGGCCATGTCGATCGAAACGCCGCCTACCGCAAAGAGCAGCGGGGCAAGCAGCGCCGTCATCATGCCGAAATTGCCGCCCCGGTCCCGCCACATCGTGATGAAGGTCCGGCCGGCTGTGGATCCGCTTTCCATTTTCATGCCCCACACGTTGTATGAATTCGTGCTGCGACACTACCGGTTATGCGTTACCGCTCGGTTCACCTGTTCGTTGCATTTTTATCGTTTAGCCGCAAAGACGATTATTTTTTACGGATTTGAGCAGGATCGGCCTGACCAGGATTGGCACGTTCGTGCCAATCCTGGTCACTCGACGGGATTGACGTCGACGGCCTGTTCGGTCGTCTGGCCGCCATAGCTTTTCAGGACGCCGATCACCGGCGCCACGTCGCCATAGTCGCGACCGTGGCCGACGATGATGTGATCGGTCCCGGCGGACATATTGTTCGTGGGGTCGAGTTCCATCCAGCCGCCGGACGTGCCGCACCAGAAGCGCACCCAGGCATGCATGGCGTCGGCGCCTTCCAGGCGCTCCTTGCCGGGCGGCGGAAGTGTTCTGAGGAAGCCGCTGACATAGCCCGCCGGAATGCCGAGACTGCGCAGCGCCACGATCATCACGTGGGCGAAATCCTGGCAGACGCCGCCCTTCAGCTTGAAGGCCTCGGCCGGCGTGGTTGTGACGGTCGTCGCGTCCGTGTCGTAGGTGAAATCGCGATGGATGCACTCGCAAATGGCAAGGCCGATCTGCTGCACCGTCATCCCGTCGCGCTTGATCTCGCGAGCATAGGCGGCGATCTCCGGGACCTGCTCCAGTAGCGGGCTTGGCCCGAGGAAATGATGGGGGGAGTTGGCGTCGACGGACCAGCAGTCGGCAAGCTCCGCCGGCAGAGCCGCAAGCGCCGGCGAAAGATCGGCTGAGAGTGCGGCGGGCTCCGCCTGCACGCGCGCCTGCATGCGGATGATCAGGTGGTCGTGGGCAGAGCGGAAAAGGATGGTGGTGGTCGGATTGGAGAAGAAATCGACATTTTCCGAGCGCTCGAACGGTGCCGGCTGGCACGTTACCGAACCTGCGATGAGCCGCTGGCGCCCCGGGATCGACGCGGGCAGGACCCGGACGAGGTGGCGCCCGCCGCTGACCGGAACCTCGTAGCGATAGGTGATCTTCAGGTTGATGTCGTAGAGCATCGGAACCGCCGCTCTTGTTAGCCGAGATAGGTTTGCGCGAGCAGGTCGGAAAGCCTTTCGAGGTCCTGCTCCAGCCGTTTGTAGACCGTCGCCGTCATTGCCTCCGGTGTCATCACGGCAAGACCGGAATGAAGTCGCATGGTTTCCCGATAGAACGGCGACATCTGGCCGTTGACGAAAGCATTCGGCAGCAGCTCGACCTCCGTCTTGATCTCGTTCAACTGGTAGAGGATCGAGCGCGGGTTGAGCGGGTCGAGCGCCAGCAGGTCGGTAACGGTTACGGCTGCCGTGTTGACGTTGTAGCGGCGTCGGTGGGTCATGACGCTGTCGCCGATCTCGAGCAACATGTCGTAGGCGCCGTCCGGTGCATCGGGCCCGGACATGTGCCCGAGCAGCCGCGTCATGTGCATGCCGCGCTCGAGATAGCGGCCGATCGAAAGAAAGCGCCAGCCGGTAAAGCGATACATGTTTTCGTGCACGAGGCCTGCAAAGCCCGCGAGCTTGCGCAGAAGAATGGTCATCGCGTGGGAGGCGTCATCGCCGGCCTGCACGGTCGCGTGGAACTTGCGCGCCGTTTTCAAGAGGTCGTTGAGCGCAAGCCAGCCGTCGGGCGAGAAGCGGTCGCGAATGTTGCCGGCACTGAAAAGCGCGCTGGCGATATCGGAAACCAGGCTGTCCGGCACCGGCTGGCGCGTCTTGACATCGAGGAGGGCAAGATACTCGCTCACGTCCTTGAGCAGCGGCATGTCGGGGTCGGCCGCCTCGGCGAAGCGACTATGCCAGGCGCGCAGGATCCGCAGCGCGCCCTCCGCCCGTTCGATGTAACGACCGAGCCAGAAGAGGTTGTCGGCGGCGCGGCTCGGCAGGCTGCCCGGCAGGTTGCGGCTGAAGCTCTCCTCTGCCGGAAGCAGCGACATGCGCTCGACCGGCCTGTCGCTGACGATCCAGACATCGGCGGCGGTGCCGCCGGACTGCATTGCGATGGCCGCCACGTCGTCGCCGGAGCCGATGCGGGCGAAGCCCCCCGGCATGATTTGCCAGCCGTCGCGCGTGCGCGCGGCAAAGACCCGGAGACTCATCGGCCGGGGCGTCAGCCGGCCGCGCACCCAGGCGGGCGTCGTCGACAGCGTGACGACCTCCTGCCCAACGAGCTTGCCGCCGTCCGTCGCCAGCCACTGGGCGACCGAGGTCCTGGCCGTATCGCGGAGCGAGGCACCGAGCACAGACTGGCCATCGTCGTCGAAGAAGGGCCGCGTCGAATAGGCCGGGCCGATCACCATGCCTTCGATGTTGCCGGCGACATGTTCGCGCTCGGATTCCTGACCGCACCACCAGGTGGCGATCGACGGCAGCTTCTGTTCCTCGCCGAGCAATTGGCGACAGATGGCCGGCATGAAGGCCAGAAGCGCACGCGTCTCCAGGATGCCGGAGCCAAGCGCATTGACGATCGAAACGGAGCCTTCCCTCAGCGCCTCGACGATACCGGGCGTGCCGATATGTGAAGACTGATTGAGCTCAAGCGGATCGGCGAAGGAGGCGTCGAGGCGACGCCAGAGCACACCGACGGGTTTGAGGCCGGCGACGGTGCGAACCATCACGCGGCCGCCGACGACCGTCAGGTCCTCGCCCTCGAGCAGCATGAAACCGAGATAGCGGGCGATATAGGCATGTTCGAAATAGGTCTCGTTGGCGATGCCCGGCGAGAGCACGGCGATGCGGTCGTCGGGGTGCTGCTTGCGCGACTGGAGCGTGTCGCGGAAGGCGCCGAAGAAACTCGCCAGCCGGTGGACATGGGTTGCGGCATAGAGGTCGGAAAAGGCGCGTGCCGTCGCCACGCGGTTCTCGAGTGCGAAGCCGGCGCCGGAGGGCGCTTCTGTCCGGTCGGAAAGCACCCACCAGTTGCCGTCCGGTCCGCGGCCGATCTCGAAGGAGCAGAAGTGCAGGAAATGCCCGTCGGCCGGCATGACGCCGACGAGCGGGCGCAGGAATTGCGGATTGGAGGCGATCAGCGCCGGCGGCAGCAGGCCTTCGCGCACCAGCCGGTTTTCGCCGTAGATGTCGGCGACTACCCTTTCCAGGAGCTCGGCGCGCTGCACGAGTCCCTCGGATACAACGGTCCATTCGGCCTCGTCGATCAGGACCGGCACATGCGACAGCGGCCAGCTCCGCTCCGTGTTCTCCTTGCCATAGGCGCGGTAGAAGACGCCGGCGTCGCGCAGGTAGCGGTCGGCGCGAGCAAAGCGGTTGGCGAGTTCCGTCTCGTCCATGCGGCCAAGCGTCGAGAGCAGCCGTTGCCAGACGGGCCGGACGTTGCCGTTCGGATCGACCATCTCATCGGCGACGCCCGCCAGCGCGCGGTAGCCGCCGAAGGGATCATGCCCGGGACGGATCGCTTCATTTGCCTCTGCCGCCTGCTTCTTCGCCATTTACACTCCTGCCGGACACCGCAAATCGAGCGTCAGGGGAAACTCCGCCGATGGGCTTTCGGGATGCAGCCGATACATGCCCGTGGTGTGGCCCCAGGGTTCGAAGCGCGCCAGCCGGCGCGCCTCTGCCTCGTTGCCGTTGACCGGGAAGGTCTCGTAATTGCGCCCGCCCGGATGCGCAACGTGATAGACGCAGCCACCGATCGCCCGATTCGACCATGTATCATAAACGTCGAATGTAAGGGGAGTGTTCACCGGCAACACCGGATGAAGGCCCGCGGCCGGTTGCCAGGCCTTGTAGCGCACGCCTGCGACGGTGACGCCGTTTTGGCCCGTCTTCGCGAGGGGCACCGGGCGGCCGTTGCAGGCGACGGTGTAGCGATCGGGAATGGCGGTTTCGAGTTTCACCTGCAGGCGCTCGACCGAGGAATCGACGTAGCGCACCGTGCCGCCGATTGCGCCCTGTTCGCCCATCACATGCCAGGGTTCGAGCGCCTGGCGGATTTCGAGCTTCGCCTGTTCGTACTCGACCTCGCCGCAGAAGGGGAAGCGGAACTCGAGTTGTGCCTTGAACCACTCCGGGCGGAGATGGAAGCCGTGTGAGCCGAGGTCCGCAACGACCTCGAGAAAATCCTGCCAGACATAGTGGGGCAGCATGAAGCGGTCATGGAGCGCCGTCCCCCAGCGAACGAAGCGGCCTTCGACCGGGCTTTTCCAGAAGCGGGCGATAAGAGCGCGCACGAGCAACTGCTGGGCGAGCGACATGCGCGCGTTCGGCGGCATTTCGAAGCCGCGGAATTCGACGAGGCCGAGCCGTCCGGTCGGACCGTCGGGCGAGAACAGCTTGTCGATGCAGATCTCTGAGCGATGGGTGTTGCCTGTGACGTCGACGAGCAGGTTGCGGAAGAGCCGATCGGTCAGCCAGGGCAGCGGCGGCAGTCGACCGGTATCGGGCGACGGCACCTGGGCCAGCGCGATTTCCAACTCGTAAAGTGAATCATGCCGCGCCTCGTCGATGCGCGGAGCCTGGCTGGTCGGTCCGATGAACAGGCCGGAAAAGAGATAGGAGAGCGACGGGTGCCGCTGCCAATGAAGCACGATGCTCTTCAACAGGTCCGGCCGGCGCAGGAAGGGACTGTCGTTGGGGCTGCGGCCGCCGACCACGACATGGTTGCCGCCGCCGGTTCCTGTATGACGGCCGTCGATCATGAACTTGTCGGCGCCGAGCCGGCTCTGGCGCGCTTCCTCATAGACCGCCGTGGTGATGTCGACGCATTCCCGCCAGTTCGCGGCCGGATGGATGTTGACCTCGATCACGCCCGGATCGGGTGCGACGCGGATGACGTTGATGCGCTCGTCCTGCGGCGGCGGATAACCTTCGATGTGAACGGGCAGGCCGACCTCCGCGGCGGCGCGTTCGGTCGAAGCGACCAGGTCCAGATATTCCTCGATACTCGTCGTCGGCGGCATGAAAACGCAGAGCCTGCCGTCGCGCGGTTCCACGGTCATTGCGGTGCGTACGGCGCCCGCAATATCATCGGGCATAGGCGAAAGCGGCGTCGGAGGTCTCTCCGACGGCTGGAAGCGTGATTGCTGCGCCCGCCCTTTTTCTTCCGCGAAATCCGGCAGGTCGCTGCGCGGAACGGTCGGATCTACCGGATTGATATAGGGATAGGAAGAGGGAGGGATGTGGGGCAAGGCGCCGAGCGGCAATCGATAGCCGACGGGGCTGTCGCCGGGTACAAGGAAAAGGCGCCCACGACGGGTCTTCCATTTCTCGCTAAGCCACTGCACCCCTGTGGCGCGCGCGTTCCAGGCCTGCACCGGCAGCACGTAGCCGGTCGGGGTCGTCAGGCCCCGTTCGAACACACGCGCCAGGCGGCTGCGGGCCTCCGGGTCCTCGAGCTTGGAGTTGGACGGATCGACATTGTCCGGCAGATTGGCTTCCTTGACGATCCATTCGGCCGGATCCTCATAGGCCGGAACGACCATGTCCGCGCTCAGATCGAGTTCGCCGGCAATGGCAACGAGCAGGCGCTCCGCATCCCGTTCGGTAACCTCGGTCTGGCTGACTTCCTCGGCGATGAGGGCGGGCCGCTGCCAGATCGGCAGGCCGTCGCGACGCCAGTAGAGCGAAAAGGTCCATCGCGGCAGGCTCTCGCCGGGGTACCATTTGCCCTGGCCGTAGTGCAGGAATCCGCCCGGTGCAAAGCGCTCGCGCAGACGGCGAATGAGCCTGTCCGCCTTCTCGCGCTTGGTTGGGCCGACCGCGGCGGTGTTCCACTCGTCGGCTTCGAAGTCGTCGATCGATACGAAGGTCGGCTCGCCACCCATGGTGAGGCGCACGTCGTTCTCGTCCAATACGCGGTCTACCTCGTCGCCAAGGGCATTCAACGCCTGCCAGCTCTCGTCGGAAAAGGGCCTGGTGATACGCGGATGTTCGGCGACGCGCGCAATCTTCATGTCGAAGGCAAAATCGGATCTGGTTTCCGGATCGCCGAAGAAGCCGCCGGAGATCGGCGCGGCATTGCGATAATGAGGCGTCGCGGCGAGCGGGATGTGGCTCTCGCCGGTCAAGAGCCCGGAGGTCGGGTCGAGCCCGATCCAGCCGGCACCTGGAATATAGGCCTCGGCCCAGGCATGGAGGTCGGTGAAGTCGTGATCCGTTCCCGAGGGGCCGTCGAGGGCTTTCAGATCCGGCGTGAGCTGAATGAGGTAGCCGGACACGAAGCGCGCGGCAAAGCCGAGATTGCGCAGGATCTGCACGAGCAGCCAGCTCGAATCGCGGCAGGAGCCCGTGGCGAGACCCAACGTCCCCTCCGGCGTCTGCACGCCCGGCTCCATGCGGATGACGTAGCCGATCTCCTTTTGCAGCCGCATATTGAGACCGACGATCATGTCGACCGTGCGCTGGCGCGAGCGGTCGATCGTTTCCATGAAAGCCGAGAGCTTCGGCCCGATTGGGTCCGGCGTCATGTAGATCTTCAGGTCGTCGCTCAGGTCTTCGGCATAGCGAAATGGCCAGTGCTGTGCCTCCTCTTCGACGAAGAAGTCGAAAGGATTGTAGACCGTCATGTCGGCGACGAGATCCACTTCGATCTTCATTTCCGTCACCGGATCGGGAAAGACGTAGCGGGCGAGATAGTTGCCGTAGGGGTCCTGCTGCAGATTGACGAAGTGATTGGCCGGCGAAACCTTCAGCGAATGGCTGATGACCTTCGTCTTCGAATGGGCGGCGGGCTTGAGCCTGATGATTTGCGGTGAGAGATTGACCGGCCGGTCGTATTTATAGTGGGTCAGATGATAGATACTGGCCTTGATCGACATGCAGCGTTTTCCCCTCGATGGCAGATCCCTTTGCCTGCCATTCGAGAGGACTTTTGTGCAATGCGAATAGGAAAGCAAGCTGAAACCATTGGGCGGTTGCGGCTGGCTTTCGCACGGCGGCCGGCTTCCTGCCCCCTCAGACCGGCGGCGGGTTGATGTGCGCAAAGCCTGTCTGGCGATAGTAAGGGAAATAGGGGTAGGGCGCCGTCGTTGCACTCACCGCATCGAGGCGCGACACTTGTTCGGTCGAGAGCGCCCAGCCGATCGCGCCGAGGTTCTGCCGCAATTGCTCCTCGTTGCGCGCACCAATGATGACGCTGGAGACGGTTGGGCGCCGGAGAAGCCAATTGATGGCGATTTGCGGCACGGTCTTGCCGGTTTCCTCGGCGAGTGCGTCCAGTACCTCGACGATGTCGTAGAGCTTTTTGTCGTCCACCGGCGGCCCGAAGTCGGCCGTGTCGTGCAGGCGGCTGCCCTCCGGCCACGGTTGGCCGCGGCGAATTTTGCCCGTCAGCCGCCCCCAGCCGAGCGGGCTCCAGACGAGGGCGCCGACGCCCTGGTCGAGGCCAAGCGGCATCAGCTCCCACTCGTAGTCACGCCCGGCGAGCGAATAATAGACCTGGTTGGCAACGTAGCGAGGATAGCCATATCGGTCGGCGGCCGCGAGCGATTTCATCAGTTGCCAGCCGGCGAAATTGGATACGCCGACATAGCGCAGCTTGCCGGAGCGCACGAGCATGTCGAGCGTCGAAAGCACCTCCTCGATTGGCGTTCCGGCGTCGAAGGCGTGCAGTTGCATGAGGTCGACGTAGTCGGTGCCGAGCCGCCTCAGGGCATCCTCCACACCGTTGACGAGGCGCGCGCGGGACGAGCCGGCATCGTTCGGACCATCGCCGATCGGGAGCGATATCTTCGTCGACAGGATGGCCTTGTCGCGCCGTCCTTTGACTGCCGCTCCCAGGATCTCCTCGGATGCGCCATCGGAGTAGACGTCTGCCGTGTCGAAGAGATTGACGCCGGCTTCGAGGCAGATGTCGATGAGCCGGCGGGCCTCCACTTCATCCGTCGCGCCCCAGGCGCTGAAAAGTGGTCCCTTGCCGCCGAAAGTGCCCGCGCCGAAACTGAGCGCCGGTACCTTCAATCCTGACGAACCGAGCCGTCGATAATCCATTCCGAAACTCCTTTGTGCTCATCATCATTTCTCCATGACAATGGAGCCGGTCACTTTTTGGATATAGACTGCCTGCAGGAACATTATCTGTGAGTTGAATTCACATGTCTCGACTGTCGGTCAATCGCTCGGGCGAAATGGAGGTCTTCGCCAAGGCAGTTGAGCTTGGCGGCTTCTCTGCGGCAGCCCGCTATTTTCGCATGACGCCCTCGGCCGTCAGCAAGCTCGTGCTGCGCCTTGAGGAACGGCTCGGCGTGCGCCTGGTGAATCGATCGACGCGTAGCCTTCAGCTTACACCGGAAGGGCACGCATTCTACGATCGGACGACCCGCATCCTCGCCGATATCGACGAGGCGGAGCGCTGCGCGTCGGCCGGCGAAAGCCCGGCGGGCAGGGTCCGATTGAATGTCAGCGCCTCCTTCGGCACCCATATCCTGATGCCGCTAATACCCGAATTCCGGGCACGCTTTCCGGCCGTCACCCTCGATATCGTACAGACCGATGCGGTGGTTGACTTGATGGAGGCGCGCGCCGACGTGGCGGTGCGGGCAGGTCCCTTAAAGAGCTCGACGCTGATTGCGCGCAAGCTCGGGGCGACGCGAATGATGATCGTCGCGGCACCGTCCTATACCGAACGCTTCGGCACGCCCTCGAATCTCGACGAACTGAAGATGCATGATCGGCTTGGTTTCTGTTACGCCCGCGCCGTCGACGGCTGGCCCATCAAAGCGGATGGCGAAACCATCATAATTCCGGCGAATGGGGCGGTGCAGGTAAGCGATGGTGAGGGGCTGCGCCATCTGGCGCTCGCCGGTGCAGGACTGGCGCGGCTTGCCGAATTCACGGTGCGCGATGATCTGCGCATGGGCCGGCTCGTTCCCGTGCTCGAAGAATTGAACCCGGGCGATCTGGAAGAGGTTCATGCCGTCTTTCTTGGCCAGGGCGGCGCGCTCCCCTCTCGGGTGCGCGCCGTTTTGGATTTCCTCGCCAGCCATGCCCGGGTGATGCCGGACACGGCCATGTAGAGTCAGGCAGTCACAAATCGTTCCTCGAGACCGGGGAGCAGGAGCGGATCAGCGTTTCGGCGCGACCAGCGCGAAAAGCGCACCCTGCGGATCGGTGCACTGGACGATCCAGGCGCCACCGGGGACTTCCATCGGCTCAACCACGACTTGGGCACCCTCGGACCGCGCCCGATCGATCGCGGCGTCGAGCGCTTCGACGTTGAAATAATAAAGCCAATAGGGCGCGGGAACGTCCCTCGGCTTTGTCATCATGCCGCCAATGGCTTGTCCATTGTGGGCGAACAGCTGGTAAACGCCCATCTCGCCCATGTCCATCGCCTGGTCCTTGGTCCAGCCGAACAGCTCCGAATAGAAAGCAAAGGCGCTGTCGAGATCGCCGGCCATCAGTTCGTGCCAGCCGATGTTTCCGGGCGCCATCTGGTCGAGCGACGGCGGCGGTTCGCCGGTTCCCGTGAAAAGAGCGAAGGCGGCGCCATGCGGGTCGGTAACGACGGCGAAACGGCCGATGCCGGGAATATCGTCCGGCTCGCGATGAACGGTGCCGCCCTCGCCGGTGAGTTTGGCGGCGGCAGCGTCGACGTCGTCCACGGCCACGTAGCCGAGCCAGGCCGGCGGCACGTTCATGTCGAGCGCACCTTCTGGCATGGTCATCAGGCCAGCCACCTGGTGATCGCCGATGGAGAAGAGCGTGTATTCGGTTCCCGGCATTCCTGCATCGCGGGCGCTCCAGCCGATGACCTTCTTGTAAAAGGCCTCCGCCGCCTTCGTATCCGTCGTCATCAATTCGTACCAGACGAATTTGCCGTGCATTGTCGGTCCTCCCGTTTTTTCGTGGACATGTGCTGTTGGACGGCGACGGAACCGTCGCCGTGATGGTCTGGGCCGGGGCGGATTGCGCCGCGCCGGTCCCGGCGGTCTAACGGCGGCGGTAGTCCGCCGTCATGATGTCCTTCCAGTCGCCGCTGCCGGTTTCAACGCGGGCTGTCAGGATGCGCCGGTTGGAATCGATCAGCGTGATCCTGTCCTGATATCTGGCGGTCCTGCCGGGATTTTCGAAGTCCGGTCCCTCGCAATTGAGGGCAAGGGTCCGGCCGTCGTCTTCGATCTCGCCGTCATAGATCCACATGTGGTTTATCATCGAGCCGACCCAGGTGCCGACATAGCGACCCGTCGAAGGATTGAAGCCGAGTGTCATCAAGGTCTGGCCGGGCTTTCCGTCCGGCATCGTTCCCTTGCCTTCGCAAGCGATCCAGAGGCCATTGAGCGAGCGGACATTCTCCACCCATGCATCAGCCGATGGTGCGGTTCCGGCGGGATCCTGCGACGTCACCGTCCACTCGCCGAGCAATTGTTCAAGCCAGCGGTGCTCCTCCTGAGGCTCTGCATGCATTTCTTTCTCCCGAGAAAAAATGGGCGCTCCGTCGCCGCCGCCGGAAAACGCCGGGAGGCGACGACGGGTTCCGTCCCGGATGGTTCTTCTTCAGGCCCGCCGCCGCGGCTCCTCGTCGTATTCGTCGTGCCGGCGGACGAAGTCCATGGTCGTCCCTTCGTTGCGGCCCTTCGGCGCGCGATCGAGCAGCATGAAGGTGCTGACCAGTTCCTCGAGGCCGCGCGCATAGGTGGAGTAGGTGTGATAGACGGTTCCGTCCTCGTCCTTGTAAAAGGCGCTCAGGCCCGGCAATTCTTCATGGGCATCCTTGCTGTCGATCTCAGTGAAATTGTAGCTGACCTTGCCGAGCGCCATTTCCGCCGGCGTGAAGGACACGTGGAAATCACGGTTGAAATCACTGCCGTGAGACGAGACCCAAGGAAAGTGCCAGTCCATCCGCTGGCGATATGCTTCGATCTTTTCGACCGGAGCATTCGAGGCGACCACCAATGTGACGTCATGATGGTTGAGGTGGGGCAGGGTCGCATCGAAATGATCGGCGAGGAAGGAGCAGCTTGGGCAGCCGGCCTGCCAGTTCTTGCCGAACATGAAATGGTAGAGAAGAAGCTGGCTGCGTCCATCGAAGAGGTCCGCGAGGCTCTTCAAGCCGTCACGGGTTTCGAAACTGTAGGTCTTGTCCAGCTTCACCCAGGGCAGGGCCTGACGTTCGGCATTCACTTTGTCGCGTAGATGGGTGTGCTCCTTTTCGAGCGCGAGAAGCGACCTGCGGGCGTTCAGCCATTCCTCCTGCGATACGACGGCGTGGTTCGGTCTCATGTCCGTTCCTCCTCCGGTCCATCCGATTATTGCGAATAATGCAGCCAACCAGGCGGTGTGACGACTGGTGAATTTCATAGGTCCTGGGGTCAACCGCATGCTCTTGGCGTCTGGAGACGCGCTTGACATATTACGTTGATATCAACATTACTGCTCTATGTCAAAGTCATCACTCATTCCTTTTACCACCACTTCGCACGTCAGGGATACCTGCCTCTGCCTCCACGTCCAGCGCGCCGCGCGGGCGCTCGGCCGCCGCTTCGACGAGGCACTGCGGCCGTTTGGTATGACGAACGGACAATTTTCGCTGATGATGTCGCTCAACCGACCTGACCCGCCGACCGTCGGTGCGGTAGCCGCGTTGCTCGCTATGGACCGCACGACACTGACTGCAGCCCTGAAGCCGCTGGATCGCCGCGACCTCGTCGAGATCTTCGTCGATCCGGGCGACCGGCGGCAGCGCCGCATTCGGCTGACTGCGGATGGCGAACGCCTGCTGGCAGAGGCCGTGCCGGTCTGGAAGGAAACACATCGGGCGCTCGACGAGCAACTTGGCGAAGGCGGTTCGAAGCGCTTGCGCGCCGACCTTCTTGCCGCGACGCATGCGTCCAATGCGGATGGTTAGCCGCGGCGGCTCGGAACAATCACGTTTTCTGCGGCACGATGCTGATTGCACCGTCCGCCTCGAGAACGGCGAACTTGATCTGGTCCAGGCGGTAGAGGCCCTGCTGTTGCCTGGCAGCAGTCAAGATGTCTTCAATGCCGATTCTTGCGCTCTTCAGCGCATGGGTGTCGACTTCCCCGTCCGAGACGAGAACCGTCGGTGTGCCATCGATGAGCAATTCGGCCCTCGGGAACCATTGCTTGATGTACGACAGCGCGATATCGACGCCGAACAGGGTGAGGATCAGTATCGTCGCGTTCATGATCGAGAAATCGTCGCCCAACAGGGCTTGCTGCGTTGTCTCGGCGATGATGAGCAGCAGCACGAAATCAAAAGGCGTCAGCTGCGCAACCGTGCGCCTGCCCGAGAGCCGCATGACGATCAGCATGATGACGTAGATGGCAACGCCGCGAGCAACAGAATCCATTGCAATCTCCCTCTAACCAGGCTTCCAAAGCGGTCCCACGGGCGAAACCACGCGAGCCTGCTTGCAGCGCGGCGCGTCGCGTGCGGCGCTCTTTCGTTCCGGTGCTGTCGTTGTCCCCAAAACCGCTGCACAAATTTGGGTGACATGCCATTAAGGCCAGACGATCGTCCGCGTGGTCTGCATCGCCTCGCCGTTGACGCCTACGCGATAGCTCGCAATGCCGGGCTCTTGAGCGCGAAGGTGCACCGTGAGTGCCAAGGGCGCCTCCGGATCGGATCGGAAGCGGTAAACGGTGCCGTCGCTCCCGTTCTCGGTGGCGAAGGGCGGCGGTACAATGTCTTCGATCTGGAACGTGCGGAAGAATGCGGGGGCAACGGTGAAGCGGCGCTCGCTGTCTCCCGGCGGCAAGGATGCGGTCAGGCTGTCCGACGCCTGCCACCGACTGAAACGGGGCACGTCGACATATCCGTCGCCGAAGTCGATGGTTATTCGCGAGAAGACGCCTCCGGATCCCGTTAGGCCAAGCAGGGCGAAAAGGAGAAGGAGACCAAAGCCGGCCCAGCCGATCCGCTCCGCTTTCCAGAACTTCTCCTGAAATGGGCGATGCTCGTCAATCTGTAGTCCGTCGGGGCGGATCGGCGGCTGCTCCAAAGTTCATCCTCCGTCTCGGCTTCTGAAAACGCATTGGAGGTGAGGAGGTTCCTTCCTGCGGATGTGGTCACGTGCCGGCACGCAGGCAGAGGAATGTGGCCATTCAACGTTGTGTCCTTCGGTCACTGAGGAGGGTGATGACGTCGCTCACCAGTGCCGTCGCCCGCCTCAGCCTCTCTTCGCCGATTTCGGCGCCGAGTGCATTCGCCCAGGCGGTCTGGCGGCTGCTGATATCGGCGAGGACGGCCTCGCCCTTTTGTGTCGGTATCATCAGCTTCGCCCGCCGGTGAGCCGGATTGTCCCGATAGGCGAGCAGCCCCTCCGCTTCGAGGAGGTCAGCGATGCGCTGTACCCCCTGGCGGGCGAGCCCGAGCATGCGAGCCGCATCGGCGACCGACATGGGCGCATGGCTGGCCGCCGCCAGTACCTGCCAGCGGGCGCTGGTCTGGTCGGACGGCCGGGCGAGCCTATCTCCTTCGGAGGTCAAATGGCCCGCCAAACGAAGCACGGAGATTGCGAGTTCGGCAAATGCATCGCCGGAGGGCGTTCGCTGGTTGGAATTCATATTGACAACATGCTGTCGTACTGCGTATACGGATAATGACAATATATTGTCATATTGAGTGAGGCTTGGCAACCCTTCGGGAGGAGCGATCATGAAGCAGACCTACAAGGGCAGCTGCCATTGCGGCCGCATCCGTTACGAGGCCGATGTCGACCTTCAGGCCGGAACCAGCCGCTGCAACTGCTCCTATTGTTCAAAGCTGCGCTACTGGGGCGCGACCATTAAGCCGGAGGATTTCCGATTGCTGTGCGAGGAGGCGGGGATCGGCGATTATCAGTTCGGCACGAGGAGCGGCCATCACCGCTTCTGCACCGCCTGCGGCATGGCGCCCTACGGCCATGGTTATGTCGAGGCGATCGATGGCGCCTTCGTCTCCATCAACGTCGCCTGCCTGGACGACGTCGATCCCGCCGTGCTTGCGGAACTGCCGGTGCAATATATGGACGGCTTGCATAACAATTGGTGGAACCCGCCAGCTCAGACGCGGCACATGTGATCGATGCCAACAATGAAAAGGCCCCGTCGGGAGCCTTATCCTTGCGTCGACGATTGCGGTGGTCAGCGATCGCCGAGATCGCGCACGGCGCCGCGGTCGGCGGAAGTGGCGAACGCGGCATAGGCCTTCAGCGCCGTCGTCACCCGGCGCTTACGCTGCTCGGCCGGCTTCCAGCCCTTGGCATCCTGCTCCTGCCGCCGGGAGGCGAGTTCCGTCTCGTCGACCCTGAGGCCGATCGTGCGATTCGGGATATCGATGTCGATCATGTCGCCGTCGCGCACCAGCCCGATCGTGCCGCCATTCGCCGCCTCGGGCGACACGTGGCCGATTGAAAGGCCGGACGTGCCGCCGGAGAAGCGGCCGTCGGTGATCAAGGCGCAGGCCTTGCCGAGGCCCTTCGACTTCAAGTAGCTGGTTGGATACAACATCTCCTGCATGCCCGGCCCACCCTTCGGCCCCTCGTAGCGGATGACCACGACATCGCCGGCCTTGATCTCGTTGCCGAGGATTGCCTTGACCGCGGCGTCCTGGCTTTCGAAAACGCGTGCCGGACCGGAAAATTTCAAAATGCTTTCGTCGACGCCGGCGGTCTTCACGATGCAGCCGTCGAGCGCGATGTTCCCCTTAAGGACCGCGAGGCCCCCATCCTTGGAGAAGGGATGCGTCACCGAGCGGATGACGCCGTTCTTGCGGTCGGTGTCGAGTTCCTCCCAACGGGCAGCCTGGCTGAAGGCCACCTGGGTCGGGATGCCGCCGGGCGCGGCACGGAAGAAGTCGCGCACCGTCTCGCTCGTGGTGCGGGTAATGTCCCAACGGTCGATGGCATCGCCGAGCGTCTCGCTGTGCACGGTCGTGCAGTCGCGGTTGATGAGGCCGCCCTTGTCGAGTTCACCGAGGATTGACATGATGCCACCGGCGCGATGCACGTCTTCCATGTGCACGTCCGCCTTTGCGGGCGCAACCTTCGACAGGCACGGCACCTTACGTGACAGGCGGTCGATGTCGTCCATGGTGAAATCAACCTCGCCTTCATAGGCCGCGGCAAGGATGTGCAGCACGGTGTTGGTCGAACCGCCCATAGCGATGTCGAGCGCCATGGCGTTCTCGAACGCCTGTTTGGACGCGACCGAACGCGGCAGCACGCGTGCATCGTCCTGCTCGTAATAGCGGCGTGCAAGATCGACGATCAGATGACCGGCTTCCACGAAGAGGCGCTTGCGATCGGCATGGGTGGCCAGCGTCGAGCCGTTGCCCGGCAGCGACAGACCGAGCGCCTCCGTCAGACAGTTCATCGAATTGGCCGTAAACATGCCGGAGCAAGAGCCGCAGGTCGGACAGGCGGAGCGCTCAATGATCTTGACGTCCTCGTCGGAGACCTTGTCGTCGGCGGCAGCAACCATCGCGTCGACGAGGTCGAGGGCGTGTTTCTTGCCGTGCAGCACCACCTTGCCCGCTTCCATGGGTCCGCCGGAGACGAAGACGGAGGGGATGTTGAGCCGGAGCGAGGCCATCAGCATGCCGGGGGTGATCTTGTCGCAATTGGAGATGCAGACCATGGCGTCGGCGCAATGGGCATTGACCATATATTCGACGCTGTCCGCAATGATTTCGCGCGAGGGCAACGAATAGAGCATGCCGTCATGGCCCATGGCGATGCCGTCATCGACGGCGATCGTGTTGAATTCCTTGGCGACGCCGCCCGCCGCTTCGATCTCGCGCGCGACAAGCTGGCCGAGATCCTTCAGATGCACGTGGCCGGGAACGAACTGTGTGAACGAGTTGACCACCGCTATGATCGGCTTGCCGAAATCGCTGTCCTTCATGCCCGTCGCGCGCCAGAGGCCGCGGGCGCCGGCCATGTTGCGGCCGTGGGTGGTGGTGCGAGAGCGATAGGCAGGCATGAACGTCTTCCTTCACGGTCGGATGGCGATACGCGGAATATGGCGATGCTGGAGCGCCGATGCATGGCGTACTAGCGCAAAATTGCGCCCGCGTCATCTTTTGCGTCGGAATATTCTCCGCCTCTCGCCGGGATCAATACGGTGGCTGCGGCCCGTCTTGCTTGTCAAGGCGGAGTGAGAGGTCCATTGTCATCAGGCATTCTTGCGTACTCGCCGGAGCCTTCCGGCGGCAGCGGGCTTGTGAGGTTCGTCCGAGATGAACTGCCACGAATGCGGCACTGAGATCGAGAGCGGCTTCGCCTACTGCCCGAGATGCGGGGCGAAGCAGCAGACGCTGTGTCCCGATTGCGGCCATGCATGTCCGCCGCACTTCGCCTTCTGCCCCCGATGCGGCACGAAGGTCGGCACCTCGCCAGCCCCGCGGCGTTCCTCATCCGGTGCCGCAGCGGCGCCTGCGTCGCGATCATCATCGTCAAGCCGGGAGGCGGGTGCCGACCGGCGCACCATCACGGTCGTCTTTGCCGATCTCTGCGGGTTTACGAGCCTCAGCGAACGGATCGATCCCGAAATCCTGCAGACCCTTCAAAACGAGCTGTTCGAGGAAATGACGGAAGCCGTCGAAGCCTTCGGCGGCTTTGTCGACAAGTTTATCGGCGATGCGATGCTTGCCCTTTTCGGGGCACCGGTTGCGCATGAGGACGATCCGGAACGGGCGCTTCGCGCGGCACTCGAGATGGTGGGCCGGGCAGCACGGGTGAGCGAGCGCTGGCGCAAGGAGATCGGCCTGCCCTTGAGCCTTCATGTCGGTGTGAATACCGGACCGGTCGTCGCGGGGGGGTTCGGCGCGGGAGATTCCAAGTCCTATTCCGTCACCGGCGATACGGTCAACATTGCTCAGCGCCTGCAGGCGACCGCCCGGCCCGACGAAATTCTTGCAGGACCGATGACGCACAAGCTCACCAGGCACGCTTTCGCGTACGAGACGCTTGGGGCTGTTGGCCTGCGTGGCAAGACCGGCAGCCTGCAGGTTCACCGCGTGCTGGGCGCGCTGGAGGTGCCCCGTCCGGCAAGGGGCCTTGAAGCGCTCGGCCTAAATGCGCCGCTGATCGGCCGGGACACCGAAATCGGTCGCCTGCGGGATTGCCTGGCCGTGGCCTGCGCCGGTGCGGCGCAATTGGTGCGGCTGACCGGCGAAGCCGGCATCGGCAAGTCGCGTCTCGTCGGAGAATTCCTCGCAGACACCGGCCGCGATCGGCGCTTCGCCCATGTCGCCATCCGGCGCGCCGCCTGCTCGCCGCTTGGAGAGCCGTCCTACGGCACGATCGCCAGCGTGCTTCGCAGCGCCTACGGCCTGTCGAGCGTCGACTCGGAGGAAAGAGTTCGGGAGGGCCTGGCGTCGGGCATGACCGAGATCGGCTTTACAGCCGCCGAGGCCGATGAATTGATGCCGCTCCTCTTCCACATCCTCGGAATGGGGGATCGGACGGGCGCATTGGAGCACGTCGCCCCCGAACAGGTTCGCCGCCAGCTCTTCTCGGTCATCCGTACTCTCTTCGAGCGTCGGCTCGATCGGGCGCCGCTTCTCCTCGTCATAGAGGATTTGCACTGGGCCGACGAGGCCTCGCTGGAGGCGCTGCGCTTCGTGCTCGACCGATTGGATCGCCGCCCGCTGATGGTGATCACCACGCAGCGGCCGGATGCCGGGGCGGAGCGACTGGCGCCGGGTCGCACCAGCGTTACCACGCTTCGCCTGGCTCCGCTCTCCGCGGCCGCCGGTCAGGGTCTCCTCCGCGCACTCTTCGGTGAAGGCGCGCTCCCGCTAGACCTGCGCACGCGGGTCCTGGCGCGCGCCGGCGGCAATCCGCTCTTCGTGGAGGAGATCGTTCGCGGCCTGATCGAGCTCGAAACGCTGCGGCGCGACGGATCGCGCTGGCACGCGGTCGATGCGGATGCAAGCGTAGAGATTCCTGTCGGCATCGAGGCGATGCTGCTTGCACGTATCGATCGCCTTTCAAAGGAGATGCGCAGCCTCGTCCACTACGCCGCCGTCATCGGCCCGCGTTTCGACGCTGCTCTTCTCGCCGCGATCATGCCAAATCCCGGCGAAGTCGAATCCGGCCTGGAATTACTCTGCGAAGCGGAAATCGTGGAGGAAGATGCCGGCGCAGGGGCGCAAGCCTATCGCTTCGTGCAGTCGCTGCTCCACGAGGTGGTCTACAACAATCTCCTGGTAAAGCGGCGGATGGAGATCCATGCGGCTGTCGCGGCGGCCCTGGAACGCCGTTTTGGCGGAAATCCCGAGCGTTTCGAGGATTTGGCGTTTCTCGGGCATCACTACGGCCAATCGGCCGAGCGGGCGAAGGGTTCCCGTTATCTTTTGGCAGCGGGAGACCGCGCACGCCGGCTCTATGCCAACGAGGACGCCATCCGCTTCTACAGACAGGCGATGACGGCACTCGCCACTCTCGGCCAGGAGGAGCCCGAATGGTTCATCGCCCGCGAGCGCCTCGCCGATCTGCTCGGACCTGCCGGCAGACGAGCCGAGGCGGAGGAGCACTATCATGCGCTGCTCGATAGCCATCAGCTCTCGGGGGACACGGTTGCCTCCGCCCGAATTCTGCGCAAGCTCGGCCATCATCATTGGGAGGCGGGCAAGCGCGACCGGGCGCAGGCGAGTTTCGCCCGGGCCGCTGCTTTGCTGGAGAGCACGGACGCGCCTTTGGAGAGCGCATCGCTCCTGCAGGAACGTGGTCACCTCGCCTTCCGCATGGGTGACTATCCCGCAGCCGCCCGGTGGGCAGACGAGGCCTTGGAAAAAGTCGCGGCGCTTGCGCCCGATGCCGCGGAGGAGGCGCGGCGCGAGGCTGCGCTGGTTACCGCCGAGGCGCTGAACACCAAGGGTGTTGCGCTGGCGCGGCGGGGCAGCCTGCGCGAGGCGATCGATGCGGTGGAAAGGAGCGTGGCGGTGGCCGATCGGGCGGAATTGATGCATGCCGCCTGCCGCGGCTATACGAACCTCGCCGTGCTCTACACGATCGTCGATCCGAAGCTGGCCGTGGATATCTGCCGGCGCGGCCTCGGCATAGCGCGTCGCACCGGCGACCTCGGATTCCAGGCGCGCCTGCTTGCCAATCTCGCGGTTGCCTGTTGCACCTTCACCGACCGCTGCGGGAGGGAAGGCGTTCCGGCGGCGCAGAGGGCGATTGATATCGACCGGGCACTCGATCAGCGCGAGCATCTGCCGGTGTCCCTGCTCGTGCTCGGCCAGATCTACCAGTGCCATGGGCGGCCGGAGGACGCCCGCGCTTTGTACCGCGAGGCACTCGACCTTGCCGGCGAAACGGGCGAGGCACAGCTGCTGTTTCCGTGCTATGATGGCATGGCGACGCTCTGCCTTAATGAGGGCCAGCTTGCCGAGGCGGAGCGCTACTTCGTTTTGGCTCGCGGTGTCTGCGAGCAACATTATCTCGACCCGGAAGCCTTGGTGGTGTTGCCGTTTCTCGACTGAGCAGCCTGATTTGGGACGCAGCCGCCCGCATGCGGGCTTTTGGCTTCCGGGCCGAAGCGGCGTGAGCGTTACCGGAGGAGAAAGCCATGGAGGAATATCGCCGTTTCGAACCGTTGCAGCCGGGCGATCGGGCACCCAACGTCGTGCTAGACGCGATCACCCATGAAGGCAAGATCGCCATCGACGATTTTCGCGGGCGCAAGCCTGTCCTGGTGGGGCTGTTCAGGGGCCTGCACTGCCCCTTCTGCCGCCGTCAGATCGCGACAATGGCGCAGCTCAAGGCTGCCCTGAACGAAAAGGGCGTCGAGAGCCTGACCGTGGTGAACACCCCGATCGAGCGGGCGCGCCTCTACTTCCGTTACCATCCTTTGCCCGGTCTGCTTGCCGCGGCGGATCCCGAGCGTGTTTCACACCGAGCCTTCGGCCTGGCCAATCCTGAGTTCACCGAAGACGAGGACGACTGGCCCTACAAGGTCAGCATGCCGACCGTAATGTCGATGCGGGTGGAGATACCCGGCGAACTGCCGGAGCCGATGAACCCTGCTGCAGCCTCCGGCTATCTCCAGCGATTGGATGGCTACGAGATGACGGAGGACGACAACCGCATGGACGCGGCCGCATCCGGGCAGCTCGTCGGCGAGTTCCTGCTCGACCGCGATGGCGTCGTGCGCTGGTGTTTCACCGAGGCGGCGTCGGAGGGCAGGAACATGTTTCGAACCCCGTCGCCCGAGGAGGTGATGTCGGCGGCAGCGCAGGTGGCGCATTGAGGGCCGCTACAGCGCCGCGCGTCTTTTCAGAAGCTTTCTGAAGCGCAGAGGTCGCTGTAACCGCTTGTTCCGCGCATCGCGGTTTCCGAGAATCGGGTCCGATTTTCGGGCCGATGCGCGGGAGGTGCAATGTTAGTGGTTTCTAAAGAATTCATCGGCAAGATGTCGTCATGCGCAGTCTGCTACTCTTCATTGTTGTGTCGGGCAGCCTGATGACGGTCGATTGGATCGTATCCGAGGGACGGCATAGCCGCGCGGTATGGCGCGAAGCGAGGGAGCAGACCAACTTCATTCGGTATCAACTTGAATATTGGGTCGGCGACATCGTCGGTTTTTAGGGCCGGTCAAAGGCTTGCATCGACAGCGCAAACAAAAAAGGCCGGGGCAAACCCGACCTTCCTCGTGACCTTCGCCAGTGCCAGTACATCCGTGGTCAAATGGCGGGGTGATTATCTCTTAGCGCTCAAACGTGACAACGGCATGACGCCGCCGAAAAAAGCGTCGTCTTACTGCTGCATCACATGAGGGGATCGGAATGGTGGGCGTGACAAGGATCGAACTTGTGACCCCTACGATGTCAACGTAGTGCTCTCCCGCTGAGCTACACGCCCATCCGATGCGGCGCATAGACCACAAAACCCGCACCGGCGTCAATAGGCTTTTCGAAGGTTTTTTGACAGAAATTCCGACCGAGATTTTGCAGGCGATGCCGGAGCGATTATTGCCTTTTGCTCGCGTCGCTTCAAGAATCAACGCAGCCGTCGGTAAGGCTAAGCCCTTGAATGGAAAGAGCGTTGCGCGCGCACTCGTCTGCCACGGCCCCGGAAGCCAATTGGATCGGCTCCTGTGGGAAAATCTGCGGCGGCTCCGTCAAACGTGCGGTCATGCGGCGGGTGCCCGCCGCTCCTTTACAACTGCTGCATGTCTCCTTTAATCGACCTCGATTAAAGGAGACATGCAGGAATTCAAAGTGCTACAGCGCCTTTGCGCGTCCGATAAGACGCGCAGCGTTGTAGATCATGCCGCCAGCATCTTGTTGACCTCGTCGACGAGATCGCGCAGGTGGAAGGGCTTGGAAAGCACCTTGGCGTCCTTCGGTGCCTTCGAATCGGGGTTCAGCGCTACAGCGGCAAAGCCGGTGATGAACATGACCTTCAGGTCCGGATCGAGCTCGGTGGCGCGGCGGGCAAGTTCGATGCCGTCCATCTCGGGCATGACGATGTCGGTCAGGAGCAGCGAAAAAGGTTCTTCGCGAAGCCGGTCGTAGGCGCTGGCGCCATTGTCGTAGGACTGGACCTTGTAGCCCGCCTTTTCCAGCGCCTTCACGAGGAAGCGGCGCATGTCGTTGTCGTCTTCGGCAAGGAGGATTTTCGCAGTCATGATTTCGGCCGTGGCTACTTCTTTTCAATGCTTGTGAATGGCGGCAGTCCAGCTAACCGCAGCCGCGTAAATATCCGGTGAATGGGATGGGTCAACCCCCCGAATCCGGGAAGCGGCCATATGGACACAGAGGCGGCCAACTGGCAACATGGTCGAAGAAGCAAGATCCCGACATGGTAAAAAGGGTTCCGATGGGGGAAGTGGGCGAGTGGGAAATGTTCGAAATCCTTGAACCCGCGACACAGCGGATTCCCTTTGTGTTCAACTCTCCCCATAGCGGCCGCCTCTATCCCCAGTCCTTTCTCGATCAATCGCGCCTCGATGCCCATTCGATCCGCCGTTCGGAAGACCATTTCGTCGACGAACTCTTCCAAAGCGCCACCTTCCTGGGGGCGCCGCTCCTGAGGGCGCATTTCCCGCGGGCCTTCCTCGACGTCAATCGCGAGCCCTACGAACTCGACCCCCGCATGTTCGATGGCACCCTGCCGCCGCATGCGAATATTAGTTCGATGCGCGTTGCCGGCGGGCTCGGCACGATTCCACGCGTGGTCGCCGAGAATATGGAGATCTATCGTGGCCGTTTTCCGGTCGAGGAGGCGCTCACGCGCGTGGAGTCGATTTACAAACCCTACCACGCGACGCTCCGGAAGCTGATCGCCCGCACGCATGTGCAGTTCGGGATGGCGATCCTCATCGATTGCCATTCGATGCCCGGCAATGTGCATCTTTCAGCGAGCGGTCAGCGCCCGGATTTCATCATCGGCGACCGTTACGGAACGAGCGCCGCGGCGGAATTGTCGCGCATGGCGGTGGAACTCCTGGAACAGCTTGGCTATGCGGTGACCCGCAACAAGCCCTATGCCGGCGGTTTCATCACCGAGCATTATGGCCGCCCGACGCGAGGCCTGCATGCGCTGCAGATCGAGATCAATCGCAGCCTCTATATCGACGAGGCGACGCTGATCAAAAAGCCAGGATTTTCTGCTTTGGCGACCGATCTCGCCACCTTCATCGGAGCGCTTGCCCGACATGTCGAGGATTTTGCCGCCGATCTGCCGCTGGCGGCCGAGTAGCGGCCGCGCGTTCCTCAATCTTCGCCGCACAAAAAGAACCGCGCCAGCGGCGCGGTCAAGTCTAGGGAGGAAACACCCAAGGAGGGTATTACAGCCACGAGTGACTGCACGAGGATGCTAATATTGCATTGCACAATTGTCAAGTTTTCCAGTCGGTAACTTTTGCGGTGCAGCAAAAAACATTCGTGATCTTGCCGAACTTGCTTGGGGCCGTGTGCCGCGAGGGCGAACATTGCCTTTCGGTGGAATTCGTCTATTCAAGGATTTCCCACGCCCGCCAAGAGAGTCAAATGCTGCCCGACCGCTCCTTCTTCGATCGCCTCGCCGACGCCGCCAAGGCGGAAACCATCCCGCGCTTCCGGACCGGCGCATGTGTGACCAACAAGCTCGAAGGCGGCTTCGATCCTGTCACGGAGGCCGATCAGTCGGCCGAGGCGGCGATCCGGGCGCTGATCGAAAGCGCTTATCCCGAGCACGGTATCCTCGGCGAGGAGCACGGCAATGTCGGCCTCGATCGAGAGCATGTCTGGGTTATCGATCCGATCGACGGGACGCGCGCCTTCATCTCCGGCCTGCCGGTATGGGGCACGCTGATCGGACTCTATCGCAACGGCGAGGCGATAATGGGACTGATGGACCAGCCTTTCACCGGCGAGCGCTATTTCGCCGATGGCGAGAGATCGGTCTATCGCGGCCCGGATGGCGAGAAGGTGCTGCGGACACGCGACTGCGGCGGACTGTCGGATGCTGTTCTCTTCACCACCTCGCCGCATCTTTATGCGGGCAAGATCAAGGAGCGCTTCGAGGCGCTTCAGTCGAAAGTCCGGCTGTTCCGCTATGGCTGCGATTGCTACGCCTTCGCGCTCCTGGCTGCCGGTCATGTCGACCTCGTCATCGAATGCGGTCTAAAGCCCTATGACGTCGGCGGGCTCATCCCGCTGATCGAGCAGGCGGGCGGCATCATCACCGATTGGCAGGGCGGTCCGGCGGAATGGGGTGGCGAGATCATTGCCGCCGGCAGCAGCGAAGTTCATGCGCAGGCCCTGGAAACGTTGCGTGGCCGATGATCCGGAGGCATCAGGCCTCCTCTGCTGCATGTCTCCTTTGATCGACCTCGATTCAAAGGACAAAGACATGCAGCAATCCAAAGTGCTGCAGCGACCTTTGCGCGTCTAAGACGCGCGGCGCTGCAGGAACTGTCGTGACTCATCATCCTCCCCGGCTTCCGCCTGTGGCAGGAAGGCGAGAATCGCCGCCATGGCCTGGGCGCGATAGCGGTCGGCCTCCTGCAGCAGTTCGTGCCGTGCGCCGTCGATCGGTATCAGGTGGCCGGCGCGGAAATTGCTGGCAAGCCGTTCGATTGCGACATAGGGCACGAGTCCATCGGCGGTCGGCGCCAGCAGCACGGTCGGTACCGTGATCCTCGTCAGATGCTCGCGGCGCGTGACGCGCCGTATGGTTCGGAAGGCCTCGTTCAACCACCGCGCGGTCGGCGGTCCAAGGCTCAAGCGCGGATGGGTCTCAAGCAGCGCCAAGTTGCGGGCGTAGCGGTCTGCATCCCTGGTCAGCGGATTGTTCGTGAAGGGTCCATGGCTGCGCCCGTCCCGATGGAGCGGCAGTCTGCCAAGTCCAAGCCAGCGCATCACGGCCGCGACTGCAACGATGCCCGGTTCACCGATGACCTGCCCGCCCAGCCCCACAAAAGGGGCTAACAACACCATGCGGTCTACCCGAGTGGCCAGTGCCGGCGCCACCGACAGGCAAACGAGCGCTCCCATGGAATGGGCGACGATCGAAAAAGGCAGGCGTGTGTCCGGCAGCACGATCTGCTCCAGGAAAGTCATGAGGTCGCGCCCGTAATCGGCGAAATATTCCACATGGCCAAGCGTCGACTGCGCAAGCAGCCGTTCCGACCCGCCCTGCCCGCGCCAGTCGAAGGTCGCGACCCAATAGCCCGCCTCCATGAAATCGCCGATGGTTTCGAAATATTTCTCGATCGATTCGTTGCGCCCCTGCAGCAGCACGACGGTGCCGCGCGCAAAGCGCGCCTTCGTCTTGAAAATCGCGTAGCGGATTTTCCGGTTGCCGACGCCATCGAAAAAACCTGCCACTGGATATCCCGGGATCGGATTGTCGGGTGTGGCGTCGAGGATCGCTATCATGGGTCCGGGCGAGACGAAATGAACTCGAGTTGTTGTTGTCGGCGGGGACACGGGAAAGCTCGACCGCGCCGCGTCTTTCCATCCTTCTTCAGGGATAGGCTGTGGCTCATCGTCCGTCAAAGGAAAATGCCGGAAGCGGTGATGAAGTCCGGGCGATCACCGCTTCCGGCCGCTGAAGGGAGAAGGGACTTGTCACTTCAGCACTGGGGCTTTCGCTCCCAGCATTCTCTTTTGCGCGCGAGCCCATGAACCGCGGCCGAATCCGGCATTCATGCGGCATTCACAAAGGTTGGCGGATTGCGCAATACGCGGCCCTTGAACTCGGCGATGCGTGTTCCCATGTCATTCCCGGACGCCGTTGACGGGTCCGTTCACCGGTCGCGCCACTGCCTGGTGGGGTGGCAGGCCAGACATCGCAAACAGTTGCTCTTAAGGAGGACAACATGCGTCATTTTGATTTCTCCCCCCTCTATCGTTCCACCGTCGGCTTCGATCGCCTGTTCACAATGCTCGATAGCCTCGGCCAGCCGGATCAGGCGCAGACCTATCCGCCTTACAATATCGAGCGTACCGGCGAGAACGCCTATCGTATCACCATGGCCGTCGCCGGCTTCGATGAAAGCGAGCTCTCGGTCGAGGCGCGCGAAAACACACTGGCGATCAAGGGCGAAAAAAGCGAGGAAAAGGCTGACGAGACCCAATTTCTCCATCGCGGCATCGCTAAGCGCGCCTTCGAGCGCCGCTTCCAACTCGCCGACCACGTCGAGATCAAGGCAGCCTCGTTGAAGAATGGCCTGCTCCATGTCGACCTCGTGCGCGAGATCCCGGAAGCTGCCAAGCCGCGCCGGATCGAGATTTCTTCGGTTTCGTCGCAGCCGAAGCAAATAGAGGCGCAGAACGCCTAATTCACAGCCTCGGATTTCGGCGAACGGCGCCCTTTGCGGCGCCGTTATTTAATTGTGGCAACCCTGCGGTGCAGTTGCTCCTCAGCAGGCGGCGACGAAGCGGTCGACGTCGTCCGGTGCCGTGACGAAGCTCGTGACGAGGCGGTAGAGGCCCTCGTTCTCTCCAAGGATGCCGGCAAGGTGCTGCGGCACGTGCCAGTCGTAGAAGACGGCGCCCTCCTGCTGGAGCCGTGTCGCCATCTCGCGTTTCATGATTACAAAGACCTCGTTGGCCGCCGGCGTCCAGGCAAGACGGCTGCTCGCGGACGCCGCAATGCCGTCGGCGAGGCGTTTTGCCATGGCGTTGGCGTGGCGGGCGAGATCGAGCCAGAGGTCGCCCGCGAAATACGCGTCGAACTGGGCGGCGATGAAGCGCGACTTGGAAAAGAGCTGGGCCGTCTGCTTGCGCAGGAACTGCATCTCCGGCGCCTTGGATAAATCGAACAGGACCACGGCTTCGGCGCACCAGCAGCCGTTCTTCGTTCCCCCGAAGGAGAGCAGATCGACGCCGCGCTTCCAGGTCATTTCGGCCGGCGTGATGTCGAGACCAACGAGGGCATTGGCAAAGCGCGCGCCGTCCATGTGGAGCGGCAGCCTGTGCGCTCTGGCAATGGCGGCGATCGCCTCGATCTCGTCAAGGGAATAGACCGTGCCGCTCTCGGTGGCCTGGGCTATCGTTATGGCCATGGGCTGGCCGCCATGCACGAATTCTGGCGGAAAGCGGCGGATCTCCGCCTCGAGCCGTGCCGCATCCATTTTGCCGAAAGCGCCGTCGACCGGGTTGAGCCTTGCGCCGTGCGAGAAGAACGCCGGCGCACCGCACTCGTCGACATTCACATGGGCCTCGCGGTGACAGAAGACGACGCCGCCCGGCCGATTGGCGGTGGCAAGCGCCAGCGAGTTCGCCGCCGTTCCGGTACCGACGAAAAACACCGCGACCTCTCTGCCGAAAATCTCCGAGAACCGCTGCTCCACCTTTAGATCGAGTTCGCTCGCGCCATAAGCCGGAACACAGCCGCCGGCGTGCGCCGCCAGGGAGTGGGCAATTGCCGGATGGGCGCCGGCCCAGTTATCGGAAGCGAAGATCATGGCAAATCACCCTGTGCTCGACTGCTCTTGGCGAGACAATAACGGACTTCGGGCCACTGGCAATGCATTGCGATCTGACAAGACCAATACAAGACCAATTCGAAATGAAAGCGATATTATTGTGGGGCAAACGTAATTATATTTCAAAACTGCGAAACATTCGGCAATGTTCGACAAAATCTCCTCCACTAATTGCGGGCAGGCCCTTGCGGAGGGGAATGCTTTCTGGCATAGAGCGCATGAAATAGGACAGGCTTACTGTCCTATTTCGGTCTAGGGACCGGAACAATCGCTGGCAAGCACGCGCAAAGCGGCTTCGGCGGGGCGCAAGGGTTTCTCCCGATTTCATTCGGTTGTTAGCCACTGCCGTCAGAATGGTCGCAGACATTCGTGCCTGGTGCAGCCGCGCTTCATTTGCGACCTGATCAGGATCATGCGACGATAACGTCCGGCCTGCCGTACCGCGAAAGCAAACGCGAGGTGGCGACAGGCGGGCTCCGCGGTATGCCCGGGATTTCGGGCGCAACAGGAGGGAACAGGATGACGGATCATTCGCCATCGCACCAGATTGGGCTCAATCTCGCAACGAGCGCCGCGACGGCTGTGAAAACGCCCGCATTCCCGTCCGGACTGCCGCGAAAGCAGGGGCTTTACGATCCGCGCAACGAACGCGACGCCTGCGGCGTCGGGTTCGTCGCGCATATGAAGGGCGAGAAGTCGCACCAGATCGTGCGCGACGGCCTCTTCATGCTCGAAAACCTGACGCACCGCGGTGCGGTCGGTGCTGACCCGTTGATGGGCGATGGCGCGGGCATCCTCGTGCAGATCCCCGACCGCTTCTTCCGCGAGGAGATGGCGAAAGAGGGCGTCACCCTGCCGAAGGCCGGGGAATACGCCGTCGGCTATCTCTTCATGCCGCGTGACGAAAAGCTGATTGCCCATTTCAAGGATGTGATCCGGGAGGTCGTGGTGGAGGAGGGGCAGCATCTGCTCGGCTTCCGCGACGTGCCGGTCGACAATTCATCGCTCTCCAAGGCGCCGGACATTGCGGCCACCGAGCCGCAGCACGTCCAGGTCTTCATTGGCGCCGGCCGCGATGCCGCCACCAACGACGAATTCGAACGCCGGCTGTTCACGCTGCGCAAGGTGATCTCCAACCGCATCCATGCGGAAGCCGACGGCAGTGATCTCGGCTTCTACATCGTGTCGCTATCAACCTCGACGATCGTCTACAAGGGCATGTTCCTCGCCTTTCAGGTCGGCGCCTATTACAAGGACCTTGCCGACGAACGCTTCCAGTCGGCGGTGGCGCTGGTGCATCAGCGGTTCTCGACCAATACCTTCCCCTCCTGGAAGTTGGCGCACCCCTATCGCATGGTTGCCCACAATGGCGAGATCAACACGCTGCGCGGCAACGTCAACTGGATGGCGGCACGCCAGGCCTCGGTCTCCTCGCCGCTCTTCGGCGACGACATCTCCAAGCTCTGGCCGATTTCCTATGAGGGCCAGTCGGACACAGCCTGTTTCGACAATGCGCTCGAATTCCTGGTGCGCGGCGGCTATTCGCTCGCCCATGCGGTGATGATGCTGATCCCCGAGGCCTGGGCCGGAAACCAGCTCATGTCGGCGGAACGCAAGGCATTCTACGAGTATCATGCGGCGCTGATGGAGCCGTGGGACGGGCCGGCGGCAGTCGCCTTCACGGACGGCCGACAAATCGGCGCGACCCTCGACCGCAACGGCCTTCGCCCGGCGCGCTACATCGTCACCAGTGATGATCGCGTTATCATGGCGTCGGAAGCCGGCGTGCTGCCGGTCGCCGAGGACAAGATCGTCAAGAAGTGGCGGCTGCAGCCTGGCAAGATGCTGCTGATCGACATGGAAGAAGGCCGCATCATCTCCGATGAGGAGGTGAAGTCGGCGCTTGCAAGCAAGCACCCCTATCGGCAATGGCTCGACAATACCCAGCTCATCCTCGAGGACCTGAAGCCGGTCGAGCCGAGGGCGCTTCGCCGCGACGTGTCGCTGATCGACCGCCAGCAGGCCTTCGGCTACACGCAGGAAGACACAAAGCTTCTGATGTCGCCGATGGCAACGACCGGCCAGGAGGCGATCGGTTCCATGGGCACCGACACGCCGATCTCGGCGATGTCCGACAAGCCGAAGCTGCTCTACACCTATTTCAAGCAGAACTTCGCGCAGGTCACCAACCCGCCGATCGACCCGATCCGCGAGGAACTGGTGATGAGCCTCGTCTCCTTCATCGGTCCGCGTCCGAACATTCTCGACCATGAGGGCATGGCGCATGCCAAGCGGCTGGAAGTCCGCCAGCCGATCCTCACCAATGGCGATCTCGAGAAGATCCGCTCGATCGGCCACACGGAAGACCGTTTCGACACCAAGACGCTCGATTTCACCTACGACATTTCGCGTGGGGCCGAAGGCATGCCGGAAATGCTCGACCGCCTTTGCGAACGGGCGGAAGCGGCAGTCAAGGGCGGCTACAACATCATCGTGCTTTCCGACCGGCAGGTCGGGCCTGATCGCGTGGCTATCCCGGCGCTGCTCGCCACGGCGGCGGTTCACCACCACCTGATCCGCAAGGGCTTGCGCACCTCGGTCGGTCTCGTGGTGGAATCCGGCGAGCCGCGCGAGGTGCACCATTTCTGTCTGCTGGCCGGTTTTGGCGCGGAAGCGATCAACCCCTATCTCGCCTTCGACACACTGATCGACATGCACAAGCGCGGCGAGTTCCCCAAGGAAGTCGACGCCAGCGAAATCGTCTACCGCTACATCAAGGCGGTCGGGAAGGGCATTCTCAAGGTCATGTCCAAAATGGGCATCTCGACCTACCAGTCCTATTGCGGCGCGCAGATTTTCGACGCCGTCGGCCTTTCCTCGGCGTTGGTCGAGAAATACTTCTTCGGCACGGCGACGACGATCGAAGGCATCGGGCTCGATGAGATCGCGGCAGAGACCGTCGCCCGTCACAGGGCTGCCTTTGGAGCCGACCCGGTTCTCTCCAATGCGCTCGACATCGGCGGCGAATATGCCTTCCGCATGCGCGGGGAAAGCCATGCCTGGACGCCGGATGCGATCGCCTCGCTCCAGCATGCGGTGCGCGGCAACGCCGAGGATCGCTATCGCGAATTCGCTGCGATGATGAACGAGCAGGCGAGCCGCATGAATACGATCCGCGGCCTCTTCACCATCAGGCGCGCCGAGGACGCCGGCCGCAAGCCCATCGCGCTCGAGGAGGTCGAGCCGGCATCCGAGATCGTCAAGCGCTTCTCGACCGGCGCCATGTCCTTCGGCTCCATCAGCCGCGAGGCCCATACGACGCTGGCGATCGCGATGAACCGGATCGGCGGCAAGTCGAACACCGGCGAGGGCGGCGAGGAGAGCGATCGTTACCTGCCGCTGCCGGACGGATCGATGAATCCGGAGCGCTCGGCGATCAAGCAGATCGCTTCCGGCCGCTTCGGCGTCACCACCGAGTATCTGGTCAACGCCGATGTGCTGCAGATCAAGGTGGCGCAGGGCGCCAAGCCCGGCGAGGGCGGTCAGCTTCCCGGCCACAAGGTCGATGCGACTGTCGCGAAGACCCGGCATTCTACCCCAGGCGTCGGTCTCATCTCGCCACCGCCGCACCATGACATCTATTCGATCGAGGATCTGGCGCAGCTGATCTTCGATCTGAAGAATGTCAACCCGGAAGCCGATGTCTCGGTCAAGCTGGTGTCCGAAGTGGGCGTCGGCACGGTCGCGGCCGGTGTCGCCAAGGCACGCGCCGACCACATCACTATTGCCGGGTTCGACGGTGGCACCGGCGCCTCGCCGCTTACTTCGCTGAAGCATGCGGGCAGCCCTTGGGAAATCGGTCTTGCCGAAACCCAGCAGACGCTGGTCTTGAATGGCCTGCGCTCGCGCGTCGCACTTCAGGTCGACGGCGGTCTGAAGACTGGACGCGACGTCATCATCGGTGCCATGTTGGGGGCCGATGAATTCGGCTTCGCCACCGCGCCGCTGATCGCGGCCGGCTGCATCATGATGCGCAAGTGCCACTTGAACACCTGCCCGGTCGGCGTCGCCACCCAGGATCCGGTGCTCAGAAAGCGCTTCAAGGGCACGCCGGAGCATGTGATCAACTACTTCTTCTTCGTCGCGGAAGAAGTACGTGAAATCCTGGCGTCACTCGGCGTCAGGAAGCTCGACGAGATCATCGGTGCTTCCGAACTGCTTGAGCGCGACGGCATGATCGAGCACTGGAAGGCCAAGGGGCTCGATTTTTCGAAGATCTTCCACAGGGTGGAAGCGCCGAAAGAAGCGAGCTATTGGACGGAGCGCCAGAGTCACCCGATCGACGACATTCTCGACCGCAGGCTGATCGAGAAGGCGAAGCTGGCGCTGGAAACCAAGGTGCCGGTCGCCTTCGAAGCCGAGATCAAGAATGTCGACCGCTCGGCGGGGGCGATGCTTTCCGGCGCGCTTGCCAAGCGCTGGGGATACAAGGGCCTCAAGGACGACACGATCCACGTGACGCTCAAGGGCACGGCAGGCCAGTCCTTCGGTGCTTTCCTTGCGCGCGGCATCACCTTCGACCTCGTTGGCGACGGCAATGACTATGTCGGCAAGGGGCTTTCGGGCGGACGCATCATCGTCCGGCCGCCGGAAACCGCCAGGATCGTGCCGCAGGAGTCGATCATCGTCGGCAATACCGTGCTCTATGGTGCGATCTCCGGCGAATGCTACTTCAATGGCGTCGCCGGCGAGCGCTTCGCGGTGCGAAACTCCGGCGCGATCGCTGTCGTCGAAGGTGTCGGCGACCACGGTTGCGAATATATGACCGGCGGCGTCGTCGTCGTGCTTGGCAACACGGGACGCAACTTCGCGGCCGGGATGTCCGGCGGTGTCGCCTATGTGCTGGATGACGAGGGCGATTTCGCCCGTCGCTGCAACATGGCCATGGTCGAACTGGAGCCGGTTCCGGAGGAGGACGACATGCTGGAGAAGCTGCACCACCACGGCGGCGACCTCATGCACAAGGGCCGGGTCGATGTCTCCGGCGACATGACGCGTCACGACGAAGAGCGGCTCTACCAACTCGTTTCAAACCACCTGCATTACACGGGTTCGGTTCGCGCCAAGGAGATTCTCGAACATTGGACGGACTACCGGCCGAAGTTCCGCAAGGTCATGCCGGTCGAATATCGCCGCGCGCTTGAGGATATGGAGCGCATGAGAATGGCGGAAGCGGCCGAGTAACCGGCCCCGTGACCGCGGCCCCCGATCCGGTCTATCCGAAAGCGGGAGCCTTCACGCGCGCTTTACGGCGCGTCTGTTTGAGATTGAAGCTATCAGGATCGTAAGATGGGCAAGGTTACTGGATTTCTCGAGATCGACCGGCAGGTGGCGAAGTACCAGCCGGCATCCGACCGCATCCGCCACTTCCGTGAATTCACCATTCCGATGTCCGACCAGGAAGTGCAGAAGCAGGCCGCTCGCTGCATGGATTGTGGCATTCCCTATTGTCATGGGCCGACCGGTTGCCCTGTTCACAACCAGATCCCGGACTGGAACGACCTCGTCTACAACGGCAATTGGGACGAAGCGATCCGCAACCTGCATTCCACCAATAATTTCCCGGAGTTCACCGGCCGCGTCTGTCCCGCACCTTGCGAGGAGGCCTGCACGCTGAACCTCGAAGACGTGCCGGTCGCGATCAAGACGGTGGAGCAGGCGATTGCCGATAAGGCCTATGAGATGGGATATATCGTGCCGCAGCCGGCCGTCACCAAGACCGGTAAGCGGGTGGCGGTCATCGGATCCGGTCCGGCCGGTATGGCGGCCGCCCAGCAGCTCGCTCGCGCCGGCCACGAGGTTCATGTCTACGAGCGCGAGTCCAAGCCCGGCGGCCTTCTGCGTTACGGCATTCCGGACTTCAAGATGGAAAAGAACTTCATCGATCGCCGCATCGAGCAGATGAAAGGCGAGGGGGTCACCTTCCACTGTGGGGTCAATGCCGGCGTCGACCTGGCCGTCCAGCAGCTCCTCGACGAGAACGACGCCGTCGTCTATTGCGGCGGTTCCGAGACCCCGCGCGACGCCGGGATTCCGGGGGTGGAATTTGCCGGCGTGCACGATGCGATGCCTTATCTCGTTCAGCAGAACCGGCGCGTCGGTCGCGAGAACATAGACAGCGTCGGCTGGCCGTCCGAGCCGATCCTGGCCGGCGGCAAGCATGTCGTGGTGGTCGGCGGCGGCGACACGGCGTCCGACTGTGTCGGTACCGCCTTCCGCCAGGGTGCCGTCAAGGTGACTCAGCTCGACATTCGGCCACAGCCGCCGGAAAAGGAAGACAAGCTCGCCGTCTGGCCCTTCTGGGCGACAAAGATGCGCACCTCCTCCAGCCAGGCAGAGGGCGCGGTTCGCGAGTTTCAGGTGGCGACGCTGGAATTCGTCGGCGACGAGGACGGCATTCTAACAGGCGTCAAGTGCTGCCAGGTGGATGAGCGCCGCAAGCCGATCGCGGGTACCGAATTCGTCATCAAGGCTGACCTCGCCTTCATCGCCATTGGCTTCCGTGGGCCGTTCACCGACAGCGTGGTTAGGGATCTCGGCGACCGACTGGCCCTCAATGTCGACCGTCGCGGCTCGACCAACGTCGTTGCGAACGAGCGGGACTACAGGACGTCGGTCGAAAAGCTCTGGACGGCCGGCGACGTCCGCCGCGGCCAATCGCTTGTCGTCTGGGCGATCCGCGAAGGCCGCCAGGCGGCGCGCGCGATCGATGAGGCGCTGATGGGCTCGACGGTGCTGCCGCGGTAGCCGATGCGCGCATTCTGCCACTCTCCTCGGGTTTAACCCGAGGACTGACCCTCTTCCGGCACGCGGGGAGAGGAGACTGAGACGCTGCGGCAAGTCCTTCTCCCCGTAAAAACGGGGCGCAGGTGCCAATCCCCCTCCGCAGCTGCCGCGGAGATGGGGGGATGAAGGATGCCTGACAGCGGACCTTCCAAGCAGTGATCACCGACCGGATTGCTCAATTCCGCATCAATGGCTTGCTGATCACCGTCTCCGGCTTCGCGAGGCGAAAGTCATCAACGCGGCCGGGCGGGGCTGCGACCACCTCGCCCTTCTCGACGAGCAGGTCCCTCGCGCTCTTGCCATTCCCTTTCGGCGGATCGCCCGCACCGAGAAGCGCCGTCGCGCCGTCGAGTGCCGGGTCCGTCAGGCTGATCGGCTGGGTCCTGACGATGTCCTCGCTGGCGAGCGGTGTTGTGACGCCGAGATCCTTGAGACCCTCGGCGCCAGGAATATCGCTGCCTGACGTCATGCCACCGAGCAGCTTGCGGATCTCCTTCTCGACATAAAAGGCGAGCTTTCGCTTGCCGGCCTTCGTCAGATTGATGCCGTCGGAGCCGCGCAACCGGACCTGCTGCCCGTTGATATCCGAACCGGTCAGCACGAACTTGCCCTGCTCGTCGACGAAGCCGTCCCAGATGTCGATGAAATGGCCGCCCGCCTTTTCGGCCTCCTCGCGATAGATGCCATTGAAGGTCACCATGTCGGCGGTCATCGCGCTGGATTGGAAGGGCGGCATGCCGACCCAGAAGACCGGCAGATTGTCCTTCCGTGCGATCGCCGCCATCGTGCCGACGCGCCTGCGATATTCTTCGGTCCAGCGATCGGTCCGGAACTTTTCCTTGCTGTCGCCGACGCGCATCGTCTGGCGGTCGTTGGCGCCGATGCTGATGACGACCGCAGCGGGACTGAGTTCTGCCACGTAACCGGGCAAAACTTCCGGCCAGCCGAAATAATCGTCGCGCACGAGGCCCGAGGAACCGCTGGCGCGCGTTTCGATGGCTATGTTCGCCGTCTCCTCGAAGGCGACCTTAAGGCCGTCGCCGAGGCTCGCGGCAACGAAGTCGCCGACGACCAGGACCTTCTTCGCATCCGGCGATTTGTCGACGACCGGGGCAGGCGGCGGCGTCTCGGCGATGCGCGGCCTGGCGCTCTGCTGGCGCCGTTGCTGGACGCCTGTGGGCTGTGCCTTGCGTTTCTGGATTCGCCGCGGCCTCGGTGCCTCAGGGTACGCGTATCGGTCGTCATAATAGATCGGTCGCTGGCCCAGACCGAAAATGCGCTGCAGCAGGTTGCGCCGCGGAACCGGCTCCTGTGCCGCGGCCATGGTGGCAAAAAAGCCGGCAACGAGCATCGCCGCCGCCGCCGCGAGCACGGCTGCGAAACGGAGCGAATGCAAGATCTTTCCCTTGCCGCCGGTTCTCTCTGTAAACATGGCCCTCATCATACGCCGGATCGCGGCAATTTGGGACCGTCGAGCCGCAAATCGCCGCAATGTAAGCTGGGTCGTTCCACTCACTTTCGCAGCGCGCGCAGGAGATGCTGGTTCGGCTCACCGTCCGGTGTCAGACCATTTTGCGCCTGGAACGCCTGGATCGCGGCCCGCGATCCGGAGCCGAAATTGCCGTCCACCTCGCCGCTGTAGTAGCCAAGCTCCTTGAGGCGGCTCTGGAGCTCGAACTTCTCGCTAATATCGAGGGAGCCGTCCGGGCGCGGCCAGCGCTGGTGCATGCCGGAATAGCCGGCAATCTGGTCGGCGAGCAGGCCGACGCCGAGCGCATAAGAGTCCGAAGCGTTGTAGCGTTTGATGACGAAGAAATTCCTCGTCATCAGGAAGCCGGGACCATTGCCGCCGCTCGGCAGCTTGAGTTCGGCCCGCATGCCGGGATTGCGGAAGCCCTTGCCCCCCGGCCGAACGAAGCCGAGCGCCGCCCACTGTCCGATCGTCTTCGTCTGGCCCGAATATTTCGCGGCATTGACCGGCGGCACCACTTCGTAGCCCCAGGTCTCGCCAGTCCGCCAGCCGTTCTTTTTCAGAAGATTGGCTGCGGTTGCCAGTGCGTCCGGAACCGAGTTCCAGATGTCGCGATGACCGTTGCCATCGGCGTCGACGGCGTAGAGCAGGTAACTCGTCGGAATGAATTGTGTATGGCCCATCGCACCGGCCCAGGAACCGGTGAGGTCACGCGGCGCCACATCGCCGCTCTGCAGGATCTTCAAGGCTGCGATGAGCTGCGTGCGAGCAAATTTCGCCCGCTTCGAGTCGGCATAGGCAAGGGTCGCCAGCGCGCGCGGCACGTAGTGCAGCCGGTCGTCTTTCTCGAGGATGGCGCCGTAATTCGATTCCATAGACCAGATCGCCAAAAGCACCGATCCGTCGACGCCGAAATGCCGCTCGATGGCAGCGAGCGTCCGCGCATGCCTGGCCGCCATTTCCTGGCCGATGCGCTTGGTATACGGATTGACTCGCGAGTCGATATATTCCCAAATCTTGTGCTTGAACTCGGGTTGGTGGTTGGCTTTCTCGATGACCGTGGGGTCGGGCGTCGTTACGCCGGCAAAGGCTTGGCGGTAAGTCTCCCTGGAGATGCCGTTCTTGGCCGCGGTCGCGTAGAAGTCATTGATCCAGTTTCGAAAACCCGCGTCTGCGCGCGCAGGCGAGGCACCAGACGCGGCGGCGATGACGAGAGCGGCGGCTATATGCCGGAAGAACGTCCTGCGGTTTGTGATCATTTTGCTGTCGGTTCCGTTTCTCGGCGGAGCGTTCAGCCGGTGTTCATGCCGGACCGATTA
This sequence comes from Sinorhizobium alkalisoli, assembly GCF_008932245.1. Taxonomy (NCBI): domain Bacteria; kingdom Pseudomonadati; phylum Pseudomonadota; class Alphaproteobacteria; order Hyphomicrobiales; family Rhizobiaceae; genus Sinorhizobium; species Sinorhizobium alkalisoli. The sequence goes on along the minus strand of NZ_CP034909.1, from coordinate 2,765,508 downwards.
CTCCGGATTGCGAATGTCGGGTCCTACTTGAGGCCGTACGGCATCAGCCGCGACGGTTCAGTGGAGAAGCCTACAGAAACGAGGTCAACAAAGTCTTTACCATGAATGTGGCGAGTCGTCTTCCACGATGGAAAGTCGGCAAACCGCGTCTCGGCAAGTTTTCGTCAATCGGAGTCGATTATGGAAAGCGTGCAGAGATTCAAATCGTTACAGGAACTCACGCCCTTGGTCGGCGCAGGCCTGTTCCAGTTGGATTGCCTGGTTCAGGCGGCTGCGTGTCTCCCTAAAGCCTCGATTTAGGAGACAAGCAGCAATCAGAATGCCGCAGCGACACGTCTGAAACGACGGCGGCGCTGTAGAAGAGAACCATTGCCACTGCAAGGAGGTTTCCATGACCGAAAAGCGTAAAGTCCGCAAAGCCGTCTTCCCCGTCGCGGGACTGGGGACGCGCTTCCTTCCCGCCACCAAGGCCGTGCCGAAGGAAATGCTGACGGTGGTGGACAAGCCGGTCATCCAATATGTCGTCGACGAGGCGCTCGAAGCGGGCATCGAGCATCTGATCTTCGTGACGGGCCGCAGCAAGGCGGTCATCGAGGACTATTTCGACATCCAGGTCGAACTCGATCAGACATTGCGGGAACGCAACAGGAAGGCAGAAATCGAGCTTCTCGAAGCCATGCTGCCGAAGGCCGGCACCACGAGCTTCACACGCCAGCAGGCACCGCTCGGCCTGGGGCACGCGGTCTGGTGCGCGCGCGATCTCGTTGGCAACGAACCTTTCGCCCTGCTTCTTCCCGACATGATCATGAAGGGAGAGAAGGGCTGCCTCAAGGGCATGGTCGAGCTTTACGAAGAGAGCAACGGCAATGTCGTCGCCGTCGAGGAATGCGCGCCCGACCAGGCGCACAAATACGGCATCGTCGGCGTCGGCGAGCCGGTCGGCGACGGCTTCAGTATCACCAGAATGGTCGAGAAGCCCGCACCGGGCACGGCGCCTTCGAACTACTTCATCAACGGCCGCTACATCCTGCAGCCGGAAATCTTCCCCATCCTGGAACTCCAGGAGCGCGGTGCCGGCAACGAGATCCAACTGACCGACGGTATGGTGAAGCTTTCCGAGACGCAGCCCTTTGCAGCCTATCACTTCCGCGGCGAGACCTTCGATTGCGGCGCCAAGGACGGCTTCATCCTCGCCAACGTCGCCTTTGCGCTGGAGCGCGCCGACATCCGTCCGGTGGTCGAGGGACCGCTCAAGGGATTGCTGGAAAGGCTCAAGTGATCCAAGTTGGGTGCGAATTCCGGCCCCATGTTGGGGCGTGGCCGTTCGCGTTTACTGGCAATCAGCGTCGCAGCGTGAGTCCAACACCCACGCGCGCTGTTTCGCTCGAAGTCCCGCTGTCTCTGTTCGTGCGCTCGTAGCTCACATCTCCGGTGAGCGCGAGGTAGCGGCTCATGTCATAGGTCAGCCCGGCGCCCGTGCGCCAGGTTGTCTCGTCAGAGCCGGCAGCACCCGAAGGGAAATTGCGCAGCGTCACGCTGTTGGAGAGCCTGGCGGCGATATCCGACCTCATCTGATGCGTGACCACGTTCGTCAGCTGATAATTGATCGATCCCGCCTCGCCGGCTGTGGTGGACGGGTCAAGATACGTCAGGAAGCCGAACAGGACATCGGTGCCGCGTTGCGGCGACCAGTTGATACGCCCGTCGACCGATAGCCCGCGGAGATCGCCGAGCCGTGCATCGTCGAAACGGTGGGCCTCGTAGCCGGCCGCGAGCTCACCGTTGAGCTTCTCGCCGAGATCGACCTCCACGCCGGCACGGCCGGCATAGCTCTGATAGGAGCGTTCGAAGCCGAGCGTATCCTGCCTGAGATCATAGACCGATTTTCCGACGGAGCCTTCGAGGAAGGGGATGAGCGCCGGGGAGAGCTCTAAGCCGATGCGTGCGGTAAGCGTACCGATGTTGCGGCCCCTGTCCTCCTGTGACACCGTGGTCCCATCGTCGAGCTCGACATCGCCATAGGTGCGGCGTTCGAAATCAATGCCGATCGCGCCCCGGATCATGCCGAAGTCGCGCTCCGCCGCCGCGCCGAGTCTGTAACTGTTTACGCCGGATTGGGTCTCTGCATTGGCGATCGCGTTCGGATCGCTGGCGTCTTCGCGCTCGAAGCTGTAGCCTGCCCGGAGCCTGGCTATGGTGTCCTCGCTCAAGTCGAGCCGCAGTTCCGCATCGATGTCGGCACGTGGTTCTTCTTCACCCTCGCCCGAAACATTGTGCTGCAGCACGCCTTCGCCGGTCACGCTCAACTGATGGCGCGACCAATCCGAGGTGAACGACCCTTCGAGGCTGGTCTCGAGGAAGCTCCGGCTCTGGCTGTCGCCGCCGGTCTCCTGCCGCTCATGATTGAAGCTTTCGCTGAGCGCAGGCTTCAGGACGAAGGTGCCGATCCGGATACCCGCCGCCTCGTCGCCATAGGGATCGGGGCGGGCGCGCAGCCCGTCGATGGTATCTTCGCGTCGGTTGAGGCGGTTGAGATCCTCGTCGAGCGCCGGCGAGAGATCCGCACCGGCAACGGCGCCGGTCGTCTGCGGATCACTAATGGCCGGGCTCGTGCCGGTCAGGCTGGTGGCGACGCTGTCGTTCCCAAGGGGTGCGAGACTCTGCGCCAAAGCGGGTGTCGGAGCGAAAGCGGTCCAGCCGGCCAACAGCCACGCTGGCATTGTCACCCGCATGGCGCCCGCCAATTGAGAGCGTGAGGTAATGGGCGCCATCGATCGCTTGTCCGCATGTCCGATTGCAATTCTTTCACAATCGTAAAGCGGCGTGGTTAATCAATGGTTTCCGTTGAGCGCATCAGCCAAACAGCGCCGCAAGTCTTTCAACCCCCATCAGGCACGCTCAACCGTCAGGTGCCTTCCGGCGCTGGCGACGATGCGCACGCGTGTGCCCGCGGGAAGATCGGGTCCCTCGACCGCCCAGGTCGTATCGTCAAGGCGCACGCGCCCATGGCCCTCGGCGATTGGCTGTTCGAGCACCGCGGTGCGGCCGACCAGGCTTTCGGCACGCTTGTTGAGCAGCGGCTCGTCGCTCTCCTCGGAGGTGGCGACGATGCGGCGCCCAATCAGGACCGCGATCATGGAGAGCAGGGCGAACGCGGTGAGCTGGACCTGCCAGAGCCAGAATGCCGCGTCCCACAGGAGCAGGGACAGAACGCCAATGATGAGCGCCGCAAGCCCGATCCACACCAGGAATACGCCGGGAACGAGCACTTCCGCCGCCAGCAGCACGAGGCCCAGAACCCACCAGCTCCAGGGACCGAGTTCGAGAACGAGGCGGGCGACCATGGAGCGGACCTCACGGCGTCTCGAGCGGACCGGAGGCCGGACCGCTGCGCGGCGTGGAGGCACGCGAACGCGCGGCTGGCTGGCCCTCGGCGAAGACCTCTCGGGCAATTGCGCCGATGCCGCCAAGCGAACCGATCAGCGAGGCTGCTTCCATCGGCATCAGGACGATCTTCTGGTTATTTGCGGTACCTATCGACGCCAGGGCCTCGGTATATTTCTGCGCCACGAAGTAGTTGATCGCCTGGACGTCGCCTGCAGCAATCGCTTCGGAGACCATTCGGGTCGCCTTGGCTTCAGCCTCTGCCAGGCGTTCGCGCGCTTCCGCTTCGCGATAGGCGGCTTCCCGCTGCCCCTCGGCCTGGAGGATGGCCGACTGCTTGGCGCCTTCGGCGCGGAGAATCTGGGCGTTCCTTGCGCCTTCGGCCTCCAGCACCTGTGCGCGCTTCTCACGCTCCGCCTTCATCTGCCGGGCCATGGCCTCGACGAGGTCCGTCGGCGGTGCGATGTCCTTGATCTCGACACGGGTGATCTTGATGCCCCAGGGATTGGCCGCCTCGTCGACGACGCGCAAGAGGCGATCGTTGATCGTATCGCGGTTGGAGAGCAATTCGTCGAGATCCATCGACCCCATAACCGATCGAATGTTGGTCATGGTCAGGTTAAGGAGGGCGTTCTCGAGATTGGCGACCTGGTAGGCGGCCTGGGCGGCGTTCAGGACCTGATAAAAGGCGACTGCGTCAGCCGAAACGCTGGCATTATCCTTGGTGATCACCTCCTGGGTGGGCACGTCGAGAACCTGCTCCATCACGTTCATTTTCGCGCCGATGCGGTCGAAGACGGGCACGATGATGTTCAGCCCCGGTTCGATGGTCCTTATGTATCTGCCGAAGCGCTCGACGGTGTAGAGATAGCCTTGCGGTACGGTCTTGACCCCGGTGAGGAGCACCAGAAGGACGAAGACGACGAAAGCAATGACCGCGATATCCAGGCCGCCCAAGGATAGTCCTCCACTGTTCAACTTAAGCGATAGATGTGCCGCTTCAACCCAACACGTGGCGATTCGCTCCGAGTTTTCAAGCGGCAGCGGGCGAAACCGGCTCGGCTGCGAAAGAAAACTGTGCGCAATGTCAGACTCGCCTTAAGAAAGCTCAAAGGAGTTTTCGCGTATTGGTGGCCTTGAGAATCTTTTGGAAGGCCGATGCAGCGTGATGAATGGCATGTGGGGGCAATTTGTAGGCAATCTTGCTTTCGTAAGCTTGGCAATTTCTCTTTGGGCGCATCTGTCGATCTGGTTCCGCTCGCGGCTGGCCGATCGTGAAAACGCCGTGCTCGGGGCCATCGCAGGCGGCGCCTCCATCGGCTCCATTCTGCTCGCCATCGAGTTCGCGCCGGGCATCTATATCGACCTGCGTTTCGCACCGCTCGTGCTTGCCGGGATGTTTGGCGGGGCGCTCTCTGCCGCGATCGCCTTGACACTGGCGGTCGCCGTTCGTCTCGTGCTCGGCGGAGCAGCTGCCTCAGAGGGTATACTGGTCATGGCCGCTCTTGCGGCGGTCGGCCTCCTCGCCAATCTCTGCATGAAGAAGAAGCCGCCGACCTTCATGCACGTCGTCATGCTCGCCGCCGCCGTCGGCAGCGTGCTTGTCCTAACGATGGCGCTGTTGCCCACTCTTTCGAATGCTCGCACGCTCGCCGCAATCGGCCTGCCCATGACGGCGATGAATGTGACGGCGACGCTGATCTGCGGCGTCGTCATCCTGAAAACACGTCAGCTGGACCTCGAGCGCCGGATGCTCGAGACCGCATTTTCGCAATCGCCCGATTATCTCTATGTCAAGGACAGGGACAGCCGCTTCATCACCGTCAACGAAAACATGATCCGGCTCTACCGCTACAGGACGACAGCGGAGATGGTCGGCCTGTCGGATTTTAATCTCCAGCCGCTGCGGCTGGCAGAAGAGCTCTATCACAGCGAGCAGGAGGTCATGCGCACGGGCGTGCCTCTGATCGACTCCGTCGAGCACATCGAAGGCAGAGATCTTCTCGCCTCCAAGGTCCCGCTCAGGGATATGGAGGGCCGCGTGATCGGCCTTGCAGGCGTTACGCGGGACGTTACGGAACGGGTTGCTCTGGAGCGGGAACTGCGGGAAAACAAGGATCTGCTTTCCCATGCGATCGCGGGAATGTCGGATGGGTTTGCGATGTTCGACAGGGAAGGCTACCTGCTCTTCTGCAACGAGCAGTATCGCAGGGCTTTCCCGCTCTCCGGAGGCGCCCGGGTAATCGGCGCCCATATCAGCGAAATTCTGCGACGCGTCGCCGAAACGCGTGAGCGTTCCGGAGTCGACTATGAGGCGGTGGAAGAGTGGATCAAGTCGCTCAGCGCCGCTTTGCACCAGAACAAGGATGAAGAGGTTCAACTCCAGAATGGAGACTGGCTCAGCATTCGCACGAGGCTTGCGGCGGACGGCAGCGCGATGGTGGTCGTCTCCGACATCACCGCGACGAAGCAGTCCGAAATCGCGCTTCGGGTGTCGGCCGAGCAGTTGAAGAACCTGGCGGAGACGGACGGCCTGACCGGAATCGTCAACCGCCGCGCCTTCGACGAGGCCTTTGAGCGCGAGGCGGCCAAGTGCGCCAGGAACGATGCTTCACTCAGCCTGCTGATGATCGATATCGACCGCTTCAAGGCCTATAACGACACCTACGGGCATCCTGCCGGCGATCAATGTTTGCGCCAGGTGAGCAACTGTCTGCTGAAGTCGGCGAAACGACCCGCCGACATTGTCGCCCGCTACGGCGGCGAGGAATTCGTGGTCCTTCTGCCGGATACCAACGAGAAGGGCGCGATCACGGTTGCGGAACAGTTCGCGGAACTTCTCGAGGGTGAGAATATCGTCCATTCGCAGAGCGAGTTCCGGAAAGTGACCGCCAGCATTGGCATAGCCGTTGCGAGCGGCCCAGTCCTGCAGACGCAGCCGGATCTTCTTCTCTCGGAGGCGGACGCCGCGCTCTATGATGCCAAGGTGCAGGGGCGCAATCGCGTTCTCATCCGTTCGATCGCCGACGACCCGGCGGCCATGAAGAAAGTCGGATAGTACCGAGGAGGCACGGTCTGCGCCAGTTTGCAAGAGCTTGCCCTTACCCTGGGTCTTTCGCTCTGCAGCGTCAAGCGGAAGGCCGAGTGGCGGCCGTTAAGCCCACCCCTGCAATTCGCGCCGCACGACGTGGTGGAGCACCGCCATGCCCCCGGGGCTGTCGTTCAGACAGGGGATATGCGCGAATTTCTCGCCACCATTGTGGAGGAAGCTTTCGGCCGCCTGGCCGGCGATTTCCTCCAGGGTCTCCAGACAGTCGGAGACGAAGCCGGGATTGATCACTGCGATGCGCTTGACGCCGTCCCTGGCAAGTTTCTCGACCGTCGCGTCCGTGTAGGGCTGCAGCCATTCCTCCGGACCGAAGCGCGACTGGAAGGTAACCTGCAGCTTCTCCTTCGGCCAGCCCAGCCTTTCCTTGAGTAGGCGCGCCGTCTTCTGGCACTGACAGTAATAGGGATCGCCGAGGTCGAAGTAGCTTTTCGGGATGCCGTGGAAGGAGGCAAGGACGACCTCGGGCTGCCAATCGAGCGTCGCCAGGTGGTGATCGATCGAGGCGGCGAGCGCGTCGATATAGACCGGATCGTCGTAATAGGGCGGAACGGTACGCAGGGCCGGCTGCCATCGCATCTTGAGAAGCGCCTCGAAGGCCTTGTCGTTTACGGTCGCGGTCGTTGCCGCCGCATATTGCGGATAGAGCGGAAAGACCAGGATACGCTCGCAGCCCTGTTTCTGCAGCGCCTCCAGGCGCGAGGCGATCGACGGCTGACCGTAGCGCATGGCCCAGTCGACAACCACCTGCGGCTTGTCGGCGAGGCTCTCGGCCATCAGTGCCGCCTGGTTGCGTGTATAGGTCCGCAGCCAGCTTTCGTTCTTCTCCTTGTTCCAAATCAGCTCATAGGCCTTGCCGACCTTGCGCGGGCGCGTGTTGAGCACGATACCGTAGAGGATCGGGTACCAGAAGAGGCGCGACCATTCGATGACGCGCCTGTCGCTCAGGAATTCCCTGAGATAGCGGCGCATGGAGGCGAAATCGGTGCCGTCCGGAGTGCCGAGATTGACGAGCAACACACCGACCTTTCCGAAATTCACGGGCGGATGAGCGGGGGCGATCGGTTCTGCGGTTGCTTCGGTCATCGTCTTCCTCATGGGCGCCATATATTGAGCGGCACCTCTGCTTTCAAACACTTCTAAAAAGAAAAGCCGGCGCGGGAAAGCCCGCGCCGGCTCTAAACTTGAGGGAGATTGTCTTACTTCGCCGGAATTTCCAATTCGCGGCCGACCTCGAGCCTGCGCGGCGCCGGGTCGCCATTGGCAGCCGATATCTTTCTCCATGCCGCGCCGTTGCCGTAGAAGGACTCTGCGAGGTCCCAAAGCGTGTCGCCGCTGGCGACGATGTGCTTTTGCGGGCCGGCGGCTCCCGCCGTCGCTTCGGGCATCGCCTCGGTAGCGGCGGCGGTCGTCTCCGCCGGTTTCGCCTCGGCTCCCAGCTCAGCCGCCGGCGCTGCAGCCACCTCGGTGATGCGACCGTCCGTGTAGGGTGTAAATGGCTGGTGTGCTGCAAGATAATCGGCGAGCACCGTTTCCAACCCCGGACCGTAGTCGTAAGCGTTCTCGCCCCTCGTTTTGAAGACGGAATAGCCGTCGCCGCCGGCGCGCATGAAGTTGTTGCTGGCGAGCGAATAGGTCTTTTCAGGGGCAAGCGGCACGAAGTTTTCGCCGTCCTTCGTTTCGACGGAGACGAGGCGGCTGCCGGCTGGCTTGGACGCGTCGAAGGCGATCTTGAGGCCCGCCACCTGCGGGAAGCGTCCGCCGCCTTCCTCGATCTGGCTCAATCCGTTCTCAAGCGCGTCGCGGATTTCTGAGCCCTTCAATTGAAAAGTGGAAAGCGTGTTCTGGAACGGGAGCACGGTGATCACTTCGCCCATGGTCACGTCGCCCGCGTCGATCGACGCTCTGAGGCCGCCGCCATTGGTGATGGCGATGGTAACTCCCTGGTCCTTAACGCGTTCGAGCATGGCGTCGGCGACCAGGCTGCCCATCTCGCATTCCTTGGCGCGGCAATTCTCGCGCGACCCGTCGATCGGCGCCTCCGTCTTGGCGATAACCTTGGACCTCAGTTCCTCGATCGGCTTGGCGAGTTCCTTGACGCGGGCGACGACAGCTTCGTCCGGCTTGACGGAGAAATCGATCAGGATCGGGTCGCCCTTGGCGCTCTTCACGACGCCATTGTCGTCGAAGGTGACGACGAGATCGCCGAGATATTTGGTGTAGGCGCCGGCCTGTACCACCGGAACCTTGTAGCCGCCGGGATTGTCGACCATGGTCGGGTAGGGGCCTTCCGCATGTTCGTCGGTGTTCGAAAGAAGACTGTGGGAATGGCCGCCGATAACGACATCGACATCCGGGATTTTGGCGATCGCCGCCAGGTCGCGCGGATAGCCGACATGGGTCAGCGCGATGATCTTGTCGACGCCCTGCTTCTTCACTTCCTCGACGGCGCTGGTGATTGTCGCCACGTCCTCGCCGATCAGGATGTCCGGCCCCGGTGACGAGAGTTCCGCGGTGTCGTTGGCAACGGCGCCGATGACGGCGATCTTCTCGCCGCCGACGTCGAGAACGATCGACGGCTTGATTCGGTCGCCGATCTTCGACTTGTGGCTCGGCAGCACGTTGGCGGTCACGACCGGGAAGGTGACCTTGTCGAGGAAGCTTGCGAGCCCGTCCTCGCTCTCGTCGAACTCGTGATTGCCGACGGTCATCGCGTCGAATTTCATCAAGTTCAGGAACTCCGCTTCCGCGTCACCTTTATAGGTCGTGAAGAAAAGCGATCCCTGGAAGTTGTCGCCGGCGTTCAAGAGCAGCACATTCTTGCCGGCCAGTTCCTGTCGCTTCTGGTCGATCAGCGTCTTCAAGCGGGCGACGCCGCCGAAGCATTCGTTCTTCTCCTCCTCTTCGGCCGAGCAGGTCGAATCATATTTGTTGATCGACTCGATGCGCGAGTGGAGATCGTTGATATGCAGAATGTTCAGTTCGTAGTCGGCGAAGGCGGCGCCCGATGAAAGCGCAAGAAGCGAGGCGGTGATAAGGCCAGTCCGCATGTGTCTGATCATGATGTTCTCCCTGTTTGCCTGTGCACGTCGTCCGACTTCGACGCCCTTCGCCGGGGCCGCGGCCGATTTTTCCAGGCCGGATGGTTTCACCAGTCGCGGCCGACTGCAAGCGTTAAGCGTGTCGTGCTTCCGCTCAGTCGAATCAGTGTTAAAGCGCTCGTCGGAAATGAAAAAGCCCCCGGGGCGGGGGCTTTTGGAAGACATTTCAGGAATGCCTCTTCTCAACCCTGGCGGGCCAGCGAGAATTGCGCGCCGGAGTCCGTGGTGCAGTTCAGCTGATTGGATGTCACCAGCGCGCAATTGACCTTGGATTGCGTGTTGCGCACGAGCGAGGTCATGTTGATCTCGACCAGCGTCGGGCTGACATTGACGTAGCTGCCGGAGGCAAGAAGCTGGTTGGTGTCGGTAGTCCGAGTCGAGAAGGTACCCCCTGCGAATGTAGAGACGATGCCGTTCGGATCGACCCAGGCGCCTTCCACACCGGCGGGCTGGCTTGCCTGCGGCATCGGTCGGACGGTCCTTGATGTCGCGTGGCATGATGTCAGCGCCGCGGCGGCGGCAAGAAGTGCAAGGGTGGCGAATGGCTTCATTGGCGTTTCTCCCGCGTCACAGATTGCAGCGGATGCGAACGCAAAACCGCTTCACACTCGTCCGCTCTAGCGCATAAATCTTCGATCCGGAACCGGCTAAAGGCAAAATCGGGCACAAATTCAAGGCGCTGCAGCGACTTTTGTGCACAAAGCGCCTCGCCGACAGGGATGCGGAACCATGCCGCGATCAGGAGTTGAACGCAAGAGCGGGCTTGTTGCGAGGCCCGAAACGCGATGAGTGCCCGAAGCGGACCGCCCCGGGCGCAGGCGATTCTTGTTGAACCGGAGCAAATGGGCGCACCAGCGCCCATACCCCGACGGCCATATTACAGCGCCGCGCGTCTTTTCAGGCGCGCAATGGTTGCTGTAACTGTTTGAATCTGCGTATCGAGCTTTCCGAAAATCGGGTACGATTTTCGGGCCGATGCGCTAGAGCGGATGCGCTCACGTACGTTCGCGCTACCGCTCTATCTGCTTGTTTTTGCCGCATTTGTGCGACGTCAGGTGATTCCACCTGACTGCAAAATGCTCTAGCGGACCAGGATATTGCGGAACTGCCAAGGGTCGCGGGTGTCGATGTCCTCGGGGAAGAGGCCCGGGCGGCCGTCGAGCGGCGTCCAGTCCGTATAGTGGCCCTCGACTGGACCGAGATAGGGCGATTGCACTTCGAGGCAGCGCCTGTAGTCCATCTCGTCGGCCTCGACGATGCCCGCGTTCGGGTTCTCCAGCGCCCAGACCATCCCGGCGAGAACGGCGCTCGTCACCTGCAGGCCGGTCGCATTCTGGTAGGGCGCGATGCGGCGGGTCTCTTCGAGCGACAGGCGCGAGCCGTACCAGTATGCGTTCTTGGCATGGCCGTAGAGCAGCACGCCGAGTTCGTCGATGCCGTCGACCAGTTCGTTTTCGTCGAGGACGTGCAGTTCCGGCTGCGCCTTGCCGCCATTGCCGAACATCTCATGCAGCGACAGGACAGCGTCGTTGGCGGGATGATAGGCATAGTGGCATGTCGGACGGTAGGCGACGTCGCCATTCTTGTCGCGAACGGTGAAGAAGTCGGCGATCGAGATCGATTCATTGTGGGTGACGAGGAAGCCATATTGCGGGCCGGGCGTCGGGCACCAGGTGCGAACGCGGGTGTTGGCGCCCGGCTGCTCGAGATAGATCGCCGCCTTGCAGCCTTTCTTGTGCTGCTTCGCGTTCTTGGGCATCCATTCTTCATGCGTGCCCCAGCCGAGTTCGGCCGGTTGCAGACCTTCAGAGATGAAGCCTTCGACGGACCAGGTGTTCCAGAAGACGTCGAGCGGCTTGGGGTTCTTCGTCCGCTGGGTGTCGCGTTCGGCGATGTGGATGCCCTTGACGCCCACCTTCTTCATCAGCTTCGCCCATGCCTCGCGGTCGTCCTGATGCGGCTCCTCGTATTTGAGGCCGATGTCGTCGGCGAGATTCAAGAGAGCCTTCTTGACGAACCACGAAACCATGCCCGGATTGGCGCCGCAGGTGGAAATCGCTGTCGTGCCGCCGGGGTTCTTTTCCTTTTCGCGGCGGACGGTCTCGCGGAGCGCATAATTGGTGCGGTCGGCGTTGTCCATTTCAGTGTCGAAGTAGAAGCCGAGCCAGGGTTCGACGACCGTGTCGATGTAAAGAACATCGAGCTTCCGGCAGAGCTTCATCAGGTCGAGCGACGAGGTGTCGACCGATAGATTGACGCAGAAGCCCTGGCCGCCGCCCTCGGTGAGCAGCGGCTTGAGGACTTCCTTGTAATTGTCCTTGGTCACGTATTCGCGGACGTGCCGCACGCCATGGTGTGCGAAAAGCTCCGCATCCTTTGCATCTTCGCGCGGTTCCACCACGATCAGCCGGTTCTTGTCATATTTGAAGTGGCGCTCGATCAGCGGCAGTGTGCCGTGGCCGATCGAACCGAAGCCGATCATGACGATCGGGCCGGTTATCTCGCCATAGACCGGATAGGTGGTGTCTGACATTTTAGCGTTTCTCCTGGCAAAACGTCTCAGTGGTGATTGAACGCGCGGAATGGCGGGCCTACAGCGCCGCGCGTCATTTCAGGCGCGCAAAGGTCGCTGTAGCACTTTGAATTGCTGCATGTCTTGGTCCTTCAACCGAGGTTGATTAAAAGGAGACATGCAGTAGTTCGTTCTTGGGGCCTGCTGCAGCAATCTCTGCGCGCCTGAAAAGACGCGCGGCGCTGTAGAGCACAGTTTCCTGTCACAATAAAGGGCCGGCCGGTCAACCGCGATCTCAATAATTGCTTAACCGGCAATCGAGGCAAGGGCCGAAATCAGGGCTCCCCGCTTGCTGACTAGGCCCTTGTAGGCCGCTTGCGGCAGCGTCAATTCGCGGAGCTGGGTAATGAAAGAAAGGGCAAGCCTCGCCGCATCGGGGCGGCTCCCGAGTGCCGCGAGCGGATCGGAGTAGATGCGGATCGTGAACGCGATCGCGCCCGTTTCCGGCAGTTTTCGCAGTGTCTGTCTTTCGACCCGGATATAGGTTCGCTCTTTTTCGAGGGCGACGGCCTCTGCGCCAATGTCTTCCGTTTTCGACTTCGGCAGGTGCAGCGCGCCGTCTGCGTTTATTGCCCAGTTGAAGCGTTCGACGAAGCGGTCGGGCGGCAGCCGGTCGAACATGCGGGCGATCAGTTCCGCATTGCGCGAGCCCGCTGCGAAGCCGGGAACGGGCGCATGGATCTCGTCCATCGAGCGGCCGAACTTTTCCGCAAGCGACCAAGAGGAGGGAAAGGCGATATAGGCGGCGGTGAGGCGCCATTCGCCGTCTTTGCACTCCATGATGGCGAGATCATCCTGGATGAGCGCTCCGGCGGAGAGGATCGGGGGGTCGCCATTCAGGTTCACTTCGCGCCCGCCGACGACTATCGTCTCGCCATCGCGCCGATAGATATGTGGATAGCGGCGCAACAGATAATCCATGAGCAGCGAGAGAAGCTCCCGCTGGGCGTTGCCGCTTTCCGCCGCGGCTGCGAAGACGCTGCTGCGGTTTTCGATCAGCAGCCGCGACTTTTCCGATAGATAGAAGTCGAGCGCCTCGTCCGGCTCAATCCACCGGTCGGAATCGAGCTGGGCGAGACCGATTGCAAAGGGCTTCGACGTGCCGTCGTAAGGCGTGTGCTTCATTCGAGATGACTCGACTTGACCATTCCCTCGGGTTTCGCATGTTAATGCGACTTGTCACAAGCGTTTCGTGCTATAGCTTAAGTTGAGCCGTCCGCTTCGCGCCGTGATTGATGGATGCCGTTCCAACTGGAGCAGACCAAACGTGACCGGTGAATACGCCAAGGCCCTGATGGGTCTGCAAGCCAGAACGCCTGTGCTGATCGCGCTTTACGATCAGCATGACCGATTGCGCTTTGCCAATGCGGCATTTCGTTCCGCCTATCATGTTGGCGTGGAGGAGGCCCCGACCTGGGCGGAGATCACGCGCCGCAACCACGCGACCGGCAGCGGAGCGATGATCGAGACCAGCGACATCGAAGGCTGGATCGACGCCGCGCTCGAGCGCCGCGGCAGCGCCCACACCCGAACCGCGGAAGTCGAGCTGCATGATGGACGCACCCTGTTCGTGACCGAGACTGTCGACGAGAAGGGTTGGCGTCTTTCTATCGCAGCCGACGTCACGGCGATGCGCGAGGAGGAGCGCAAGCACCGGCGCGACCGGGATTTCGCCCTCAGGGACGCGCAGGTGGACGAACTGATCAGCGTCCCTGACCGCCGGCACACTTTGGGAAAGCTTGCCGACTTCGTGCAAAACTGTGCCGACAATCCACAGATGTGGGGGTGCGTGGCGATCCTCGACATCGACTATTTTAAGGCCATCAACGACCGCTTTGGCCCGCACGGGGCCGATGAGGTGCTGCTCGATTTCGCCCGCCAGATGCAGGGCTTCGTGCGCCGTACCGATTGTTTCGGCCGGATCGGCGGTGAGGAGTTCATGCTTATCCTGCCTGACACCACCGTCAGCGAAGCGAACCTCATTCTTGATCGGCTGCTTGAAAAAGTACGCAGCGCCAGACCGCTAGCGAACATTCCGGAATTCTACTACACCTGTTCGGCAGGACTTGCGGAATATCGCGAGGGCGACAAGGTTAACGACATCTATGTGCGCGCCGGCCAAGCGCTCCATCTCGCCAAGCGCGAGGGCCGCGATCGGGTGAAGCGCTACACGCTGCCCGGTTCAGACCACGAGTTCCGCCCGGATCAGACCTCTTAGCGAGTTTCCGAGCAAGAGGCGGCCGTGCTGAAGATCGGCCGGTTGCAGGCGCGCGGTGCGCGCACGGCGCTCACAGATGAGGTCGGTGCGAAGCACACCGGCGAGAAGGCCGCAGGCGATCGGCGGCGTCTTCAGCACGCCGCTGCCGTCATCGAGGAAAACCGAGGTGATTGTGCCCTCGCAGACCTCGCCCTTCTCGTTGAGAAGGATGACCTCGTCTGCCTCTTCCGGGGAAAATTCGCCGCGCGCCGCCTCATAAACCTCGCGCCGCGTCGTCTTCATCCGCAGGAGCCAGTCGCTGGAATCGAGCCGCGTGGACGCGATCCGTGCCCGCCATCTCGTATCGTCGGCAAGCGGCGTGAAGGGGGCGGTCGTAATCGCGACGGTGCCGTCGCGGCTGAGCGTGAGGCGGACGCGGAGCGGCCGGTCGGCGCCCCGCACGGCCTCGTCCAGGCGCTCCCCGGCGGTGGCCGCGCCGGCAAATCCCAGCCGCCGGGCGGAACGCGTCAAGCGTGCCAGATGCAGCCGGAGGCGAGCCAATCCCGCTGCCGGGTCGTAGCGCAGCGTCTCGATCAGCGAGAAATCCGTCATTGCGCGATCTCGGCATCGCCGACGGCGAAGCGCGCCTTCAGCAGGCATTCGTCATATTCCGCCTCGGCCTTGGAATCGAAGACGATGCCGCCGCCGACATTGAAGATTGCCCGGCCGTCGGGAAAGACCGAGATGGTGCGGATCGCTACATTGAAGCGCATGATGCCGCTCGGTGCGACGAAGCCGATGGCGCCGCAATAGGCGTCGCGGGGACCGGCCTCCAGCGCATGAAGGATCTCCATCGCCCGCATCTTCGGCGCGCCGGTGACGGAGCCGCAGGGGAAGAGCGCGGCGAAAATGTCGGAGATGCCGATGCCGGGCAGAAGCTTCGCCCGCACATGGCTCACCATCTGGTGAACCGTCGGGTAGGTCTCGATGTCGAAAAGTCTCGGCACGTCGAGCGAGCCGACCTCGGTGACGCGGGAAATGTCGTTGCGCAGGAGGTCGACGATCATGCGGTTCTCGGCCTGGCTCTTCTCGTCGTCCCGCATCGCCTGGATGATGGCTGCGTCCTCAGCGGGGTTAGACCCGCGCGGCGCCGTTCCTTTCATCGGATGCGTCTCGATCCAGCCGTCGTCATCGACACGAAAGAACAATTCGGGCGAGCGCGACAAGAGCAGCGGCCCATCGAGCGCCACAAACGCGCCGTACTTCACCGGCTGGCGCTCGATCAGCGACCAGAAGGCGGCGAGCGGGTCGCCGGACCAGCGCGCGAAGACCGGCATCGTCAGGTTCGCTTGGTAGCAATCGCCCCGGCGCAGATGCTGGTGCAGCCGTTCGAAGCGCTGCCGGTAGGCCGGCAGGTTCCAACCGGCACGCGGCTCGGCGAGAAACGGCTCGTTCTCCGTGCGCCGAAGCGGCGTGGCGAGCGGATGGTCTTCCGCCGGCGCGTCGAAGACGCCGAAGGACATCAGCGGCGTCTCGCGGTTCTCCTCGGCAAACAGCGCAAGCTTTTCCTCGAAGAGGTGACCCGCCTCATAGGCCATGTAGCCGGCAAGCCACTTCCCGGCGTGGTGGGCGGCATCGAGCTCGGCAAGGCCGCGCTGAAACTCCGCCCGCGTGCGCGCGGTGATCACGCGCGACGGCTCGGCGAAGACGGTCGTCAGGTTTTCGCTGTCATCCCGGAATAGGACAAAGGGCGCGTGTTCGATCATACGGGTTGCAGTCAGTCGTCGGTCTTGCCGGATGGGCTCGGTCACGCCCTATCAAGCGCCTCCAGTTCGTCGATCAGCCCTTCAATCATCGACAGGCCCTGTGCCCAGAACGACGGATCGGTGGCATCGAGCCCGAATGGCGCCAGCAACTCGGAGTGATGCTTGGTTCCTCCGGCCTTCAGCATGTCGAAATACTTCTCCTGAAAGCCGCTCTCGGCGTTCTGGTAGACGGCATAGAGCGAGTTCACCAGGCAATCGCCGAAGGCGTAGGCATAGACATAGAAAGGCGAATGGATGAAGTGGGGGATATAGGCCCAATAGGTCTCATATCCCTCTGACAGCCGGATCGCCGGACCGAGGCTTTCGCCCTGCACCGACAGCCAGAGTTCGCCCAGATCGTCGGCGGTCAGTTCGCCTTTCTTGCGGGTCGTGTGGACCTTGCGCTCGAAGTCATAAAAAGCGATCTGCCGCACGACCGTGTTGATCATGTCCTCGACCTTCTGCGCCAGCATGGCCTTGCGCTCGCGCTTGTCCCTGGTCCGGTCGAGCAGCGCGCGGAAGGTCAGCATCTCGCCGAAGACGGAGGCAGTCTCGGCAAGCGTCAGCGGCGTCGAGGCCATCAACGCCCCTTGAGCGCCGGCCAGCACTTGGTGCACGCCATGGCCAAGCTCGTGAGCGAGCGTCATTACGTCCCGCGGCTTGCCCATGTAGTTGACGAGAACGTAAGGATGCGCGGAGGGAACCGTCGGATGGGCAAAGGCGCCCGGCGCCTTTCCGGGTCGCACCGGCGCATCGATCCAATGCTCGTCGAAGAACCGCCGGGCGATCGCCGCCATCTCCGGTGCGAAGCCATGATAAGCGGAAAGCACCGTTTCCTTGGCGGTGTCCCAGGGAATTACCGCGTTCGGCGCTTCGGGGAGGGGGGCGTTGCGGTCCCAGAACTCCATCTGTTCCATGCCAAGCCATTTGGCCTTCATCGCATAATAGCGATGGGAAAGACGCGGATAGGCGTCCTTAACCGCTGCCGCAAGTGCGTCCACCACCTCGCGCTCGACGCGGTTGGCGAGGTGGCGACTGTCGGCGATGTCCTGGAAACCGCGCCAGCGGTCCGCGATTTCCTTGTCCTTGGCGAGCGTGTTGGTGATCAGCGCAAAGGTGCGGATGTTTGCCTTGAAGGTTTCGGCAAGCGCCATGGCTGCTTTCCTGCGCTGCTCCGGAGATGGATCCTGCAGGAGGTTCAGGGTCATTTCGAGCGGCAGGGCCTCGCCGTCGACTGTGAAGGTGAGGGAAGCGACGGTCTCGTCGAATAGCCGGTTGAAGGCAGCGGCGCCGGTCATCGATTTCTCGAGGAAGAGCTGCTCCAGCCGGTCGTCGAGCTGGTAGGGCTTGTCCTTGCGCAGGTCGAGGATCCAGGGCTTGTAGTGCGCAGCGAGGCTGTCGGTTTCGAGAGCGGCGTCGATCGCGGCATCCTCGACGCGGTTGAGCTCCAGCGAAAAGAACAGGAGATGTGCCGAGATGTCGGTCAGCTTCGACTGCACGTCGCCATAGAGTTTGCCGTTTGCCGGTTTGGACGTGTCGGAGAAATAGGTCAGCCCCGCGAAGGAGGCGATGCGGCCCATCAACTCCTCGAGCGTTTCCAGTTCCTTTACCGCCGCGCCGATGCCCTCGTCCCCGGTCTTTCGGGCGGCTTCCGCGAGCTTGCCCTTCCATTTGGTCTCGAAGGCGATCGCATCGGCTTCCGCCTTTGCGAGGTCGGCACGGAATTCCTCGGAATTCGCGGAAACATAGAGGTCCTCGAGCCGCCAGCTCGGCAGGTCGCCGAGTTCGGCGCCTCCGCCCGCCGCCTGCCCGGCTTGCGCGCGCACTCGGGATCGGCCGGAGCCGGCGGAAAGGAGCGAGGCGAATGTCATTGGCGTATCTCTCGTTTGGACTTTGAATTGCTGCAACCTTCCCCAGTTCGGACCGGGCCGGGAAGAGGTGCCGCAGGCAAGCGATATGGGGCCCATTGCTATCGCCCGCAATGGATAAAATGCAAGCATTTCCCAAAACATGATCTTCAGCCCTTTGTGGCACGAATGGTGGCATGAATTGGCACATGAGGTTGGCCAAGAGTACCGCGTGTCCAGAGCAGGAGGCTTTCGTGACATCCCATATTCTTGTTATCGATGACGATCCGGTGCAGCGCCGATTGCTGACGAACATGATCGAACGACTGGGTCATGTTGCCCATGTGGCCGATAACGGGCGTCGCGGGCTCGAACTGCTGGACCGCAAGGGCGGCATCGTCAATGTCATCCTGCTCGATCTGCTGATGCCGGAGATGAACGGCCACGGCTTCCTCGAGGCGCTTGCCGAACGCGGTGTCGATACGCCGGTCGTCGTGCAGACGGGTCAGGGCGGCATCGAGACGGTGGTCCAGGCGATGCAGGCCGGCGCCTTCGATTTCCTCGTCAAGCCGGTATCGCCGGAGCGCCTGTCGATCGCCATCGGCAACGCGTTGAAGATGGCGAGCCGCGACGGCAAGGTCAAAACCGCGCGGCGCCCGCGCGGGGGCGCCGTCGGCTTCGACGACATCGTCTCGGCGAGCCCGGCGATGATCCGCGTTCTCGACCTTGCCCGCCGTGCCGCGCAGTCGAATATTCCGATCGTGCTCGAAGGCGAATCGGGCGTCGGCAAGGAAATGGTGGCGCGGGCGATCCAGGCGGCGAGCGCTCGCGCGAACAAGCCCTTCATCACGGTCAATTGCGGCGCCATCCCGCACAACCTCGTCGAGAGCATTCTCTTCGGCCACGAAAAGGGCGCGTTCACCGGCGCCACCGAAAAGCATGCGGGCAAATTCGCCGAGGCGGACGGCGGCACGCTGTTCCTCGACGAGATCGGCGACCTGCCGCTCGAGGTGCAGGTGAAGTTGCTGCGAGCCGTCCAGCAGGGCGAGATCGAAACGGTCGGTGCCCGCCAGCCGCAGAAGGTCGACGTGCGGTTGATCTCCGCCACCAACAAGGACCTGATCAACGAGGTGCGCGAAGGGAGGTTCCGCGAAGACCTCTATTACCGGCTCAATGTTTTCCCGATCACGATTCCGGCTCTGCGCCGGCGCAAGGAGGACATCCCCGTGCTGGTGCGTGCGTTCGTCGAGCGCTTCGCCGCCGAACAGAGACTCAATCAACGCCTGACTGCTTCGAGCGGTGCGATGGCGCTTCTGACCGCCTATGATTGGCCGGGCAATATCCGCCAACTGGAAAACGCGATCTTCCGCGCCGTGGTGCTTGCCGAGGGCAACGAGCTTACGGTCAAGGACTTTCCGCAGATCGCCACGCAAATACCGGGTTATGTCGTTGCCGACCGGGGCGGTCTCTCCTGGGGGGAGGCGGGGCCGGAGCGGCGGCCGAAGGGCGACGCGCTTGCGGACTTTCGGGCCGAGATCGCCACTTCCCAAAAAGCGGAGCGGACATTAGAGGGGCGATTCGAGAATGCGATCGCCAGCGTTGACGAGGGCGGCGACGTGCGCAAACTCGCTGAAGTCGAGGAGGAACTGATCCGTTTTGCCCTGAAGTTCTATCGCGGCCAGATGAGCCAGGTGGCGCGCAAACTCGGCATCGGGCGCTCGACGCTCTATCGCAAGCTCAAGGATTACGGCATCGATCCCGATAATCCTCTGCGCGAAGCCGCATAATCCCACGTATTCACAGCCGTTCGCCGTGCAACTTGGGCGCTCCGTTTAGACCTTGTTAGGGAACCGTTCACTATACTATAAGGAACGGTGACCACTGTGGCATATCTGCCATGCTGTCACCTTAATTGACGGTCATGGGACACAGCGAAGCACGGTTGTCCGTCGAACGGGGATTGAATGCCAAATTTGTTCGGTTTGGAGGAACCAGCCGGTTCCCTAGCGCGCAGACTCTGCTCGGCGGTGGCCCGTAAGGCACCGCAGTTCCTTGCTTCCATCGCCTTGGCTTGCTCTCTCGTGACCCCCGGCATGGCGCCGCCCGTCGAGGCTGCCGGCCAGACTCGCACGTTGAGGCTGTACTTCATTCACACCGGGGAAAAGGCGCAGATTACCTTCAAGCGCAATGGCCGCTACGATTCGAGGGGCCTGGAGCAGGTCAACCGTTTCTTGCGTGACTGGCGGCGAAACGAGCCGACTAGGATGGACCCGCGCCTCCTCGACCTCGTCTGGGAAGTCTACCAGAGGAGCGGTTCGCGCGATTATATCCATGTCGTCTCCGCCTATCGCTCGCCGGCAACGAACTCCATGCTCCGGTCGCGCTCGAAGGGCGTTGCCAAGAAGAGCCAGCACATGCTCGGCAAGGCGATGGACTTCTATCTGCCGGACGTCAAGCTGAAGACTCTCCGTGAAATCGGCATGAAATTCCAGGTCGGCGGCGTCGGCTATTACCCGACCTCGGGCTCGCCTTTCGTGCATATGGATGTCGGCGGGGTGCGCGCCTGGCCGCGCATGACGCGCAACGAACTGGTGCGGCTCTTCCCGGACGGCAAGACCATGCACATTCCTGCCGACGGCAGGCCGCTTCCCGGCTATGAGCAGGCGGTTGCCGATTACAAGCGTCGCGTTGGAGCCTCGGCGATCGAAGTGGCCGGTGGCGGTGCCAAGGGCGCGGGCGACGCGGGCAAGCGTCGCAATCTGCTTGCCATGCTGTTTGGCGGCGGGGACGAGGATGAAGAGCCGATGGCGATTGCCGCCGGTGGCGAAACGGCGGCTCCGGCCTCGGTGCGGAGTGCGGCAGGTCAGGACGCTTTGCCGGGTGTCGCGACCTCCGCCGATGCACAGCAGAATTTCAGTGCGCCTGTTCCGAGTGTACGTCCGGCCCTCAAGGAGGCGCCCGCGGAAAGCGGCGTGACCGTCGCGCTCGTCGCGCCGGAGAAGAACAGCTCCCAGGAGGCGCTGGCGGCGGTGATGCCGCAGACTTCGCCGGCACCGGGTTCGGAATTCACCGATCTGAGTACGCTTGCGGTGCCTGTGCCGCAGATGCTCGACCGGGCCAACGCGGCTGCCGACGGCGAAACGCTCCTGGCTTCCGCCGATGGCGGGGTTGCGGAACTGGGCTTCGTGCCGGTGCCGGACACCCGTCCGGCAGGCCAGGCTGCGCTTGCCGCCGTTGCGGAGGTCGAGGTTGAAATCCCGACTGCCGCTGATCGTCCGGCTTTCGCGTCGATAGCCGAGCCGCTGAACGCGCCGACAGAGACCGGCACGCAGGTGGCGCTGGCCGCGCCGAACGCTGCCGCCGAGCAGATCGACACTCCGCCGCTGCGGGTGGCGGCCTATGCGCCGCAATTGGAAACGAACGGCAGGGCCGCGATTTTCGACAGTGCCTTCGATACGCAGTCGGATGCGCCGTCGAAGGGCGCGCGGCCAAAGAAGCAGGACGCGGCAGCCGCGTCGCGATCCTCGGTGCGCACCGAGCCGAAGCTGACGCAGAAGATCATTTCCGAGTGGGCCCTGTCGACGAGCCGTTTCGCCACGCTGTCGAAACCGGTCAAGGCTCCACGATTCGTCAGCAGCTCGCTCAGAGCCGCGCCCACCACCATCTATGCGGCCGGCTTCTCCAGCGATGCTGGCACCGTCGACACGGCCCGCTTCACCGGCAATGCCGTGAATTTCATGGAAGTGAAGAGATTCAGTACCAATTGAACCCCTTTACCTAAACGAAAAAGTCCGCCATACCGGCGGACTTTTTCGTTTGTGTTGTGAGAAGCGGCGCGCGTGCCGCGTTCATCTCCAGCGCCGCCCGCCTTATCGGATGCGCAAACGTCGCTGCAGCGCTTTGAATCACTGCATGTCTTTGTCCTCTAATCGAGAAGGAGACATGCAGTAGACCCCGTGCTGCCGCATCGGCTTACGCCGCGTCCTCGGCCACGGGCATCATGCCCAGTGCCTGCAGGTAGGTGTCGAGGATCGCTTCCTGCTCCAGGCGCTCGTCCTGGTCCTGCTTGCGGATCGAGATCACCTTACGCAGGATCTTCGTGTCGAAGCCCATCGACTTTGCTTCGCCATAGACATCCTTGATGTCATCCGCGATGGTCTTCTTCTCCTCTTCCAGCCGTTCGATCCGTTCGATGAAAGCGCGAAGCTGATCGCGTGCGAAGCCTTGAGCATCCGACATGGTCGTCTCCTTTTGGGGAATGAATTTGCAGGTGCTGTGACCTGCCGCGAACCGCCTCCGAGGTCAAGGGCGATTGCGCAACAGCGCCGGCATTTCCTGCCGTGCTGGCCACAGGCGCCACATTCCGCCTGCCTTTTGACAGCCACAACGGGATGCGCTCAAACGCATGCGCGCCGCAATCTCTCTATTTGCTCTTGTGGCATTTGTGCGACGTCAGGTGATCCCACCTGGATGCAAAATACTCCCTATTCCTTCGGCCGGTTGCGCTCGAAGGCAGTCTTCTGCTCGGCCGATGCATCCGTCTGGTGGCGCGACCGCCACTCCTCATACGGCATGCCGTAGATGATCTCGCGCGATTCTTCCTTGCTCATCGCGATCCCGGAAGTCTCGGCCGCCTCTCGATACCAGTTCGAAAGGCAATTGCGGCAGAAGCCGGCGAGATTCATCAGGTCGATGTTCTGGACGTCGCTGCGCCTGCGCAAATGCTCGACCAGCCGGCGGAAAGCGGCGGCTTCGAACGCCAGGCGCTGTTCCTCGCTGAGCTGGGTCATAGTAGTTTCTCCTCTTCATCCCCGTCGCGATAGGCGCCCGTGCGCGAAGGGTGGCGCTGATAGGCGTGGAGCGCCGGCATGGCGTTGAGCGCCGCGAGAATGGGCGCCAGGCGTTCGGCCCAGGCGGCAACGCCCGTGTCATCGGCAATCAGATCCTGCCGTATCTCGATCAACGCATGGGGGATGCCTGCCGCCATGCAGTGCCGGTACATCGTATCGCCCCTGAGCGCGCCGTCATAGGGCTCGTTGTTCCCGACGAGGATATCGCCCGCAGCCTCGAGACGCTCGATCAGCGGAAAGACGGCGCGGGGGTCATTGTCCCAGAGCACGGCCGCATGCCACGGCCGCGCCACGCCCTTCCAGGCGGGTGTGAAGGAGTGCAGCGAAATGACCAGCGGGGCCCGGGCGCCGGCCGCCGCGACTTCGGCGATCGTCTGCGATACCGCCTGGTGATAGGGGCGGTGAAAGCGGTCCAGCCGCCTCTGCCACTCATCCGTGGAGATCGGATGGTTGCCCGGGACGATGGCGCCGTCGGATATTCTCATGATCAGTGTCGGGTCGTCCTCACCGCGATTGGGGTCGATCAGGAGTCGCGAAAAGCAGCCGAGAACGGCTGGTGAATCGAGCGCGGCCGACAGTTGCCGTGTCAGCGACTCGATGCCGATATCATAGGCGATGTGGCGCGCGAATGCGCTTTCAGGCAGACCGAGCCGGTCGTATTCCGGCGGCAGTCGGTTCATCGCATGGTCCGCCAGAAGCACAAGTCCTTGCGCCGGATTGCCCTTGATGATCTCGTAGGGAGAGTAGTGCCGCATGCCGTTTTGTGCTGGGAGTTTCGAACGTCGCAACCTGATCGCACGCAAATTCGCCTTCCGCAAGAAAAAGACGCAAGTTTCGGCACCTTCTGTCACATGAAGGGCAAATATAATCGATTAGAGTTGCGTTGACTTTCAGGGCTGGCCGTCGCAAGAAAGTGCCACGCAAATCAAAACGGAGTTCCGCAGGAAGCCGTGTTCAGACATCCTTTATCCAAAGTGAAACCGGGGCCGATGTCGTTGGGAGCCGTCCTCCTGTTTTCCGTGGCGATTTCCGGTTCGTTCCTGTTTGCTGGCGAGGCGCGGGCCGACTTTCGCGTCTGCAACGGCACTCAGACCCTGGTCGGAGTGGCGATCGGCTATCGCGCGAAGGAAGGCTGGGTAACGGAGGGTTGGTGGCAGGTGCCGGCAACGACCTGCGCCACCCTGATCGAGGGCGAACTAGAGTCGCGCTACTACTATCTCTACGCGGAAGACGCGGCCAAGGGCGGCCGCTGGACGGGCGACGTCAACATGTGCGTCGCGGAAAACGAGTTCAAGATCGTCGGCGTTGAGGACTGCTATGCACGCGGCTTCCAGCGCATGGGATTCAAGGAATACGACACAGGGCGGCAGGGAAGCTGGATGGTTCAGCTTTCCGATACGCCCGGTACGCAGGAAAGCCAGAATTGATGAGACGGAACAGAAAAGTCAAAATTCTCGCCACGCTCGGACCGGCATCGGCCGAGGAGCAGACAATTCAGAAACTGCACGAGGCGGGGGCTGACCTGTTCCGCATCAACATGAGCCATGCCAGCCACGAAGTCATGCGTACGTTGATCACGCGGATTCGCGCCGTCGAAGTGCGTTGCGGCCGTCCGATCGGAATTCTTGCCGACCTGCAGGGCCCAAAGCTGCGCGTCGGCAAGTTCGCCGAAGGCAAGGTCGATCTCTCGATCGGCCAGACCTTCACGCTCGACAACAAGGACGTCCCCGGCGACAACACGCGCGTCCACCTCCCGCATCCGGAGATCCTCCAGGCGGTGAAGCCTGGCGATCGCCTGCTGATCGACGACGGCAAACTGCACCTGCGCGCCGAAAGAACCGACGGCAACAGCATCGTGACCACCGTCGTTTCCGGCACGAAGATCTCGGACCGCAAGGGCGTCAGCCTGCCCGATACGCTGCTCGGCGTCGGCGCGCTGACGGATAAGGACCGATCCGATCTCGACGCTGTACTGGCAACGGGACAGGTCGACTGGGTAGCGCTCTCCTTCATCCAGCGTCCGGAGGATCTGGCCGAGGTGCGCAAGATCGCACGTGGCCGCGTCGGGCTGATGTCGAAAATAGAGAAGCCGCAGGCGATCGAGCGCATCGACGAGATCATCGAATTGTCGGATGCGCTGATGGTGGCGCGTGGTGATCTCGGTGTCGAAATGCCGCTCGAATCCGTTCCCGGACTTCAGAAGCAGTTGACGCGCGCCTGCCGTCGCGCCGGCAAGCCGGTGGTCGTCGCCACCCAGATGCTGGAATCGATGATCTCGGCGCCAGTGCCGACGCGCGCGGAAGTGTCGGACGTGGCGACCGCGGTGTTCGAAGGGGCCGACGCGGTGATGCTCTCGGCCGAATCCGCCTCCGGCGAATATCCGATCGAAGCGGTTAGGACCATGGCTTCGATCGCGAGCAACGTCGAGCGCGACCCGCACTATTCGGGCATCATCTACGCCCAGCGAACGCCGCCGGAGGCAACCGGCGCCGACGCTATTTCGCTTGCCGCCCACCAGATCGCCGAAACGCTCAATCTTTCCGCGATCGTCTGTTACACCTCCTCCGGCGCCACGGGCTTGCGTGCCGCGCGCGAGCGCCCGCAAGTTCCGGTCATCGCCCTTTCGCCGATCGTCGAAACGGCCCGGCGTCTCTCGGTGGTATGGGGGCTCCATTGCGTCGTCACCGAAGATGCCAAGGATCTCGACGACATGGTCAACCGTGCCTGCCGCATCGCCGTTACCGAGGGCTTCGCCACGCCGGGTGACCGCATCATCATCTCCGCCGGTGTGCCGCTCGGAACGCCGGGCGCCACCAACATGCTGCGTATTGCGTATATCAACGCGGACGGTTTGACCGGCGTTTGAGCCGCCGCTGCTAAGGCGAGAGCCCCCGGCTCTCGCTCCTTGCAAGCGCGTTTGCTGCGAGTTCTTTCGTCCTCCCATAACGTCGCGCGTGTTGCAGACATGCAAAAGTCGCTGCAACTCTTTGAACCTGCGCCGCGCCTTCAGGTCCGGCTGCCGGCGAGCCTTTCAGCCAGCTCGCCGAGTTGTTCCTGCGCTTTCCGATCGGAAGGGTAGATATCGAGAAACTGCTGCCACGCGCGCAGGGCGAGCTCGCTCTTGCCGGCATCTTCAAGCATGGACGCCATGCCGGCGAGGGCGCCGAAATGCCGTGGTTCGAGTGCAAGCACGTGGCTGACGTCCGACATCGCCTTCCGGAAATTGCCCATCTGGTAATGCAGCGTGGCGCGACGGTTCCAGCCCTCAACATAGTTAGGGGCGAGAACGATGACCTGGTCGAGGATGTCGAGCGCCATCGACTTCTTGTCGTCGGCGATTGCCTTGTCCGCCCATTGCATGAGCAGGTTGACGGTCGCGCTGCCGGAGTCCTGCCATTGCTGACGAATGCGGTTTGCGATGTCCCGTGCCCGATCCTCCTCGCGCTCTTTCTTCAGTTCGGCAAAGAGGGAATCGAGCTGCTGCTCCGGTGTTGCGAGACTGGCCGTCTCCGGTTGCGGCAAAGCTTCGGCAGCCAGGAGCGGCGTTCCGGACGTGGTCCAAACGGCCAGTGCGAAAAATGCCAGAATTGAAGTCATAAAAATGCGCATGGCGGACATCGTAGCCCGCCATGGCGCAAGATCAAAATCAAAAAATCAAGGGACCAGTGAAGCGACCGACGGACAGGCGAGCGGCCTCCGCGGGGCCTCAGCCCTGGCGTGCCTTGAAGCGCGGGTTCAGCTTGTTGATGATGTAGACGCGACCCTTGCGGCGAACGAGACGGTTTTCGCGGTGGCGGGCCTTCAGCGACTTGAGCGAATTCTTGATCTTCATTTTTCCTGATCCGCAGGTTTCGGGGAACGAAAATTCGCCCGGTAATTCCAACAATCAAAAGCGCGCCGGAAAGCGCGCTCTTCAAGTAGGCAGGCACATACCGTGTCGCCCCTGGCCTGTCAACCGCGGTAGGAGGGATTTTGCCGCCCCTTCCGCGCAATCCTGTGGCTAGCGAGGCTGGAGGAGCCGGGTAAAATGCCCCATCTTGCGACCCGGGCGCGCCTCGGTCTTGCCATAGAGGTGGACCAGCACGTCGCGTTCGGCGAGCAGGTGAGAGACTTCGGCAATGTCATCGCCGATCAGGTTCTGCATGACGCAATCGGTGTGGCGCGACGCGTCCGCAAGCGGCAGGCCGGCGATGGCGCGGATGTGCTGCTCGAACTGCGATACGACGCATGCGGCTTCGGTCCAGTGGCCGGAATTGTGAACGCGCGGCGCCATTTCGTTGGCGACGACGCTGCCGTCGGCAAGCACGAAAAATTCGACGCCGATCACGCCGACATAGCCGAGTGCGTCGAGGATGGCGGTTGCTGCCTGGCGGGCGGCTTCAGCCGTCGAGGGGTCGATCGCCGCCGGTACGGTGGAGGTGTGAAGGATGCCGTTACGATGCACGTTCTCCGCCGGGTCGAAACAGGCGATTGCGCCGTCAGTACCGCGAGCCGCGATGATCGAGATTTCCCGCTCGAAGGGCACGAAGCTTTCGAGAATGAGCGGCACCCCGCCGAGCGCGGCAAAGGCGCCGGACGGATCGTCTCCGGCGGAGCGGAAGACGCGCTGGCCCTTGCCGTCATAGCCGAGACGCCGGGTCTTCAGAACGCCGGTGCCGCCGAAATCGGCCAGGGCGACTTCGAGATCGGCCTGGCTGTCGACGGCGTGGAAACGGGCCGTAGCGATGCCGCAGGCGTTGATGAAGCGCTTCTCAAGCAGCCGGTCCTGCGCCACTTCAAGGGACCTGGGCGGTGGAAAGACCGGCCGCAATTGAAGAAGCCGCTCGGCCGCGGAGACGGGGACGTTCTCGAATTCATAGGTGATCAGGTCCGAGGCCTCGGCGAGTTCATCGAGGCCCCGCGGATCGTCATAGGCGGCGACGATCTGGGCGTTTGCGACCT
This sequence comes from Sinorhizobium alkalisoli, assembly GCF_008932245.1. Taxonomy (NCBI): domain Bacteria; kingdom Pseudomonadati; phylum Pseudomonadota; class Alphaproteobacteria; order Hyphomicrobiales; family Rhizobiaceae; genus Sinorhizobium; species Sinorhizobium alkalisoli. Next base: position 2,737,705 of record NZ_CP034909.1, on the reverse strand, counting down.
GAGCGGCCGGACAGTCCGGTTGCGGTTCGAGGACGAGCGTGCGGAAATTCAGCCGGGCAGCGGCCATGGCAAGCATGCGGCCAAGCTGGCCGCCGCCGATAATGCCGATGGTCTTCATTCCTCGTCCACCGGATATTCGGCAACCGAAACTGTCTGCTGTTCACGCCAGTCGTCCAGGCGGTCGGCGAGGTCCTCGTCGCTGAGCGCAAGCACGGCGGCAGCGAGCAGGGCGGCATTGACGGCGCCGGCCTTGCCGATCGCCAACGTGCCGACCGGGATGCCGGCGGGCATCTGCACGATCGACAGCAGGCTGTCCTGGCCGGAAAGAGCCCTCGATTGTACCGGAACGCCGAAGACCGGCAGCGGCGTCATTGAGGCACACATGCCGGGAAGATGCGCGGCTCCGCCGGCACCTGCGATGATGACCTTGAACCCTTCGTCGCGGGCGCCCTTGGCAAAACGGACCAGGCGATCGGGGGTGCGGTGCGCGGAAACGATGCGGGCTTCGTAGGCGATGTCGAGCGCCTCGAGCGTATCTGCCGCATTCTTCATCGTCTCCCAGTCCGACTGGCTTCCCATGATGATGGCGACGGGCGGGGTCGTGGCTTCTGTCACTCTGTCGGGTCCGTTTCAGGCGATTGGTCTACAGGTAATGACGGTGTCTCAGGCAATGATATCGGGGATGATCTGGTCTTCGATCTTGGTGATCTTGTCTTTGATCGCCAGCTTCTTCTTTTTCATGCGCTGGATGCGCAAGGCGTCGCAGCCGGTTTCGATCATCGCGTTGATCGCCACGTCATAATCTTCATGCTCCTGTCTCAGGCGCGCTATGGTTAGTCTGAGTTCGGCCTGGTCCTGGTCCGGCATGCGAATACGATCCCCATGAGCCCGGTCGCGAGTCACGATCCGGTATTCTTCCTGCGCCGCTCTATCACATCTTTGGCCGTGACGGGAAGTTATCCGACGTCATCATTTCGCCTTCGACAAATGAAAAATGGCATGGCACAGTAGTAAGGTTTCAACCATGGAAGATCCGGCATTTGCGTGCCGGATGCAAGCAAAAGGAAGGGACTTGCCAATGACCATTGAGGCTCATCTTGCAACGCTTGAGAAAAAGCATGGCGCCCTGGAAGAGGAGCTCCACGAGGCTCTCAACTCTCCCTCCTGCGAGGACGAGTTGATCAGCGAACTCAAGCGGCGGAAGTTGCGCATCAAGGACGAAATCGAAAGACTCCGTTCCGCGACCCACTGATCGCGGACGCTTTTGCCGTCCAGTCGCGGGGCGTATCGCACCCACCGCCCGGCGGCGGCAAGGTCAAGACCAATCCCAAAACGGATGAAACTGACAGTCGACCGGGCTTTCGGCCCGGTCTGCCTCACAGCACCGCGCGTCTTTCAGAAGCGCAAAGGTCGCTGCAACTCTTTGAGTCTGCGCATCGACCTATCCGAGAATCGGATACGATTCTCGGATAGCTCGGTGCGCTCTAAGGCGCTCCGGATCTCTCTGGCTCAGGACCAGAACTGGTCGAGCCAGAGATTGAGCCGATCGAATCCCGGCCTGTTGATGGCATAGATTCGTCGCGTGCCGCTCGTCGAAACCGACACAAGATTACAATCGAGCAGCGCCTTCAGATGCTGCGAAACCGCCGGGCGGCTGATCGGCAGCCCCTCTGCAAGCTCGTTGACAGTCCTCGGCGCACGCCGCAGTTCCTCCAGCAGATAGCGCCGGTTCGGGTCCGCGATGGCATCGAATGGGTCCGCGATGGTCATGGGCGCGACGTTAGGCGAATTTCTGCAGTGCGGCAAGAGAGATTGTGCAGCGCGGCAATTGCTGTTGCTTTGCAGCATCACCTGCGCGCCATCGCAAGCACAAAGATTTGACCGGAGCAAGTTGAAGACGCTGCATGTCACCACACCGACTTCGAAGTCGATCGAAGAGACATGCAGGAGCGGCCCTCGATCAGAGCAGGCTCAAGAGGCCGTCCCAGACAAGTTTGCAGCCGGCGAAGAATGCCATCGCATACATGAAAGGATAGAAGACCTGCGCCTTCATTCTGCGTACGATCCATACGCCGCAGGCGGTCGCGGTCATGGCCAGCGGGAAAAGCGTTGCCGATGTGGCAAGATTGCTGAGGTCGAGCTGCCCGAGGGCGAAATAGGGAATGAGTTTCACCGCATTAAGGGTGGCGAAGAAGCGCACGATGGTCCCGGTATAGTCGCGCGGGTCGAGCTTCAGCGGCAGGGCGTAGATCTGGAAAGGCGGGCCGCCGGCATGGGCGACGAAGCTGCCGTAACCGGCGAAGCTTCCCCAGAGCGCGGCAGGGCCCCGGCGGTGTGGCTTGGGCTGGATCGGTGCGCCGCTGCGGCTCCGCCAGACCATATAGGCATATCGCAGCACAAACACGACGGTGATCAGTCCGATGATCAGCCGTAGCGCGTCCCGCGGCACATGCGCGGCGGTTGCCCAGCCGACCGCGATGCCGACGACAGCGCCGGGCAGCAGCATGAAAAGCGTCTTGCGGTCGCCGTGCTTGCGCCAGAACCACAGGGAGACCATGTCCATGGCGATCAGGATCGGTAGGAGCAGCGCCGCGGCCTCGATCGGTGAAACGGCGAGCGAGAGGATCGGCACGCCCATCAGCGACAACGCTTCCCCCATGCCGCCCTTGCTGAGGCCGACGAGCAGAACTGCCGGGATGGCAACGAGATAGAAGTCGAGATCGGGAAGCATGGGCGACGGTTGATCCTTTGGTCATCTCCGTCTATCGGTTTTCCCGAACGAAATCGAGACCCGGCTTCCGCTCGCGGGGAAGCACGCCGCCAGGAACGGACCCATGAGCAAAATCGAAAACCGCTGCCGCCTCGTTCTGGTCGCGCCGGACATCCCGGACATCGCCGAACAAGCGAGAGTGCTTGCTGATGCGCTGAAGGGCGGCGACGTTGCCTCGGTGATCGTGCCGCAGTATGGCCTTAACGAGACCGATTTCCAGAAACACGCCGAGGCGCTCGTGCCGGTGATCCAGGAGGCGGGTGCCGCGGCGCTCATCGACGGCGATACGCGGGTGGCCGGCCGCGCCAGGGCGGACGGGATTCACATACCGGGCGGTGCGGATGCGCTATCCGAGGCGATCGAGCGGCACACGCCGAAGATGATCGTCGGCGGCGGCAATGCTACCGACCGCCACCATGCACTTGAGATCGGCGAACTCAGGCCGGACTACGTCTTCTTTGGTCGCACCGACGGCGACATCAAGCCCGAGGCGCATCCGAAAAACCTGGCACTCGCAGAATGGTGGGCGTCGATGATCGAAATTCCCTGCGTGGTCATGGGCGGTGCGGACCCGCAATCGGCGCTGGCGGTTGCCGAGACGGGCGCCGAGTTCGTCGCGCTTCGCCTTGCGGTCTTCGCCGATCCGGCGCAGGCGCCATCCGTGGTTGCTGCCGTCAACGCCTTGCTTGACGAAAAAGCGCCACGGTTCGAAGATTAAGACGTGCGGATGCTGAGCCGTTTCCTATTGAGATCCAGCCTAGCCGTGACCTTGTTGGCGGCTATTGTCCCGGCGGCCCTGCCGTCGTGGGCCGCGCAGCCGACGCCCCAGGATCCCGCCGAGGAGGGAAGCGTCCCGAAGCGCGGGCGGATCACGCCATTCAACGGCGCCGCGCCGCTCGAGGGGGCGAAGGAACCCAATGGCAATCCGGCGAAGCCGGAGACCGGCGACGGCAAAGGCAAAGGACCTTCCAAGGGTGTAAATGTCATCGACCGCATGGGCGCCGACCTGCCGGCGCTTCCAGAGGAGAAGCCCTTCACCGGCAAGATCGACGAGGCCTATGGCGCCTTTCAGCGCGGTTATTACCTGACGGCCATGGATCTTGCCCTGCCGCGGGCCCAGCTTGGCGACCCTGCCGCGCAGACGCTCGTCGCTTCGATTCTCGAGCGGGGCCTCGGCGTTGCGCGCGACCCCAAGGAGGCGGCCTTCTGGTACGGCCAGGCGGCCGGAAACGGCGACCCCGCCGCCATGTTCAAATACGCCCTGATGCTCATGGAGGGACGCTACGTCGAACGCGACCGCAAAGGATCTGAGGCGCTGATGAAGAAGGCGGCCGATCTCGGCAATGCCTCCGCGCAATTCAATTACGGACAGACGCTGGTGGCTGACATGCCGGGCCCGAGAGGGCTCAAAGCGGCAATGCCCTATTACGAGAAATCCGCCGAGCAGGGGATCGCCGACGCGCAATATGCACTCTCGCAGATCTATCTCAATGTCGACGGCATCGACGAAACCAAGCGTGCGCGAGCGCGCGAATGGCTGATGCGGGCCGCCCGCGCCGGCTACGATACGGCACAGCTCGACATCGCCATCTGGCTGATCGAGGGCATCGCCGGCGATCGTAATCTTGAGGAGGGCTTCGCCTGGATGAAGCGGGCGGCCGAAGGCGGCAACGTCGTCGCGCAGAACCGGCTTTCGCATCTCTACGTCAATGCCATCGGCACCCGCCCGGATCCGGTCGAGGCGGCCAAGTGGTACGTGCTGTCTCGCCGGGCGGGTCTCAAGGACGACACGCTCGAGGATTTTTATCTTGGCATCACCGAAGAGCAGCAGAAGTCGGCGCTCGCGGCGGCGAACAGGTTCCGTTCGTCATAACCACAAAGGACGCCGTACGTCAGCTACGCATCGTGCTTTTCGAGCGAAAATCCGGTGCGAGTGTCAGGCCGATGCGCGTGGGTGCGCGTTCTTCATCGACGCCGTCTATTTCACTTGAAATTCCGGGTCTTTTGTGGTCTTGAACCCCCGGTTTATCCGCGGATTGCCCCATCCATCATCTTCCCGCGGACGAGTGATCTCTCACTCGGTTTTTTGACGGCGGCATCGCACCTATCCTGGGCACGTCCGACAGGGCGCGCAGTGCTTTTGGAGGCGCGGCCGTGAAGCAGGTTCAATCTCCGGCCGGGATGTTCGGCCGGCTTCGTTTCAGAGGATCATCCGATGGCCCGTTCTGCCCTCCTCAATGTCATGGTTCAGGCCGCCTTCAAGGCTGGCAAGTCGCTGGCACGCGATTTCGGCGAGGTGCAGAACCTGCAGGTGTCGCTGAAGGGCCCCGGCGACTACGTTTCCCAGGCCGATCGCAAGGCCGAGAGGGTCATCCGCGATGAACTCCTGAAGGCGCGCCCGACCTATGGTTTCCTCGGCGAGGAGGGTGAGGAGATCAAAGGCACCGACGGCGCCCACCGCTGGATCGTCGATCCGCTAGACGGCACCACCAACTTTCTGCACGGCATTCCTCATTTTGCCGTTTCGATCGCGCTGGAGCGCCAGGGCGAGATCGTCGGCGGAGTCGTCTTCAACCCCGCCACGGATGAACTCTACACCGCGGAGCGCGGCGGCGGCGCCTTCCTCAACGACCGGCGCCTGCGGGTCGGCGCCCGCCGCAACCTCTCCGATGCCGTTGTCGCCACGGGCACGCCGCATCTCGGCCGCGGCAACCACGGCAAGTATCTGGTCGAACTTCGCCATGTCATGGGCGAGGTCGTCGGCGTCCGCCGTTTCGGCTCCGCTTCCCTGGATCTCGCCTATGTGGCCGCCGGGCGCTTCGACGCTTATTGGGAACGCGATCTGGCCGCCTGGGATATCGCGGCCGGGGTGCTGCTAATTCGCGAGGCCGGCGGATGGGTGACCGACGCCAACGGCGACAACAGGCCCTTGGAGGATGGCTCCATCGTCTGCGGTAACGAATATATCGCCAAGGCTTTGGGCGAGGTCATTCGCCGCCCGGTCCCCATCAAATAACCAGATGGTGCAGAAGGCGGAAGCTGCCCGAGTAATGCCCGCCGCCGCGGCCGCCGCCGTTTATGTCTCAATAGTTTCGCAATACCAGCGGCAGTGACTTGGGCTCATCGGAGCGGTCAGAATCTGCTGCCGCCGGTTATAGTTCGTAGAACATCTTGTTTTCCCTTCAATTCGGCGCAAAGTTACACTAGTCTCCGGCCCAGTAACCGATGGCCTCGGGCTCGCCGTGGCATCACGTCTTCGGGTCGCGATCGCTTCGAGAATGATCCGGCGAATCAGAGTGTTGCGGCGATCTCCACCTGGCAGTGACAAGGTGGGCGTTGCCGCAAACCGGGAGACTGGCATACATATGACGACATTGAACCTGTCTGGCTGGCGTGACCGGGAAGGCGCGGAGGAAAATTACAACCCGCGCAAGCTTTCGAGCCCGATGCCCTATTTCTGGACGATGGCCATTTTCCTGGTCATCGTCGGTTTCGTCGCCGCTATCCTCTTCCGTCAGGCGCGTGACGCTTTCCTCGGCAATCCCGGGCTCAACGGGCTGATCCTCGGCGTTCTGCTCATCGGCATTCTGCTCGCATTCAACCACGTCCTCAGCCTCCGGCCGGAGGTGCGCTGGTTCAATTCGTTCCGCGCCGCCGGCAGCGCCGCCAAGGTCGGACGCGATCCGGTGCTGCTTGCGCCGATGCGGGCGCTGATTGGCGAGCGCCACGGCAGCGGTATCTCGACCGTCGCTCTCCGGTCTATCCTCGATTCCATTGCTTCGCGCCTGGACGAGTCGCGCGACACCACCCGATATCTCACGGGCCTTCTCGTGTTTCTCGGCCTGCTCGGCACCTTCTGGGGCTTGCTCGGCACGATCGGTTCGATCAACACGGTCATCCAGTCGCTGGATGCGGGTAGCGGCAGCACGGAAGATCTCCTGGGGTCGCTGAAAAGCGGTCTGTCGGCGCCGCTGACCGGCATGGGGACCGCTTTCTCGGCCTCTCTGTTCGGCTTGTCCGGTTCGCTGATCCTTGGATTCCTCGACCTGCAGGCTGGCCGGGCGCAGAACCGTTTCTACACAGAACTCGAAAACTGGCTGTCGTCAGTGACCGATGTCAGCCACGGCGTATCCGCCCCGGTCGAGGCCTTCGACGGCGCGCCGGTCGAGGAATTGCGGCGCCTGACGGATCAGATCGCCCGCATCGCCCACGACGGCGGCGTGAACCAGCGCACGACGGCCGCGATGGCGAGCCTGGCGGAAGGCATCCAGGGTCTCGTCAAGAACATGCGCGGCGAGCAGCAGATGCTGCGCGACTGGATCGAGGCGCAGCAGGAGGAGGCGAAATCCATGCGCAAGACGCTGGACAAGCTGACCTCGCGCATCGGACAGGCGGATCGGATTGCCGTCAACAGCGAGAAGGCGCTGTCGCAGCCGAAGATCAGCCACCGCGACGATGGGGGTGATTGATCATGGCACTCGCCAGAAGAAGCCGCAACGCGCGGGCGATCAATTACTGGCCGGGCTTCGTCGATGCGCTGTCGACCTTGCTCATGGCGATCATGTTCCTGCTCAGCGTCTTCGTACTGGCGCAGTTTCTGCTCGGCAGGGAAATCAGCGGCAAGGACGAGGTGCTGAACCGTCTGAACAGCCAGATCAACGAGCTGACGCAGCTGCTTGCCCTCGAAAAGAGCGGCAAGCAGGATCTGGAGGATTCACTTGCCAATCTCCAGGCATCGCTGGCGCAGTCCGAGGGCGAGCGTTCGCGCCTGCAGGCACTGCTGGACAAGGGCGCCGGTAGTGCCGAAGTCGCCAGCGAAAAGCTCGGGCGGCTGGGATCCGAGCTCGAGAACGAGCGGCAGATCAGCGCAAGGGCGATGAGTCAGATTGAACTGCTGAACCAGCAGATCGCGGCACTGCGCAACCAGATTGCCGCCATCGAGGGTGCCCTCCAGGCCTCCGAGGCGAAGGATCAGGCTTCGCAGGCGAAGATCGCCGATCTCGGCCGCAGGCTCAACGTTGCGCTCGCACAACGGGTGCAGGAGCTGAACCGCTATCGATCCGACTTCTTCGGGCGCTTGAGAGAAATTCTGTCCGACCGCGAAAACATCCGCATCGTCGGTGACCGCTTCGTCTTCCAGTCGGAGGTGCTGTTTTCTTCCGGCAGCAGCGACCTGAATCCCGAAGGGCAGGCGGAGATGACTAAGCTCGCCACGGCGCTGCTCGACCTCGCTAGGGAGATTCCCTCGGAGATAAACTGGGTTCTTCGCGTCGACGGGCACACGGACAATGTTCCCCTGTCCGGAACCGGGCGCTTCCGCGACAACTGGGAGCTCTCGTCGGCGCGCGCGACTTCGGTCGTCAAATTCCTGATATCCAGGGGCGTCCCGGCCGACCGGCTGGTCGCCGCCGGCTTCGGCGAGTATCAGCCAATCGCCGAGGGCGAGAGCCTGGCGGCACGGGCGCAGAACCGCCGCATCGAACTCAAGCTCACCGAGAAATAGGCACAAAGCACCTGCTTGAACTGACCTTGACGTGCGCGCAAGAAGTGCTCGGGCCCGAAGCCGAGGCGATCCGCCGCAGCGGCCGTGGCCGCTTCTCCGGTCGAGGCTGAAGGGAAGACCCTTTGAAGATCGCGCCTATTGCCGAGCGGCGACAAAAAGACCCTCCGCCCCATGGTCGAACTGCAGGCGCGCGAGCTTGGCATAGAGCCCGCCCTGATGGATCAGCGAGGCGTGGGTGCCTTCCTCGACGATGCGTCCATTTTCCATGACGAGGATGCGGTCCGCCTTGAGCACCGTCGCGAGGCGGTGGGCAATGACGAGGGTGGTTCGTTCCTGCATCAGCCCATCGAGCGCCTTCTGCACGAGCTTCTCACTCTCCGCATCGAGCGCGGAGGTCGCCTCGTCGAGAAGCAGGATGGGCGCGTTTCTGAGGATTGCCCGCGCAATGGCGATGCGCTGGCGCTGGCCGCCGGAAAGCGTGATGCCGCGCTCGCCGACCATCGTATCGTAGCCGCGATCGAGCCTGGTGATGAATTCGTCCGCTTGGGCGGCAACTGCAGCGGAAACGACCGCTTCGCGGCTCGCGTCCGGCGCGCCAAAGGAGATGTTGTCGTGGACGGATGCGGCGAAGATCGTCACGTCCTGCGGCACGATGGCGAAGCGCTCGCGCAAGTCCTTCGGATCGACCGTGCGGACGTCCGTCGCATCGACCAAAACGGTGCCCTTGGTCGGATCATAGTAGCGCAAAAGCATCGAGAAGACGGTGCTCTTCCCGGCGCCGGAGGGGCCGACGATGGCCACGGTCTCGCCCGGCTCGACCGCGAAACTTAGGCCCCTGAGGCTCTTGTAATCCGGACGCGCCGGATAGGCGAAGTGGACATCGGCGAAGGCGATTGCGCCCTTGGCCGGCGTAGGCATTGCGGCCGGATGTTCGGGCGCGCGGATTTGCGGGACTTCCGTCAGGAGCTCGCGCAGGCGCTCGGCGGCACCGGCGGCCTGGGAGAGCTCGCCCCAGACCTCGGAAAGTGCACCCAGGCTGCCAGCGGCAAAGACCGAATAGAGCAGGAACTGGCTGAGCGTGCCCGCCGAGAGCGTTCCATTGAGGACGTCCCGCGCGCCGAACCACAACACCGCCACGACGCTGCCGAAAACCATGGCAATGGCGAAGGCGGTCAGCGCGGCGCGCGCCCGGACTGCAGACCGGGCGGCGCGATAAGCGTTCTCGACGGCGGTGCCGAAACGCCGATTGGCGCTTTCCTCGCCGTTGAAGGCCTGAACCGTGCGGGTGGCGGCAATCGCTTCGCCGGCATAGGCCGATGCGGCGGCGAGCGTATCCTGCGCCTCCCGGGAACGGCGGCGGACGGAGCGTCCGAAGCCGACGATTGGAAAGACGATGAGCGGAATGGCGGCAAGCACGAGGCTCGAGAGCTTTGGGCTCGTATAGACCATCATGGCAACGGCGCCGAGACAGAGGATGAGATTGCGCAACGCAACGGACGCGGTAGCGCCAACCGCCGACTTGATCTGGGTCGTATCCGCCGTCAGGCGCGACACGATCTCGCCGGACTGGTTGACGTCGAAAAATGCCGCCGATAACCTCGTCACCCGCGAGAAAACCTCACGCCGGAGATCGGCGACGATGCGTTCGCCAAGCGAGATGACGAAATAGTAGCGGGCGGCGCTCGCTAGCGCGAGGACGATCGCCAGCACCATCAGCATGGAGAAATAGGTGTTGATGAACGCGACATCGGAGCTGGAGAAGCCGTGATCAATCATCCGGCGAACGGCTAGCGGCAGCGTCAGCGTGGTCACTGCGGCAATAGTCAGCGAGATCGCCGCGCCGACCGCGAAGCGGCGGTACCGCCGCACATAGGGCAGGACTGTCACCAGGGGACGGATGGATTTTGTCGATGACGGCTGATTTTCTTGTGTTGCCACGTGACCCCCTTCGCCTGTCACGGAGGGTCGATAAGTCTTCCGCTCGGCACTTGTTATCCCGAAGACCTTCATGTATAGGCACGGCATCGAATTGGGAAGCCGTGGCCAGAGCGGTCTACGGCTTCATTTACGTGTTCGGTCAAATTGTCGCAATGCCTTGCGACAATTGGACCCCGGAACTCTAGGAAGATTGTTATGAAGGCAGACATCCATCCCGACTACCACGTTATCAAGGTGGTTATGACCGACGGCACCGAATACGAAACCCGCTCGACCTGGGGTACGGAAGGTGCGACGATGAACCTGGAAATCGACCCAAAGTCGCATCCGGCCTGGACTGGCGGCAATCAGCAGCTCGTCGACCGCGGTGGCCGCGTCTCCAAGTTCAAGAAGCGCTTCGAAGGCCTCGGTCTCTAAGTCTTCACCGACTGGCAACAAAAAAGCCCGGCCTAGCGCCGGGTTTTTTTGTTTTGGGGGCTGCAGCGATTGGATGACCTGCGCCCGGCCACGCATCGCCGCAAAGAAACGCCCGGCGCTACAGCGCCGGGTGTATCTTCAGACGCGCAAAGGTCGCTGTAGCACTTCGAATTGCTGCATGTCTTTGTCCTTTAATCGAGGTCGATCAAAGGAGACATGCAGTAGGCCGCGCTCAAAGCTCAAGCAAAAGAGAGCGATGTCAGTTGGTGCCGAAGGCGGTCTGCAGCAGCTTGATCTGCGCCTTGACGCCGTTCTGGTTGTCCGGGACGAAGGCGGAAGCTTCCTGCGGACGGTAGATCTCGCGGTCGAGCAGTGCGACACGGTTCTGCAGGCGCAGCGAACGTTCGATCAAATCGCGAAACGCATCCGGAAGATCGTTCCAGCCGGGAGCGCTGCGATCGACGTTGAAGCTGTCGAGGCGAACCTTGCTCTTTTCCGACATCACCTGGTCGCGGCTCATCTCGCCATTGTTGACGGCGCGCTGCAGGAGCAACCAGGAGGCCACCTGCATCAGCCGTGTGGTCAGCCGCATCGACTCGGCCGCATAGAGAACGGAGGCCATGCGCGGCAGAACCTTGGAGGCCGACCGACCCGGCCCGTCGAGATAGCTTGCGGTTTCCTCGACAAGCCCCATGCCTTCCGCGTAGAGGGCCTTGAACTGCGCCGAGGACGCAGCATGTCCCGCGAAACTGACGGTATTCAATCCTCTCTCGGACATGGCCTGTCTCTATCCCTGGTTCAAACGCATCACAACGGTCAGGTAACGGTGAGGCCGTGGGAAAAGTTTCCTTGGCCCCTCTCTTGCCGGAAGAATGATCTGATACCGCATTCCGCGCAAGGGTATTCTTAAGAAAGGGTTAATCTCCACAATTCTTTGAAATTTCTACAGCGCCGCGCGTCTTTTCAGACGCGCGGCGCTGTAGGCGCGAACAAAAAAAGAGCCGCACGGAGCGGCTCTCAAGGTAAAACAGGGAGAAAAGTCAGACCCATTCGCCAGTCGGTGAAACATGTCTGAGTCCGGAACGAGCCGGATGCTCGGACAATCGCAGAAAATGATTAATGTGCTGTTAAATCGATCCCATTCCGAGGCGTCCCGTCCGTAAAGACGTGCGGGCGCTGCAGCATGCGCCGATTAACGAAAGAGGCCCTCGGCGGCCGAGCGGCTTGCCGATTTGCGGGCGCGTTCGGCCTCTAGCCTGGCGATTTCCTCGCTCAGCTGCGCGATGCGCGCACTCAGCTCATCGACCGAGAGTTGGGACAGATCGCTGCCGATCTCGTGGATGGGTTTCTTCTTCGGCTGATCGTCGTCAAACAGGCTCATTCTCTTTCTCCTCCTGGTCTTCCACCATGCAGTCGGCATCCTCCTGCGGCTCGTCCAGCGGTGCCGCCCGCGGCGAGAGCTGCAGGCTTTCGGGCGTCGTCGCCGTGCCGGCATTGACCGGCGAGAAGGTCTCGCGTTCGGCGACGGGCACCGGTGCGCGACGGCGGCTGCGGACGATCGCATAGGCGGAGATCAGCATATGCGCTGCGGCGGTGATCATGAAGAGGCCATAGGGTCCCGCTGCGGTCATCACCGGTCCGCCGATCGTCGGGCCGATGATCGTACCGATCCCATAGAGCAGCAAGAGGCCGCCCGAGACCTTGACGAAGTCCTCGGCCGTGGCGAAGTCGTTGGCGTGGGATACGGCGATCGGATAGAGCGCGTTGGCGGCGGCGCCGTAGATGGCGATCATCGTCAGCACGATCCAGACCTGGCCCGGTTCGAAGAGGAAGAGCAGGAGTCCCGCCAAGGCTCCGACGCCGGCGAGGACGGCCAGCACATAGCGGCGGTCGACCCGGTCGGAGATGCGGCCGGCCGGCAATTGCATGACTGCGCCCGAAAAGATCGCGACGCTCATCATCATGGCGACCGTGCTGTCGGAAAGGCCGGCCTGGCGCCCGAACACCGCGCCGAGCGTGCCGAAGGCTCCGTTGGCGATGCCGACCAGCAGGATACCGAGGAAAGAAACCGGTGAATTGCGATAAAGGCCGCGAAGATCGAGCCGAACCTGCTGGAGCGGCTGCGGCGTGGCGGCCTTCGACAGCAATGTCGGCAGCATGGCGACGCAATAGAGAATACCGCAGATCATGAAGAAGAAGGTCGTCGACGTTTCTCCGAAGGGGATCATCATCTGGCCGCCCACGACACCGACGAGCGTGATCGCGATGTAGAGCGAAAAGATCACGCCGCGGCTCTCGTTCGTGGCGCGTTCGTTCAGCCAGCTCTCGATGATCATCGACGTACCGGCGGTGGAAAAGCCGGTAACCGCCCTGAGCACGACCCACGAGACCGGATCGACCATTACCCCGGTCATCAGCGCGATGATCGCGATCAGCGCGGTGAAGACACTGAAGGCGCGGACATGGCCGATGCGCTTGACCACATTCGGCGCGAAGAAGCAGCCAAGGACGAAGCCGGAGGCCCAGGATGTGCCGAGCAGGCCGAGAACAACGGTCGGATATCCTTCCGCCGTGCCGCGCACAGGCAGGAGCAGACTGTGCAGCCCGTTCCCGAGGAAGAGGAAGAGGGTGCCCAGCAGGAGCGCGGCGATGGGAAGAAGCAGGTTCTTTCTCATGATATATCCGAAAGTGGTTCTGGTACCGGCAAGTCGCGGCAGGACACGACGCTTTGCCGGCTGGATTCGTCTCTGCCGGTCATTGCAAATCGGCGGCGAAAACAATAGCCCTCTATGCGACGAAAAGTGACAGCCGTATGACGCAGACCCTGCGGCTGCAGAATTCTCCGGGCCGAACGAATGTCGAAAATACTGGCGCTACTGCTGCTCCTCGCCATGTGCGTGCAGCTCATCAAGCCGCTCGGATATCCGGGGCTCAGGCAGCGTCGGGATTTCTGGAAAATTGCCGTCTTCGCCATCGCGGTCATGATGATCACGGTGCTCGTGAGGCCCTAAGCAGGTTAAGAAATATTCCGCGTTTCTGCGATCAGAACGTGCGGGAAAGCTGAGGAATCCAAGAGATAATCGTGGGTAAACCCATGAATATCTGCCTCGCCGCGATAGCACCATAGGCAGACCGCACTCGTCCCTCCTCCGCCTGCGTGGAGCGTGCCGCCTCGGGCTGGCGCGACGGCGTTCCTTTTGAAACAGCTCAGCTTTTGCGGCTGGGCTATCGTTTGGGCCACGCCGCGTTTGGAAGCGCTGCCGGTGCCTTGTGCCCTGGAAGCAGCAGCGCCGCAACGGATGAAAGTCTCCGCGGGACAGGATGGCAAGAAAAGGTTAAATTACCGTGCTCCGCCAGAAGATGGATATCGAGGCTCTCTTGGAACGCCGCCTGACCGCAATCCTCGCAGCCAACGTCGTGGGCTACAGCCGCCTCATGGGAACCGATGAGGCGGGAACCCTGGCTGCGCTGAAACGGCATCGCCGCGAATTCGTGGAGCCGAAGATCGAGGAGCACCGGGGCCGTATCGTCAAGCTGACCGGCGACGGTATACTGGTGGAATTTTCGAGCGTCGTGAATGCGGTCGCCTGTGCCGCGGAGATCCAGCGGGGCATGCTCGACCGGAACCTCGGCCTGGCGAAAACCCGGCGTATCGAACTCAGGATCGGCGTCCATCTCGGCGACGTGATCGTCGAGGACGGCGACATATTCGGCGATGGCGTCAATGTGGCCGCGCGCCTCGAAGGGCTTGCCGATCCCTCCGGTATCGCGGTTTCCGCATCGGTGCGCGACCAGATCGGATCGCGGCTCACTCTCGGCTTTGTCGACAGGGGCGAGTTCAGCCTGAAAAACATCGCTCCGAATATCCGCGTCTATACCGTTGTTCTCGGCGACGGCGCCGCGGGACAGGAGTCGGAGGCTCCGCCGGTCGACAGCGGCTATGAGCTGTCGATCGCGGTCCTGCCCTTTACCAACATGAGCCACGATCCGGAGCAGGAATATTTCTCCGACGGGATCACCGAGGACATCATCACAGACCTGTCGAAGATTTCGCAGCTGCATGTGGTCGCGCGCAACACCGTCTTCACCTACAAAGGCAAGGCGGTGAAGATCAAGCAGATCGCCCATGAACTCGGCGTGCGCTACATCCTGGAAGGCAGTGTGCGCAAGGTGGGCGAGCGGGTGCGCATCACCGGTCAGCTCATCGACGCGCACACCGGTGGACATTTGTGGGCCGACCGTTACGATCGCGATCTGACGGATATCTTTGCCATTCAGGACGAGATCACCCATGCGATCGTCAACCAGCTCAGGATCAAACTCCTGCCGGAAGAAAAGAAGGCGATCGAGAGCGATCCGACCACCTCGGTCGAGGCCTATACCTATTACCTGCGCGGCCGTCAGTTCTCGCATGCCTGGACGCGCGCCTACATGCTGCTGGCGCGCCGGATGTTCCTGAAGGCGGTCGAGCTCGATCCGAACTATGCCCGAGCCTATGCCGGCATCGCCGATTGCGAATGCGCGATCAGGGACTGGCACGAAAAGGACTTTCCGCTCGAAAGCATCCTCGATATGAGCGCCCGGGCGCTGTCGCTCGATCCGCATCTCGCCGAGGCCCATGCTTCTCGCGGAATGGCGCTGCATCAGGACGGGCAAACCGAGGAAGCCGGGCGCGAGCTCCGTCAGGCACTGGCGCTCGACCCGTCGCTTTACGAGGCCAATTTCCACTACGGCCGATATCTTTTCATGCAGGGACGGTTTGGCGAGGCGGCCGAGTTCTTCACGCGCGCCGCGGAGATTCGGCCGGACGACTATCTTTCACCGATCCACTTGATGACCTGCTACCGCGCACTCGGCGCGGAGCCGGAGCGGCGGCGCTGGGCGCGGACAGGCATCGAGCGAGCCGAACGGGCGCTGGAGCAGCATCCGGAGAACTCCGGCCCGGCGCATCGCGGCGCGCTGGCGCTCGCACATCTCGGCGAAGTGGAGCGGGCGAAGGAATGGGCGGCGCGCGCTCTCGCGATCGATCCCGAGGACCTCGTCGCGCAATACAACCTCGCCTGCGTCTGTTCGCTCGTTGGCGAGTGCGAGCGCGCACTCGACCTGCTTGAGGCGGTCGTCCCCCAGAGCTCCGGCTATCATCTGCTCTGGTTCAAGCAGGATTCCGACCTCGATGCCATTCGCGACCATCCACGCTTCCGCAGCCTCCTCGACTCAGTCGCCGGTTGCTTGATGTCTCCGTAGATCGACCTTGATCCCAAAGACAAAGCGACCTCTGCGCATCCGACAAGACCCGCGGATGTTACAGCGCCGTGCTTTGCGCGTCTAATAGGACGCGCGGCGCTGTAGGCGTCAAATGTCGATCGATCCGCGCATGGCAATGACACAGTCGCCGGAGACGCCGACCTTACCGAGAATGCCGCTCTTCTTGCTGACGCTGACCGTGATCAGGCTGCGGCGTCGCATTTCAACGCCCTGCTCGATCGTGAGCTCAACTTCGGCATCCGCGTCCGGCAGGCGCGAAACGAGGTAGGCGCCGAGCGCTGCCGAGGCGCTTCCCGTCGCCGGATCCTCAATGACATTGTCGAGCGGCGCAAACATGCGGGCGCGAATGCGCCAGGGATGCTCGCGGGTGCGGGCGTAGAGAAACAGGCTGAACGAGTCCTCTGCCAGCGGATAGCGGGCGTTCGCCGCGTCAAAGGCGCTGACATTCGGCCGCGCCTTCGAAAGCCAATCGATGTCCCCGATCTCGGCGATGGTGAAAGCGAGGCCGACGGAGACGCGCACCGGTACGTGATGGCGGTCGCTCAAGGCATCGGGATCGAGCGAGGCACAGGCCGCAACGGTCGCCGTGTCGATCTCGGGCCCGACGGCGAGTGGTTTCGGGGCAACAATGCGTGCGCCGCTGACGATACCGTCCTTGCGCTGCAGGGTGACTTCGACAAGCCCCGCCTTCTCCTCAAAATGCAGATGCTCGCCCGGCCTCTTGCCGAAGATTTCCTCCTGACGTCCGAGCGCGAAGCCGGTGCCGACATTCGGATGCCCGGCAAAGGGCACCTCGCTCGTCGGCGTGAAGATGCGCACCCGAGCGGTATTCTCAGCGCTTTCGGGCGGCAGGACGAAGCTGGTTTCGGAATAGCCGAACTCCGCGGCGATCGCCTGCATCCGAGCGTCGCTCAGGCCTCGCGCGTCGGGGATGACGGCAAGCTGGTTTCCGGCGAAGCGCTCAGACGTGAAGACATCGACGGTGATAAAGGAGATGCTTGTCATGGAGGCCCTGGATTCAATCGGCGATGATTAAGCTGTAGATTCCGGCTGTGCCTGCCGAAACAGCGGAGTTGTCACCCGGACAATTTTCGTGGGCCCGCTTCGCGCACGAGAAAGCCCGGCGACATTGCTGACGCCGGGCCTGCTCCTCTCTCCCCTCTAAACTGGTGCCGCTCAAGCGGCCTGTTCGAGATCCTTCTTCCAACTGCCCTTGGCGGCGAGGCTGCACATCTTAGCGCGATGGGTGAAGGCGCGCTGACCGGCGGCGACGTTTTCCGCCTTGCCACTCCAGGCTTTGAGCGCCTCCTGCTGCAGCGCCCGGCCGTAGGAGAAGGTGAGTTTCCATGGCAGGTCGTGCGCGGTGTTCATGGCGCAGAGATGGGCGGTTGCCTCTTCCGTCGACTGGCCGCCGGAGAGGAAGGCGATGCCGGGGACCGCGGCGGGCACCGTGCGCTTCAGCACCTTGATCGTGCGTTCGGCGACGTCCTCGACCGAGGCCTTGCGCGCCTTCTTGCCGTCTATCACCATGCTCGGCTTCAGGATCATGCCCTCGAGCTTGACCCGTGCGTCGCCGAGCTCCTCGAAGACCGTGCGAAGCACCCATTCGGTTACTTCTTCCGAGCGCTCGATCGAGTGATCGCCGGGGGCGCCGTCCATCAGCACTTCCGGTTCGACGATCGGCACGATCCCGGCTTCTTGGCAAAGCGCGGCATAGCGCGCGAGGGCGTGCGCATTAGCCTTGACCGCACCCCAGGTCGGAAGCGCCTCGGAAATGGCGAGGACGCCGCGCCACTTCGCGAAACGGGCGCCGGCTTGATGGTATTTGGCTAGCCGGCCGGCGAGACCATCCAGGCCTTCGGTGATCGTTTCGCTGGGGAAATAGGGCATCGGCTTGGCGCCCGTGTCGACCTTGATGCCGGGGATCGAGCCGGCGTTCTTGATGACCTCGACGAGCGGCGTGCCATCGGCGGCTTTCTGGAACAGGGTCTCCTCATAGAGAATGACGCCGGAGATATAGTCGCGCATTGCCTCGTCGGATCGCAGCAGCATTTCGCGATAGTCGCGGCGCGAGATTTCGGTGGATTCCAGTCCGATGCCGTCGAAGCGCTTCTTGATCGTCCCGGTCGACTCGTCGGCTGCGAGCAGGCCCCGGCCATTGGCAACCATGGCAACCGCAATATCTTCCAGTCTTTCGCTCATCTTGTTCTCCTACACACAGCGCCGATCATCGGCGGAGCAGCGAATGAAACACGTTCTGGCTCGGCGCACGAGACGGTTCCGCGCTGCCGAGCGACGGCGCGTTAACAGAAGATACTGTGCGGGAAAATGGCAGTAAAACGGGCTAAAACGATTTAAATAATTTTAATCGTTTGAAACATTTGGAATTATTCCGACCCGAGCCTCGTGCCCGGGTCGGACGGCTGCTGTCACTTTTGTCGATGCAGGATATCGACGCCCGGCAGCGGTTTGCCTTCCATCCATTCGAGGAAGGCCCCGCCAGCAGTCGAGACATAGGTGAAGTCCTCGGCGACTTCCGCATGGTTCAGGGCTGCGACCGTGTCGCCGCCGCCGGCAACGGATACGAGCGAGCCCTGTCGGGTGCGCGAGGCGGCGTGCTTGGCCGCGGCGACCGTCGCCTTGTCGAAGGGGGGGATTTCGAAGGCGCCGAGCGGTCCGTTCCAGACGAGCGTTTCGGCGCGCGAAATCCAGTCATTGATGGCGGCGACGGATTTTGGCCCGACGTCGAGCATCATCCGATCGGCGGGGATAGCCGCGACGTCGACGATCTCGTGCTCGGCACCAGCCTTGAACTCGAGGGCGACGACACCGTCTTCCGGCAGCACGATGGCGCAGCCGGCGGCGGATGCCGCAGCGAGGATCGCCTTTGCCGTCTCGGCAAGATCGTGCTCGCAGAGCGACTTGCCGACGTTTACGCCCTGGGCGGCCAGAAAGGTGTTGGCCATGCCGCCGCCGATGACCAGGGCATCGACCTTCTTCACCAGGTTCTGCAGGAGGTCGATCTTGGTGGAGACCTTGGCGCCGCCGACAATGGCAACGACCGGGCGCTTCGGATTGCCGAGTCCCTTTTCGAGCGCCTCGAGTTCGGCTTGCATGGTGCGGCCGGCATAGGCGGGAAGATGGTGTGCCAAGCCTTCGGTCGAGGCATGGGCGCGATGGGCGGCGGAGAAGGCGTCGTTGACATAGAGATCGCCATTGGCGGCAAGGGCGGCGGCGAAGGCTGGATCGTTCTTTTCTTCGCCTTTGTGGAAGCGGGTGTTCTCGAGAAGCAGCACATCGCCGTCGTTCATGTCGGCGACCGCATTGGCGGCCTTGTCGCCGATGCAGTCGGCGGCGAAGGCGACGCGCTGGTCTAGGATCTCCTCGACCGCGGGCGCGATCGCCTTCAGCGACATCTCGGCAACCGGCTCACCCTTCGGGCGGCCGAAATGGGCGAGCAGGATGACCTTGGCCCCTTTTTCGGAGAGCTCGCGGATGGTCGGCGCAACGCGCTCGATACGCGTGGTGTCGGTCACCTGACCGTCCTTGACCGGTACGTTGAGGTCAACGCGCACGAGCACGCGCCTGCCGGCGATGTCGGTGAGATCGTCGAGAGTCTTGAAAGTCATCAGATGGTCTCCGGTGATAGTCTTCCGAAAAGAGTGGGATAGTCGATGACGAGGCCGTCCTCGTCGACCGGCAGGTCGGCGGTGAAGCTCAAATCGTCCGCCGCGTAGCGATACAGCCTGCCGTCTTCAATGCAGGTATAGCGCTGTCCGTCGACGCTCGGTTCGAACGTGTCGAAGGGCACATAGAGCATCCTGAGCGTCACGGTACCGAACCGGCTGTCGAGTCCCAGCCGGCGAATCGGCAGAGTGTTGGTGAAGGGCGTGCCGGCAAGGTCCACGTCGATGCAGCCGTCGAAGCGGGGGAGGGCGGCACCCTCGGCCGTTCGCCAATGGCCGCTGCCGTCGGACAGCAGGTGCAGGCTGCGCCCGTCCATCGTCTCGACCGTCAATGCGGTCACGCGCCAGCCGGCATCGCAGTCGATCCGATAGCGCACCCCATAAGCCACGCTATCGCGCTCGCCGATTACGACGCTTTCGGCGCGTATTGCCGCGCCGAAAGATGCATTCGAAGCTCTGAGTGTCAGATGCTCGAGCCCCTCCCCCTCGAGCGGACGCCAGCGTACCGTCGTTGAGGAAAGGGCCCGGAACATCGAACTTAAAGGAGCTTGCCGAGAGCGACTGCCGTGTCCGACATACGGTTGGAGAAGCCCCATTCGTTGTCGTACCAGGTCAGGATCGACACGAACTTGCCTTCCATGACCTTGGTCTGGTCCATGTGGAAGACCGAGGAATGCGGATCGTGGTTGAAGTCGACCGAGACGTTCGGGGCGAGCGTATAGCCGAGAACGCCCTTGAGCGGACCTTCGGCCGCAGCCTTGATCGCGGCATTGACCTCTTCCTTCGTCGTGTCGCGCTTGGCGACGAACTTGAGGTCGACGACCGAGACGTTCGGGGTCGGCACCCGCATGGCGAAGCCGTCGAGTTTGCCCTTGAGTTCCGGCAGCACCAGGCCGACGGCCTTGGCGGCACCGGTCGAGGTCGGGATCATCGACAGTGCCGCTGCACGGGCGCGGTAGAGATCCTTGTGCATCTGGTCGAGCGACGGCTGGTCGTTCGTATAGGAGTGGATCGTCGTCATCATGCCGTGATCGATGCCGATGGCGTCATTCAGCACCTTGGCGACCGGTGCAAGGCAGTTGGTCGTGCAGGATGCGTTGGAGATAACGAGATGATCCTTCGTCAGCTTGTCATGGTTGACGCCGTAGACGACGGTGAGGTCGGCGCCATCGGCCGGTGCCGAAACGATGACGCGCTTGGCGCCGGCTTCGAGATGGGCGGCAGCCTTGTCGCGGGCGGTGAAGATGCCGGTGCACTCCATCGCGATGTCGACGCCGAGTTCCTTGTGCGGTAGTTCGGCCGGGTTGCGGACGGCCGTTACCTTGATCGGCTTGCCGTTGTTGATGACGATCGCGTCGCCTTCGACCTTAACGTCGGCCGGGAACCGACCGTGGATCGAGTCGAAGCGCAGGAGGTGGGCGTTGGTCTCGACCGGGCCGAGGTCGTTGATGGCGACGACTTCGATATCCGTGCGGCCGGATTCGACGATGGCGCGAAGCACGTTGCGGCCGATGCGGCCAAAACCATTGATGGCGACTTTCACTGTCATGTCGGGTCTCTCCCTGTCAGCGTGGCGTTGAAACATATAGGGGGCGCCGTAAGCGCGCCCACCGGTTGATCAAGACAATTTGGCTTCGGCGGCGGCGACCACCGCTTCCGGCGTGATGCCGAAATGCTTGTAGAGGTCCTTATAGGGGCCCGAAGCGCCGAAGCTCGACATGCCGATGAAGGTGCCGTCGCTGCCGATCAGATGATCCCAGCCCTGGCGCACACCGGCTTCGACCGCGATCTTGACCGGCGAATTGCCGATGATCGCTCGCTGATAATCCTCGCTCTGCTCGGCAAAGAGCTCGACGCAGGGAACGGAAACGACGCGCGTCGCAATGCCCTTGGTCGTCAGCGTCTGGCATGCCTTCACCGCGATCTCTACTTCCGAACCGGTGGCGAATATCGTCACTTTTGCATCGCTGGCGGTGATGAGGTCATAGGCACCGCGGGCACAGAGATTTTCCTCTTCGTATTCCGTGCGCACCGCCATCAGGTTCTGGCGCGTCAGTGCGATCGCCGAAGGACGCGCTCGGCTTTCGAGCGCGAGCTGCCAGCATTCGGCGGTCTCCGTTGCATCGGCCGGGCGGAAAACCAGGAGGTTTGGGATCGCCCGCAGCGAGGCGAGGTGTTCGACGGGCTGATGCGTCGGACCGTCTTCGCCCAGGCCGATGGAGTCATGCGTCAGCACATGGATGACGCGGATGCCCATCAGCGCGGCGAGGCGGATGGACGGGCGGCAATAGTCGGAGAAGATCAGGAATCCGCCGGAATAGGGGATGAGGCCGCCATGCAGCGCCATGCCGTTCATGGCGGCGGCCATGCCGTGCTCGCGCACGCCGTAATGGATATAGCGGCCGGCGAAGTTATCCGGGGTGATCGAATGGGTCTGGCTCGTCTTGGTGTTGTTGGAGCCGGTCAGGTCGGCAGAGCCGCCGACCGTTTCGGCGAGAACACCGTTGATGACTTCGAGCGCATCCTCGGAGGCCTTGCGGGTGGCCGGAGACGGTCTGGTCTCCGCAAGCTTCTGCTTATAGGCGCCGATCGCCGGGGCGAGGCTGCCTTCCAGGTCGCCGGCGAAGCGGCGGATGAACTGCGCCTTCTTCTCGGTCTCGGCGGATTCCAGCCGTTCGTCCCACTCCTTGCGCGCTTTGGTCGAGCGCAGGCCCGCAAGCCGCCAGGCGTCCAGGACGTCGGAGGGAACGGTGAAGGCTTCGGCTTCCCAGCCGAGCGCCTTGCGGGTCGCGGCGATTTCCTCGGCGCCGAGCGGCGATCCGTGCACCTTGTGTGTGCCTGCCTTGTTCGGCGCGCCGAAGCCGATGACGGTCTTGCAGGCGATCATCGTCGGCTTGTCGGACTTCTGAGCCTCCTCGATCGCGGCGGCGATCGCATCCGGATCATGGCCGTCGACGGCGATCGTGTGCCAGTTGCAGGCGCGGAAGCGGGCGTGCTGGTCGGTCGAGTCGGCGATCGAGATCGGGCCGTCGATCGAAATGTTGTTGTCGTCCCAGAAGACGATCAGCTTGTTGAGCTTCAGATGACCGGCAAGCGCGATCGCCTCCTGGCTGATGCCTTCCATCAGACAGCCGTCGCCGGCGAGCACGTAAGTGTAGTGCTCCATCAGCTCGGCTCCGAATTCATCGCGCAGCTTCCGTTCGGCGATCGCCATGCCGACGGAATTGGCCAGCCCCTGGCCGAGTGGGCCGGTCGTCGTCTCGATTCCGGCTGCGTGGCCATATTCCGGATGGCCGGCCGTCCGCGAGCCGAGCTGGCGGAAATTCTTGATCTCGTCAATGGTGATGTCTTCGTAACCGGTCAGATAGAGCAGCGAATAGAGCAGCATCGAACCGTGACCGGCCGACAGAACGAAGCGATCGCGATTGGGCCAATTGGGCTGCTTCGGGTCGAAGCTCAGATAACGGGTGAAGAGAACCGTTGCTATGTCGGCAGCACCCATGGGAAGGCCGGGGTGGCCGGAATTTGCCTTCTCGACGGCGTCCATGGAGAGGAAACGGATTGCATTCGCCATCCGGTCGTGTTTTTCGCGAGAGATCATGACTGTTCCGTTTGGTTCGGTGGTCAGGGACGGTCTCTAATCCTCCAAAGACCGTATGAGAAGCGGCCCGACACATAGCAGGTGCGCCGCGCGAGTCAACAAATTCAGGCCTTCCGCGACGGGATGGCGGCGAACTTTTGCGCCCCGTTCCGCGCGTGGCGATGCGGTCTCAGGAGGCGACTTTCCAGGTCCGATTCGGCCATCCACAGCTTGCCTCGAGCAATTGCTCCGCCCGGCATTGTTGAGAGTTGGGGAATGGGTTTAAAAAGGATGTTCCGATACGGTCGGTTGCGCCGGCGATTCGGAGCGCAGGGCTGTTTGCCGATCATGTTCCGACGGACATACGGAGCTCTGCCACCTGGTTCAAGGCATGAGGAGGCGGTCCACAGTCTCCCATCCCGCGCTCGTGAGGTTTCGGAAGGATGCCGGCAAAGACGGTAAAGGCAGCGATCGAGGAGTTGCAGAACGCAGTCCAATCTCTTGAGATCGCGCTGGACGGCCGTTTTGACAAGGAAAGGGACGTGGGCGAGTTCGAGGACGAAGTGCGGCGGGTCAATACGGACCGGTCGCGTCTGGCGCAGGAGCTCGACCAGTCGCAATTCCGGGCCAACCGCCTGGAAGAAGTCAATCGCGAGGTTTCCCGCCGGCTGGTCACGGCAATGGAGACCATTCGGGCAGTGCTGGATCGCTGAGGTTCTTGAAGCATGGCACAGGTGACGGTGACGATCGACGGCAAGGCTTACCGGATGGCCTGCGAGGAGGGGCAGGAGGACCATTTGAGCGAACTCGCCGCCAGGTTCGATCGATATGTCGGCCATCTCCGGGGGCAGTTCGGCGAGATCGGCGATCTCAGGCTGACGGTCATGGCGGGCATCATGGTGATGGACGAACTGAGCGAGGTCGACCGGCGGCTGAATACCCTCGAGGCCGAGGTCGAGAGCCTCAAGACGAGCCGCGAGACGCAAGTTTCCGACCAGATGCGCAATGAGGAAGCGGTCGCAGCGGCTCTCGGGGAGGTGACGGCGCAGATCCACGCCGTCGTAGCCAGGCTCAACGGCCGCCCGACGTCCGCCAACTGATATTGGTGCGCCGGCGCGCGGAAGCTCGGCTTCCGGATCAAATTCAGCGGCATTCGCAAATCCCGCTCTGGCGAAAGCGCCGAAGACGTTCTATATCTGCCGCGCGGTCTGCGCTTCCCGACAGGAACCACAATCCCCGGGGCCATACACGATCTCAAGGGAGCTGTCCCTGGCCGGACCCGTGGGTTCGGACATACGGCGCCCACCTACCTAGTAGGTACCCGGGATCGTAAACTATCCATCGGTCGTCGTGGATCGCACAACTTCTCTTTCAGCTTCGTTCGGTCCCCGAAAGGCGCGGCGAAGAGCGTCTGACATCGCATCGACCGCTTGCGATCGCTTGTCCGTCCTTGTCCGTAGCACGACCTTGGACAGGTCGATGATGCCGAAGCCGTCAGTCTCGGTGAGCTCGCGGCAATCGGGCGGAATGACGCTGCGCGACAGCGGCGCTACGGCCAGTCCCGATAGGACGGCCGCAATCAGGCCGCTGGTCGTGCGGCTTACGAAGGCAATGCGGCTCTCTATTCGGCGTTGCTTCAGGTTCCGCATGGCAAGATCATCGCACCACCCGCCTTCGATATAAGTATAGGTTGCGATCGGCAGTGGTTGGCGTTCATGGGTTGCGTGCTGGTCGGAGGTCACCCAGACCGTGGGATCGATCATGAGCACTTCGTTTCGGCTCCTACCGCCCGGCTCGAACACGACGGCAATGTCGATCTCGCCGGCTTCGAGCGCCGCCAGATTGGACATCGAGGTTCCCTGGTGCACGGTTATCTCGACGTCGGGATGGATGGCCGCAAAGGCGCCGAGCGCCCTCGGCAGTGCGGAGTTGATATATTCCTCCGAGATCCCGATCCGGACCGAGCCTCCGAGGGCCGGCTGCCGCATCGCCGCCGCCGTATCGTCAAGCAGCGAAACGATCCGCCGTGCGTTGTCGACGAGGCGCCGGCCATGCGCCGTCGGCACCACGCCGCGGGAATGACGCTCGAACAGCGGCAGACCAATCAGTTCCTCCAGCCTCTTGACCTGCATGCTGACGGCGGATTGCGTACGCCGGACCGTATCGGCAGCCCGCGTGAGATTGCCGGCCTCGGCGACTGCCAGAAAGGTCCTGAGCAATTCGCTGTCAAGGGGGATCGACACCCGGTTCACCATTAGGAAAATTGATGACAGGCATGTTCGCAATTCGTTTGCCGCATGTCAATGCGCAGTCGAAAATGAGGGCGCCGCAATCATCAGAGGTGATCGCCATGGGTGTCCTGGTTGCCCCAGCATTTCGCAACGTCCGCCGTTCGACACCACTCGAGGGCGCGCTTTGGCGTTGGCGCCTCCGGTTTGCGATACGGGCCGAATGGGCTCTCCTTCTCCGCCGGCGTGACCCTCGCCTCACCGCAGAAGCCGGTATCGCGGACGCGCTTCATGGGGGCGGCTGCGTCCAGCAGCCGCTTCGTCAGACCCATTGGATGCTATGAGATCAGCCCGAGCCGGACGTCGCGCACATGGCTTCCGCAGGATTGCGCGCCTCGAACCCCGCATCACGTCCTGAAGCGCCTCGTCGATGCGTTCGAGCGGGATGTCAGTTTCGACCGACGTGCCAATTTTGCCCGGCAACGGCTTGAACCGCCCATTTCTCGCATCCGAGGCGGCCCGCAACGTCCTCTGGCCGCAACTCCCGAGCTCGTGTCGAGACGGGAAGGGTGGAGCTTTGTCGCGAAATGTTGCAAAAGCGACGGCGACATGGTTCCAGCCGGGGGCGGCTTGCGCTACTCGGTTGCAGGATCGGACATGCCATGGAGGGGGCGCTCGATGTCGCCAAAGGACTTGAAGGCCGCGCTGAGGAATGAGCGTCTCGCCCTGCGTGACGCGATGCCGGCGGAGGTTCGCATCGAGGCGAGCCTTGCCATGGCCGATCACGCGGCCGAGGTCATCGCGCTCGATCCCGGCCATGTGGTCTCGGGGTTCTGGCCGATCCGCTCGGAGGCCGACATCCGTCCGTTGATGGTCCGGCTCAGGGACCGCGGCGCCCGGCTGTGCCTGCCGGTCATCCTGGACAAGAAGACGATCGTCTTCCGTGAGCTCGTCGATGGTGTCGCGGTGGTCGAAACCGGGTTCGGCACGACCGGGCCCGGCCCGGATGCGCCGGAAATCGATCCGGATATCATGCTGGTGCCGCTTTCCGCTTTCGATGCGACCGGCCATCGGATCGGTTACGGCGCCGGCTACTACGACCGGGCAATCGACCGTTTGCGCGGCAAAGGTCACATGCCGCGGCTGATCGGGATTGCATTCGACTGCCAGGAAGTGGCATCAGTGCCGGCTGAACCGCATGACGTGGCGCTGGACGCCGTGCTCACGGAAAGCGGTTTCCGGCATTTTTGAGCGGGATTGAACGGCAATGCGACTTCTGTTTCTGGGAGATCTGGTAGGCAAGACGGGCCGCACGGCGGTCTGGGAGCGCCTCCCGGGGCTGATCGGCGACCTGAAACTCGATTTCGTGGTCGTCAATGGCGAGAACGCCGCCGGCGGTTTCGGTATCACCGAGGAGATCTTCCTGGAGACGATCAATGCCGGCGCCGATGTGGTGACGACCGGCAACCATGTCTGGGACCAGAAGGAGGCGGTGGTTTTCTGCGAGCGGCATGACCAGTTCCTGCGCCCGGCGAACTACCCGGCCGGCACGCCCGGACGTGGCTCCAATCTCTATTTCGCCCGCAACGGTGCCCGCGTGCTCGTCGCCAATGTAATGGGCCGGGTGTTCATGCATCCTGAACTAGACGACCCCTTCACTTGCGCCGAGGCGATCCTCGAGGCTTGCCCGCTCGGCGAGCAGGCCGATGCCGTCGTTTTTGATTTCCACGCCGAAGCGACGAGTGAGAAACAATGTTTCGGCCACTTCGTCGACGGTCGCGCCAGCCTCGTCGTCGGCACGCACACCCATGTGCCGACCGCCGACCATCAGATACTCAATGGCGGCACCGGCTATATCAGCGATGCCGGCATGTGCGGCGACTACGATTCCTCGCTCGGCATGGATAAGGAGGAGCCGCTCAATCGCTTCATCTCGAAGATGCCCAAGGGCCGCTTCGAGGCGGCCTCCGGTCCCGCCACCATCTGCGGCGTCGGTATCGAGATTTCCGACCGCACGGGCCTCGCCGAAAAGATTGCACCGCTGAGGCTGGGGCCGAGGCTCGGCGAGACGATTCCCGAGTTCTGGTTATAGGACACGAGTCCGCGCGGCATCCGGTTGATATTCAACTGTTTCGCGTGGCCCCTCCCGTCGGACAGGCGCTTGGCAACTGCGCGCCGTCTCCTGTCGGTTGGCTTTTTCCAAGTGACAGTCATTGCGAATAGTGGCAGGTTAGCTCCCAAAATCAGAGCCGTTCAGAGCGGCCGCTGTTCGCAAGTTTCCATGTAGATCGAAAAGCCAGGGCCGAGAGCGGTTTGAAGCCGCAGGCAGTTGTACGGTTGCTCTGGTACCGCCGGTGGTGAATGCCACGGGTCCGAAATGTCGCCACGGCAACCGATTTAACCCCGCCGGGCGACTTGATGGTCAAGTGTCTGGAGAGCGGTCATGTTGCGAAAATGGCGCCTGCCGGCGATCGTCGGCCTTTCCATCTCCTTTCTCATCGCGGGATCCGCAGGCGCGCAAGATGCGCAACTGCCGACGGTGACGGTCGCCAAGCCCGTGGTGCGCGACGTCATCGACGCGGACGAGTTCATCGGCCGCTTCGAGGCGGTCGACGAGGTTTCGGTCCGCTCTCGCGTCGGCGGCTATCTCGATCGGGTTTTCTTCACCGACGGTGCGATGGTGAAGCAGGGCGACAAGCTCTTCATGATCGACCAGCGCCCGTTCACCATGGCGCTTTCGCAGGCGGAGGCGACGCTCACCTCGGCGGAGTCGACGCTCGCCTACGCCGAAGCCCAGTTCAAACGGACGGAATCGCTTGCCGGCACCGGCACGCTCTCTGTCTCCAAGCTTGACGATGACCGCCGCGCGCTGCTCGCTGCGCAGGCCAATGTCCGCGGAGCACAGGCCGCAGTGGATCGGGCCCGGCTCGATCTGGAATATACGACGATCACCGCGCCCATCACCGGCCGCGTCGACCGGCGGCTGCTTTCGCCGGGCAATCTCGTTCAGGCGGATCAGACGGTGCTGACGACCATAGTCTCGCTCGATCCGATCGATTTTTATTTCGACGTCGACGAGCGCCGGGTGCTGGCCTATGCCCGCACCGCCCGCGAGCGGGGCAGTGCGCTGCAGGAGGGGGCCGGATCGCTCTCGGTCCTGGTGACGATCGCAGACGCCAACGAGGCGCCCTTCGAAGGCAACCTCGACTTCTCGGAAAACCGGGTGGACAACCAGACGGGCACTATGCGCCTGCGCGCGCGGTTCTCCAACCCGAGTCTCATTCTCCAGCCGGGCCTGTTCGGACGCGTGGAGGTCGAGGGTTCCGACACCTATCAGGCGATCCTCATCCCGGATGAAGCGATCGCCGCCGACCAGAACGAAAGGGTCGTCTATGTCGTCGGCGAGGACGGTAGCGTCACCACAAAGCCGGTGCGCCTTGGTCCGCGGCTGCACGGCTACCGCGTCATCCGCAGCGGCATGACGGGTAACGAAACGATCGTGGTCAACGGGCTCATGCGGGTGCGCCCCGGGGTCAAGGTGAAGCCGGAGCTCATCGAGCTGCCGCAGGAGTCGGCGCAATCGGCGGAGGCTCAGCAATGAGATTAGCGCACTTCTTCGTCGACCGGCCGATCTTCGCCTCGGTGCTGTCGATTGTGCTTCTGATCGTCGGCGGCATCGCGTATTTCCAGCTTCCGGTCGCACAATATCCGGAAATCGCACCGCCCACCATCGTCGTCAGGGCCTCCTATCCCGGGGCGGATGCTGAGACCGTCGCCAATACGGTCGCGACACCGCTCGAGCAGCAGATCAACGGCGTCGAGGACATGCTCTACATGTCGTCCTATTCGACGGCGGACGGCTCGATGGCGCTGACGATCACCTTCAAGCTCGGCGCGGATCTCGATCAGGCGCAGGTGCTGGTGCAGAACCGCGTCGCCATTGCCGAACCGCGATTGCCCGAGGACGTGCGGCGCATCGGCGTCACCACCTCAAAGAGCTCGCCGGACCTGATGATGGTGGTCCACCTGCTGTCGCCGAACGACCGCTACGACCAGCTCTATGTCTCCAACTACGCGCGCACGCGCATTCGCGACTTGCTAGTGCGGCTGGACGGGGTGGGCGACGTCACGCTCTTCGGTGAGCGCGAATATGCACTGCGCGTCTGGCTCGACCCGCAGAAGCTCTCGGCCTACGGCATGACCGCAGGCGATGTCGTCGAGGCGCTGCGCCAGCAGAACGTGCAGGTCTCGGGCGGCGCGATCGGCGGCCCGCCGATGTCGGGCGACGCCGCCTTCCAATATACGGTGACGACGGACGGCCGCTTCAGCGACGCCCGCCAGTTCCGCTATGTGATCGTCAAGGCGACGGAGGACGGCAGGCTGGTGCAGTTGCAGGACGTTGCACGCGTCGAACTCGGCGCGCGCGAATACGTCACCAACAGCTACCTGAACGGCAGCCCCGCCGTCGCACTCGGGATCTTCTCGCGTCCAGGCACCAATGCGCTGGCCGCGGCGGACGCGATTCAGGCGACGATGGCGGATCTTTCACGGGACTTTCCAGAGGGACTGGAATACCGGATCATCTACAACCCGACGGAGTTCATCTCGGAATCGATCGACGAGGTCTACAAGACAATCGGCGAGGCGGTGGTTCTCGTCGCCTTGGTGGTTGTCGTCTTCCTCCAGTCCTGGCGCACGGCGATCATTCCGATCGTCGCCATTCCCGTTTCGCTGATCGGCACCTTCGCCGTGCTTTTCGCCTTCGGCTTTTCGCTGAACATGCTGACGCTTTTCGGCCTGGTGCTGGCAATCGGCATCGTGGTCGACGATGCGATCGTCGTGGTCGAGAATGTCGAGCGGAATCTCGCGCGGGGCATGACGCCGCGCGAGGCAGCCCATGTTACGATGGACGAGGTGGGTGCGGCCGTCATCGCGATCTCGCTGGTACTAACCGCGGTCTTCGTGCCGACCGCCTTCATCCCCGGCATTTCCGGCCAGTTCTACCTGCAGTTCGCCGTCACGATCGCTGTTGCGACCGTGATCTCGGCGTTCAATTCGCTGACCTTGTCGCCGGCGCTTGCGGCCATTCTCCTGCGCCCCCATGACGATCAGGCGCAGGAAAGCCGCAATCCGCTGAGCCGCTTCGGTCGAAGGCTCGCCGATGGCTTCAATACCGGTTTCGACCGTATGGCGGACGGCTATGCCTGGGTGGTGCGCCGGCTGGTCGGGACAGGGCTCGCGATTGCCGCTGTGCTCTTGGTCTTCGTCGGCCTGCTCGGCGCCACCTGGTACATGGCGCAGGTCGTGCCGCGCGGATTCATCCCGACGATGGACCAAGGCTATGCCATCGTCGTCATCCAGCTCCCCGAGGGTGCCTCGCTCGAGCGAACCGACGCCGTTGTCCAGCGTGCGTCGGCGATGATACGGGACGTGCCGGGCGTCAGGGACGCAGTGGCCTTTGCCGGCTTCAATGGATCGACCTTCACGAACGCCAGCAATTCCGGCGTGATCTTCACGCCGTTCGAAAGCTTTGAGGAGCGGCTCGAACATGGGCAAAGTGCCGACCGGGTCATCGGCCAGATCTTCGGCGCGATGCAAAGCGTACAGGAGGCCTTCATCATCGCCGTGCCGCCGCCGTCCGTGCGCGGCATCGGCAATTCCGGCGGCTTCAAAATGCAGATCATGGACCGCCAGAACGCCGACATGCGGCGCGCACTGGCTCTTGCCTATCAGATGATGGGGGCCGCCAGCCAGACCGAGGGCCTGACAGGCGTCTTCACCACCTTCTCCGCCTCGAGCCCGCAATTCTTCCTGGCGATCGACCGTGACAAGGCGCGGGCGCTGAACGTGCCGATTCCCAACATCTTCGAAACGCTGTCGATCAATCTGGGCGCATCCTATGTGAACGATTTCAACGCCTTCGGCCGGGTCTACCAGGTCCGTGCCCAGGCCGATCAGCAATACCGCATGGAGCGGGACGACATCCTGGCACTCAAGGTGCGCTCCGCCTCCGGCGCGCTGGTTCCGCTCGGAACACTGGTCGAGATCCGCGACACAAGCGGGCCCGCTCTCGTCCAGCGCTACAACATGTATGTATCCGTGCCGGTCCAGGGCAACCCGGCGCCGGGTGTCTCGACCGGTGCCGCGCTCGACAAGATGGAGGCGCTTGCAGCTGAGATCCTGCCGCAGGGCACGACCTTCGAATGGACCGAGCTTGCCTTCCAGGAGCGACAGACCGGCAACACGGCCGTCTTCATCTTCGCGCTCTCGGTGATTTTCGTCTTTCTGGCGCTCGCGGCGCAATATGAGAGCTGGGTCCTGCCGCTGGCGATCATCCTGATCGTGCCGCTCGCTGTTCTCGCCGCTCTCGTCGGAGTCTCGCTTCGTGGCATGGACAATAATGTGCTGACGCAGATCGGCCTCATCGTGCTTATCGGCCTTGCCGCCAAGAACGCAATCCTCATCGTCGAATTCGCGCGCCAGGGCGAGGAGGAGGGTCTCACGCCGATCGAGGCGGCGATCGAGGCGAGCCGGCTGA
Source organism: Sinorhizobium alkalisoli (assembly GCF_008932245.1). Classification (NCBI taxonomy): domain Bacteria; kingdom Pseudomonadati; phylum Pseudomonadota; class Alphaproteobacteria; order Hyphomicrobiales; family Rhizobiaceae; genus Sinorhizobium; species Sinorhizobium alkalisoli. The sequence goes on along the minus strand of NZ_CP034909.1, from coordinate 2,705,780 downwards.
GATTGCGCCCGATCCTGATGACGGCCTTTGCATTCATTCTCGGCGTCGTGCCGCTGGTGATCGCGACCGGGCCCGGCGCGGAGATGCGCCAGTCGCTCGGAACCGCGGTCTTTTCCGGCATGCTCGGCGTCACCTTCCTCGGCCTGTTCCTGACGCCGGTCTTTTATGTGGCGCTGCGGTCGATGCGCAGGAAGCGCGCGCCCTCGGCGGCGCCGGCGCCGGCACCTGGGGAATGAAGCCGGCGTTCCAGCTTGGTAGGACGCAACCGCAATGACGCAATTGTGAGCGGCCGGCGGCCTCCAGGCGCTGGACGCCGCAAGCGCCTTGAACGATCCTGCGTTGCGCTGAAGACGTGTGAGGTGAAGGATGCTGCTGCGATACTTTGCCTATGTTCTCGCCGCCATATGGCTCGTCCATGTTTTCTGGTCCGAGCGGGCCGCTGCGCAAGAATCGCAGGCGCCCGTCAGCCAGTGCCAGGCAATCGCGCAGGCGACACCGGCGGCGATCTTCGTCGGCTTTGCGGCGCCGCCGGCCATTCCCGCCGCGGCGACGGAGGGGGAGGTGAGCATCACCTTTCTCGGCCACTCGACCTTCCTCATCGAAACGCCTGGCGGCATCTCGATCGCCACCGACTATAACGGCTGGTTCCGTACGGCATTGCCGCCGACGGTCGTGACGATGAACAGGGCCCATTCGAGCCACTACACGCTGACGCCGGATCCGGCGATCCCCCATGTGCTGCACGGCTGGGGCGAAAACGGCGAGCCGGCCGATCACGACCTCGTCGTCGGCGACGCCTATATCCGCAACGTCCCGACCGACATTCGCTCCGGCTTCGGCGGCATGGAGCCGAACGGCAATTCGATCTTCATCTTCGAGGTGGCCGGCCTCTGCATCGGCCATCTCGGACACCTGCATTACGAACTCGACGATAGCCATTATCGCGCGATCGGCCGGCTCGATGTGCTGATGGTGCCGGTCGATGGCGGCTTGACCATGGGCGCGGAAAGCATGAGCCGGGTCGTCACCCGGCTGCGGTCGGCCTTGATCCTGCCGATGCACCGGAGGCCGTTGGTCAACGATTTCCTGGCGATGTTCGGCGACGATTACGACAAGAGCTATGCCGCCGGAGACAGCGTGAGGGTCTCCCTGCGCTCGCTTCCCAAGAAGCCGCTGATCTATGTCCTGCAGGGGGTATGACCTTTCCTTCTTGCAGAACGCAGCGAAGATCCCGGAAAGATCGCGCCATTTTGCTTCCTGAAAAGACGGCACCACCTGCTGGACGGGACGTGGCAATGAAACTATAAGGCGCCCATTCCAACGAAATTATTGCATGCAGAGGGTGCCATGGCTGGCCATTCACAGTTCAAGAACATCATGCACCGCAAGGGCCGTCAGGATGCGGTGCGCTCGAAAATGTTTTCCAAGCTGGCGCGCGAAATCACCGTCGCCGCGAAGACCGGCCTGCCCGACCCGGGCATGAACCCGCGCCTCAGGCTGGCGATCCAGAACGCCAAGGCGCAGTCGATGCCGAAGGACAACATCGAGCGTGCGATCAAGAAGGCTGCCGGCGGCGATGCGGAGAACTACGAGGAAGTCCGCTACGAAGGCTACGGACCGGGCGGCGTCGCAGTCATCGTCGAAGCGCTGACCGACAACCGCAACCGCACCGCCTCCAATGTCCGCTCTATCTTCACCAAGGCCGGCGGCGCACTCGGCGAAACCGGTTCGGTCTCCTTCTCCTTCGACCGGGTCGGCGAGATCACCTACAAGCTCGACGCCGGCGACGCCGACGCCGTGATGGAAGCCGCGATCGAAGCCGGCGCCGACGATGTCACCACGGACGAGGACGGCCACACCGTCATTTGCGGTTTCGAGGATATCGGCGAGGTCTCGAAGGCGCTTGAAGGCGCGCTCGGCGAAGCCGAAACTGTCAAGGCGATCTGGAAGCCGCAGAATACCGTGCCGGTAGACGAGGAAAAGGCACAGTCGCTGATGAAGCTGATCGACAACCTCGAAGACGATGACGACGTCCAGAATGTCTATTCGAACTTCGAAGTCTCCGACGAGGTGCTGGAGAAGCTTTCGGCCTGATCCCCCGATCTGCGGCATGAACGGACCCCGCATTGCCGTCGCAATGCGGGTCTTTTGCTTTTCAGAGGCTGCCTCCGAGGGCAAGCGTCAGCGAATTGTCGATGTGCTTCTTCAGGGCCGCAATCGCGTCGGTCTCCCTGCCGTCCCGCATGGCTTCGAGAAACGCCAGATGTTCCCCGATCACGCGTAAGGCGTTGGAAGGCGTCACCCGGATGCGCGACTGCACCGCCATGCGTATCTTGATCGCCGTCACCCGGTAGACATTATCGATCAGGGCATTCCCCATCATGCCGACCAGCCGGGCATGCATGGCCCAGTCCAGCCTCTGCAACCGGCTCGACAGGTCGGGGTCGGCCGCGCAATCTAGGCTCGTGCGCGCCTCCTGATGCGCCGCAATCCAGGCGTCGATCTCTTCGGCCTGCAGGAATTTGAGCGCGTGGGGCACCGCGCTCATCTCGATCATCGCACGCAACTGATAGGCATCGCGCACGAAGGCGATGTCGAGGCTCGGCACCATCAGGCCGCGCTTGGGAAGCGTCTGGAGCAGGCCTTCGGCCTCGAGGCGCGGGATCGTCTCGCGAACGGCACCGAGGGTCGCCCCCGTCTTCTCGACGAGTTCGCGCTGCGAAACCACCTGCCCGGGTTTGAGAACGCCTTCGTTCAGCAGGTCTTCGATGCGATCATAGGCCGCCTGACGCAAGGGCGCGTGGCCGGGAGGCCGTTGTCCGCCCTGCTGATTGAGATCGTCAGCGTGAAGCACTGCGTCGCTCATCGTTTCACCGGTTCGATGTCGACATACTACTGACATGTTAGTCACTTGTCATCCGCGAAATTATGGTTATCCTATGAGCTCGTTCCGGCCGCGGGAGGAGAGGCGGCTCGAGACCGTACAAAACGAATGCCGGCTTCTCGGCCCTCGGGTGCCGCCGGCAGAGGTCAGGGGACCCGACGTTTCGAATGGGAGGAAAATATGAAGACGAAATTCACGCGCCGTTCCGTGCTTGCCATGTCGGCGGCGGCCGCCGCCTTGCCGTTGATCTCGCGGACGGTTCTTGCCGCGGACAAGCCGGTCCTCCGGCTCTCGACACCTGCATCCGATACCGATCAGCGCTCCGTCGCGCTGATGGAGAAATTCGCGCCGGGCATTGCCGATTTCGCTACCTTCGAGCCGCACTGGAACGCGACGCTGTTCAAGCAGGGCACCGAACTCGAGGCGATTGCCCGCGGCAATCTGGAGATGGCGATCACCTCGGCACAGGAACTCGCCGTGTTCCTGCCGGAATTCTCAATCTTTTCGGCCGGCTACGTGCACAAGGACGCGGCGCATCAGGTTAAGGTCTTCAACGACCCGCTGATGGATCCGCTGAAGCAAAAGGTCGAGGACGAGCTCGGCGTCAAACTGCTGACGGTCATGTATCTCGGTCGTCGCCAGCTCAATCTGCGCAAGTCCAAGGACGAACTCACCGTGACGACGCCCGCGGATCTCAAGGGCGTGACCCTGCGCATGCCCGGGACCGATGCCTGGCAGTTCCTCGGAAAGGCGCTCGGCGCCAATCCGGTGCCGATGGCCTTCACCGAAATCTATACAGGACTCCAGACGGGCGCGATCGACGGGCAGGACAATCCGCTGCCGACGGTGGTGGACGCGAAGTTCTACGAAGTCACCAAACAGATTTGCATGACCTCGCATCTGGTCGACCTCAATTACCTGGCGATTTCCAAGAAAACATTCGACGGCTTCTCCGAGGAGCAGCAAGCGGCGCTGCAAAAGGCCGCCGACGACGCCGCGGAATTCGGCCGCCAGAACCAGCTCAAGAAGGAAGACGAACTCGTCGCCTTCCTGAAGGAGAAGGGGCTCGAGATTTACGAGCCGGATATCGCGGCCTTCCGGGACCACGTGCAGAAGATGTTCCTCGAGAGCGAATTCGCCGCCGCATGGCCTGACGGCATGCTGGACAAGATCAACGCGCTCGCGGGCTGACGGGATCGGCGCCGCATCCGGCGTGTATTGCGGGTGCGGCGGCCGCTCTATCTGCTGAATCTGCCGCATTCGTGCGGTGTCCGGTGAATCCGCCCGACTACAGCGCCGCGCGTCTTGCCAGACGCGTAAGGGCCGCTGGAGCACTTTGAAATTCCGCATGTCTTTGCCTTCAGATCGATGTCGATTTGAGGAGAGATGCAGTAACAAATGCTTGGGAGATCCAATGACCGGCCTTTTCAAGGGATTGCGAAAAGGGGCGGAAGCCGTCGGCGCGCTGATGATGCTGGCCCTTTTTGCCACCTTCCTGCTGCAGATACTCTCCCGCTACGTCATGGACCAGGCTTTCGGCTGGACGCTGGAGCTCTGCCTGATCCTGTGGGTGTGGATCGTGTTCTTCGGCTGCGCCTTCTTCGTGCGCAACGAGGACCACATAACCTTCGATCTCCTCTACCGTTCGGCTTCGCGCGGACCGCGGCGTGCCATGGCCGCGATCTCGGCTTTGGCGATCGTCGCGGGCCTCGCCTGGTCGCTGTTGCCCACCTGGGACTGGATCGATTTCCTCCGCATCAAGAGAAGCCCGACCCTGCGTGTGCCCATGCGTGACGTGTATGTCATCTATGCCGTGTTTCTCGTCGCCGTCATCGCTGCCTATGCGTGGAGGCTTTTCCGGATATTGAAGGAAGGGGTCGCAGGCGATGATGCGCCCGAACATGACGAGGTCCGGTCGTGAGCGTTGCCCTTTCCCTCTGCCTCCTCGTCATTCTCGTGCTTGCCGCCATCGGCACACCCGTCGCCTATTCCATCCTGGTCGGCTCCATCGTCTATCTTACGGTGAAGGGCCAGGACGTGGCGATCGCCGGCGAACAGATGGCCTCCGGCCTCTACGACAGTTTCGTCCTGCTCGCGGTGCCGCTTTTCATTGTAGCCGCCAACATCATGAATGCAGGGACGATCTCCGAGCGGCTCCTGAAGTTCTGCGTGGCGACCGTCGGGCGGTTTCGCGGCGGGCTCGGTCATGTGAACGTCGTCTCGTCGATCATCTTCTCCGGCATGTCGGGGTCGGCGGTCGCCGATGCGGCGGGTGTCGGGCGCATCGTCACCGAGATGATGAGGAAGAGCGGTCACTATTCGCGCGGCTATGCAGCAGCGCTGACGGCGGCCTCCGCCACCATCGGCCCGATCATTCCCCCGTCGATCCCGATGGTTCTTTATGCGCTCGTATCCAACACGTCCGTCGGTTACCTCTTCCTCGGCGGCGTTACGCCCGGGCTCACGATGGGCGCAGTGCTGATGGGCATGAACATCCTCTACGCACACCGGCGCGGCATCGCTGCCGACGAAACGGTGCCCTTGCGCGAAGTTCCGCGCCTCACCCTCCAGGCCTTCCCGGTTCTTTTGATGCCGGCGATCCTGCTTTATGGCATCTATGGCGGTATCGCCACGCCCACGGAAGCTGCGGCGATAGCCGCCGCCTATGCGCTGCTGTTGGCGACCGTGTTCTACCGTTCGCTGACGCTGAAGGCCTTCTACGAGGTGCTCGTGGACAGCGCCCGCCCGTCCGCCTCCGTGGGGCTGGTGATCGGCGGCGCCCTGGTGCTGAACTATATCGTGGCGTCGGAGAATATCGGCACGACGATCGCCCAGTCGCTCGCCGGCATCAACGTGTCGCCGCTTGCCTTCATGCTCGGCATCAATCTGCTGCTGCTTGCCCTCGGCTGCGTGCTCGACGCCTCGACCATCATCCTCGTCATCATTCCGCTGTTCATTCCCACCTGCCGGGAACTCGGCATCGACCTCGTCTATTTCGGCGTGGTCGCGGTGGTGAACACGATGATCGGGCTCGTCACGCCGCCCTACGGAATCCTGCTTTTCGTCATCAATGCGACGACAAGAATTCCGCTTGCCGAGATCATCCGCGAAATCTGGGCTTTCGTCGCGGCGCTCATCCTCGCGCTCATCATGATGATCCTGTTTCCCGACATTATTCTCTGGCTGCCTCGCCTTCTGGGCTATGCCGGCTGAGCCACACCCATGGAGTCTCAAGTGAGCAAACGCATCGCCGGAATCATTCCCGTCATGATCACGCCTTTCGGCCCTGACGGAAAAATTGATTGGGGCGGCTATGAGGCCTTGATCGAGTGGTACATCGCCAATGGTTCGGAGGCGCTTTTCGCGGTCTGCCAGTCCTCCGAAATGCGGTTTCTGTCGCTCGAAGAGCGCGTGGATCTCTCACGCTTCACCGTCGAAAAGGTTGCCGGCCGCATTCCGGTGGTGTCCTCCGGGCACATTTCCGAAAGCCTCGATGATCAGATCACCGAGCTTATGGCCATTGCCGATACCGGCGCGGATGCGGTGATCCTCGTGTCGAACCGGCTGGCCCCGGAGACGGCCGGTGCGGCGGAGGTGCGCGCGTCGTTCGATGCGTTGCTCGCAGCCCTGCCGAAGGACGTGCCGCTCGGCCTCTATGAATGTCCGGCGCCCTATCGCCGGCTTCTCACCGATGATGAGATCGATTTCTGCGCGCAGTCGGGCCGCTTCATCCTGCTGAAGGATGTCTCCTGCGATCTCGATACCGTCAAGCGCAGGGCGACAATCGCCGAAAATACGCCATTCCTCATCTGTAACGCCAATGCCGCGATCGCCTATGCGGCCATGCAGGTGACCGGCGCCGGCTTCTGCGGAGTGATGAACAATTTCCACCCGGATCTGTACCGCTGGCTGCAGGATCATGGGGCGGAATATCCCGAGCTCGCCGACGAACTCGCGGTTTTCCTGGTACTTTCGGCGCAGACGGAACCGATGGGTTATCCGAAGCTCGCAAAGCTTTACCACAAGCGGCTCGGCACCTTTGCCGATACGTCCAGCCGCGCCGTGCCCTATGACCTCCACGAGAGATACTGGGCGCTCGAGGCCGTCATCGACCGGATCGTCCAGGGAACGGACATGTTCCGCGCCAGGATCGGAGCTGCAAGCAGCGCCGCCGTTTAACTGGCGGCAAGGCTCCGCTTCACCTCGGCGAAGAGCCTCAGCGAGCGAAGCCGCGCATCCATGTCGAAGATCGGCATGGAGATGATCAGTTCGTCGGCCTTGGTGAGATCGAGGAAGGATGCGATCTTCCGGCGGACGGTCTCGGGACCGCCGACCGCCGCATAGGCCATGGCGTGATCCACGAAGGTCTTCTCATCCGGGCTCCACAGGCCATCCATCGACTTCACCGGAGGCGGAAAGCGGCCGCGGGCGTTGCGGCGGAGCGCTGCGAAGGACTGCTGCATCGAGGTGAAGAGATAGTTTGCCTCCTCATCCGTGTCGGCAGCGACGCCCATGATGCCGACCATCACATGCGGCCGGTCGAGCTCGGGCGAGGGCGTGAAGCGTTCGCGATAGATCTCGAGCGCGGAGAGCAGCATGTCCGGGGCGAAATGCGAGGCGAAGGCGAAGGGAAGCCCCAGCATGCCGGCAAGATGGGCACTGAAATGGCTGGAGCCCAGCAGCCAGACCGGCACGTTGGAATCGGCACCGGGCACGGCGATGACCTTCTGGTCCTCGGCGACCGGACCGAGCAGTGCCCGAAGCTCGACGACATCGTTGGGGAAATTGCTGGCGCTCGCCTCCATGTTGCGCCGCAATGCCTGCGCGGTACGCATGTCCGTGCCCGGCGCGCGGCCAAGGCCGAGATCGATGCGGCCGGGAAAAAGCGCTGCCAGGGTGCCGAACTGTTCGGCGATCACCAACGGTGAATGGTTGGGCAGCATGATGCCGCCCGATCCGACTCGGATCGTCCGCGTCGCCGATGCGACATGCGCAATGACGAGCGACGTTGCCGCGCTGGCAATGCCCTTCATGCCGTGATGCTCGGCCAGCCAAAAGCGCTTGTACCCGTTCTCTTCGGCCGCGATTGCCAGCTGGCGGGAGTTCTCGAGCGATTGCGCGACGCTGCCGCCTTCGGTGATCGGCGACAGGTCGAGGATGGAGAAGGGGGCCATGGCAATGCCTTTTCTTCAAAAGAATTCGAGCGATGGCAATGTAGGTTCAAGTTTCCTCAATCCAAGGTTCGTCCGACCGCTTTCGCCCATGTCCCGCTCTTTCTGTGTGATGTTTTTGTTTTGTTCACTTTTCGCTGGCAGCGTCTCATCGACCGACATAGGGTGAGGCATGCAGACTACGATTCGCATTATCGGCATCGATCCGGGCCTGAGGCGCACCGGCTGGGGCATAATCGAGACGCTGGGCAACTCGCTGCGCTTCGTCGCTTCCGGCACGGTGACGTCGGACGGCGACAAAGACCTCGCGTCCCGCCTCTGTGAGCTGCATGACGGGCTCGCCGATGTGGTGCACGGCTTCCAGCCGCACGAAGCAGCAGTCGAGCAGACCTTTGTCAACAAGGATGCGACCGCGACCCTGAAGCTCGGCCAGGCGCGCGGCATCGCCATGCTGGTTCCCGCGCGGGCGGGCCTGCGCGTCGCCGAATACGCGCCGAACGCCGTCAAGAAGGCGGTGATCGGCGTGGGCCATGGCGAGAAGCAGCAGATCCACATGATGCTGAAGGTGCTGATGCCGAAGGCCGAGTTCAAGGGCAACGACGCTGCCGACGCGCTTGCCATCGCGATCTGCCACGCCCATAACCGCCAGGCTATCACCAGCCGTCTGGCGGCGCTTGCGGGGTAATGGCTGGGGCCCAGATGGAAGTAACGGCGTAATAGGACAACGAGAGCCATATGATCGGTAAACTCAAGGGCACCATCGACGAGATCGGCGAGGATTACGTCGTGCTCGATGTGCATGGCGTCGGCTATGTCGCCCATTGTTCGGCGCGCACGCTTTCGAAGCTCGGATCGGCGGGGGAGGCGGCGGCGCTCTTCATCGAGACCTATGTGCGCGAGGACCAATTGAGGCTTTTCGGTTTCCTGACGGCGCTCGAGCGCGAATGGTTCCGCCTGCTGCAAACGGTCCAGGGAGTGGGATCGAAGGTGGCGCTGGCGCTGCTTTCGACACTGACGCCAAGCGAACTTGCCAATGCCGTCGCGCTGCAGGACAAGACTTCGGTTGCGCGCGCCCCCGGCGTCGGTCCGAAGGTAGCCGTGCGCATCGTGACCGAGCTCAAGAACAAGGCGCCCGCCTTTGCCGGCGAGATGTCGGCCTCGATCGGCTTCAAGCAGGAGCTCGGCGAGGGGGGCGCCTCGGCACCGGTCGCGGATGCGGTCTCCGCGCTGACCAATCTCGGCTATTCGCGCGACCAGGCGGCAAATGCCGTTGCCGCGGCCCTGAAGAATGGCGGGGAAGGCGGCGACAGTGCCAAGCTGATCCGGCTCGGCTTGAAGGAGCTGGCGCGATGAGCCTTTGTGCGGCCGCAATCGCATCGGAATGAGGCTCGCGGGCGTGATCGGACTGGATCGGCGGCCGCGCTCGCACTATGGTTGAAAGCTGCCCCGCGCCGTCGGATGGCCCAGGCGACCCAGCCCGCAGATGGAAGTTTGAAATGAATGAAGCCGCACGCCTGATAGCGCCGGAAAAGCGAGGTGAAGATGTTGACGCGACTTTGCGTCCGCAGTCCCTCGACGAGTTCACCGGCCAGGCCGAGGCTCGCGCCAACCTCAAGATCTTCATCGAGGCGGCGCGCAATCGCGGCGAGGCGCTCGATCACGTTCTCTTCGTCGGTCCCCCCGGTCTCGGCAAGACGACGTTGGCGCAGATTATGGCGAAGGAACTGGGCGTCAATTTCCGCTCGACCTCCGGTCCGGTGATCGCAAAGGCCGGCGATCTCGCGGCACTTCTCACAAATCTCGAGGAGCGCGACGTGCTCTTCATCGACGAGATTCATCGCCTGAATCCGGCGGTGGAGGAAATTCTCTATCCGGCAATGGAGGATTTCCAGCTCGATCTCATCATAGGGGAAGGGCCGGCGGCGCGTTCGGTGAAGATCGACCTCTCCAAGTTCACCCTCGTCGCTGCGACGACTCGCCTCGGGCTCCTGACGACGCCCTTGCGCGACCGCTTCGGCATTCCCGTGCGGCTCAATTTCTATACCGTCGACGAGCTGGAATCGATCGTCAGGCGCGGCGCGCGGCTTATGGGCCTCGGCATGACCGACGAAGGCGCGCGCGAAATCGCCCGACGAGCGCGCGGCACGCCGCGCATTGCCGGGCGCCTTCTGCGGCGCGTGCGCGATTTCGCCGAGGTCGCCCGCGCCGACGCCGTGACGCGCGAGCTTGCCGACGAGGCCCTGACGCGCCTGCTGGTCGACAATGTGGGTCTCGACCAGCTCGACCGCCGCTATCTGGCGATGATCGCCCAGAATTTCGGTGGCGGGCCGGTCGGCATCGATACAATCGCAGCCGGGCTTTCCGAGCCGCGCGACGCAATCGAAGATATCATCGAGCCCTATCTCATCCAGCAGGGCTTCATCCAGCGCAGCCCGCGTGGCCGCGTTCTGACGGCAAATGCCTGGAAGCATCTCGGCCTCAATCCGCCCAAGGATGTAGAGGCGGCCCAATTCCGGCTGACACTCGAGGACGACTGAGATGATCAACCGCCGCGGCTTCATGAAATTGGTCGGCGGCGGGTTCACAAGTTTCGCTACGCTTGGCGGCTATGCCTTGGCCGTCGAGCCGCTCGGGCGGCTCTCGATCGCCCGCTACCAGATGACTCCGCCCGGCTGGACGCCGGGCCTCAAGCTGCGTCTTGTCGCACTCGCCGATCTGCATGCCTGCGAACCCTGGATGTCGGCCGAGCGCATCGTCTCGATCTGCAAGCGCGCCAACAGCCTCCGCGGCGATGTCACCTTGCTTCTCGGTGACTATGCCTCGGGCATGAATTTTGTCACGCGTCGCGTTCCTGCGAGCGAGTGGTCGACTGCGCTCTCGACGCTCAAAGCGCCGCTCGGCGTGCATGCGGTGATGGGCAATCACGACTGGTGGGAAGACCGGACCGCCCAGAAGAACGGCGGCGGCGACACTTTCGCGCATCGGGCGCTGACACGCGTCGGTATCGAGGTCCACAGCAATCGCGCCATCCGCCTGGAGAAGGACGGCTTCAGCTTCTGGCTGGCGGGGCTCGAAGACCAACTCGCGCTTCGCCCGGGCAAGATCTGGAAACGGCGGCGCATGATCGGCCTCGACGATCTCGGCGGGACTCTTGCGCAGGTCACTGATAAGGCGCCGGTGATCCTGCTGGCGCACGAACCCGACATCTTTCCAGACGTGCCGTCGCGCGTCTCGCTGACGCTCTCCGGGCACACCCATGGCGGTCAGGTGCGGCTTGCCGGCTATTCACCGGTCGTACCGTCCCGTTTCGGCGACCGCTATGCCTATGGCCATATCGTAGAGCATGATCGCAATCTGATCGTCTCGGGCGGTCTCGGCTGCTCCATCGCCCCGATCCGCTTTGGCGTGCCGCCGGAGATCGTTGTGGTCGACCTTGGGTGACCGCAGACCGTCTTCATCCCTGTCGGGCACCTTCTCCCTGCAAGCGGAGAGAAGGGCCTCGCAGTTTGCGGCGAGGCGAGGGAAATTCGTCGGCGGCTGACACGCTTGCCAGTTTCTTCTATAGGAGATCCCGCGCCAGTCCCCCAATGGTGACCGCCAGTCGTTCCTGCCCGCCCGGGGTCCACCCAAGGGTGCGCAGTCTGTCCGTGGTCATAACCTTGACACCGTTCGGATCGGCTGCCGGCGGCAACGGATGGGGACAGCCTGTCGCTGCTTGAAAGATTGCCAGAATTTCGCGGGTGTCCGTCAGGACGTCGGAAACATTGAAGACCTTGCCGGAGATTTTCGCCGGATCCGCTTCCAGCATCTGGCGCACGGCCCGGGCGACGTCGTCGCCATGGACTTCGGTGCCGATACGGGGCGGCACGGACGCGCCGGCGAGATAATCGGCGAAAAGGCTGCTCCATTTGTGGCGTCGGACGGATCCGGCCTGGCCATAGACGCCGGTCACGCGCAGGCTCGCGGTCACGAAAGCCGGGCCTGCAAGCGATTCGAGCACGTTCTCGGCGGCGAGTTTCACCTCGCCGTAGAGCGTGTCCGGTTCGGGCGTCGTCGACTCGTCGAGGATGGGTGAGGCGGTTTTGCCATAGACGGCGCGGCTGGAAAGAAAGACTGAGCGACGGACGCCGGCACTGCGCGCCTCCTCGAAGAGACGAATCGAGCCGTCGAGATTGGCGCGGCGGAACCCCTCCGGGTCTCCGCCTTCGCCGCCGCGATACCTGCCCTCGACATGCTCGAAGGCCGCGTGGACGAAATAACAGACATCGTCGAAGGCGGCGATCTGGTCGCGGTCCGGATCGAGGTAGAGCGGCAAATAGGCGACCGGCCGGGAGAAGAAGCTTGCTGCTGGCCGCGATCGGCAGGCCACCGTCACCTTGTAACCGCTTGCAAGCAGATGCTCGACGATGAAGCGGCCGACATAACCGGTGCCGCCGGAGACGAGGACGCGGCTCACGATGCGGTTCCGGCACGTGGGGGATTTTGAAGCGCTGCAGCGTCGGGAATGCTCTCGCCGGTGAGGTAGGCTTGCCAGAGCTCGATCAGTGGGCGCAGGCTGTCTGCGCGCGGATGGTCCTTTTCCCACGGCTTTTCGTACTGATAGTGAAGGATGGCGATCGAACGCCAATCCCAAAGTCCGGGCAGGTTGAACCAGACATATTGCAGCATGTTCATCGTAACTGGCAATCCATGCCAGTCGGGGAAGTAGTCTTGCAGGAAGGTCTGGTCCGTACGCGGCCAGAAGGCGCCCGGCGCATCGAGGGCCGTCAGCATGCTTTTGAATGTCGCAAGCGAGGGCTCGGCGACGAAGACACCGGAATTCAGCCGATGGAAATCCGCAAGGTTCTCATAGACATTCGGCGCTGCCGAAAACTCCGGATAGAGAAACAGCTTGTCGATATTGCGCAGAACGAGCGCGTCGGCGTCGATGAAGACGCAGCACTCGTATTCGGTGAGCTGCCAAAGCCGCAGCTTGCAGAAATTGTCGAGTGGCGAGTGGAAGGCGGGCTTCCGGCCTTTCGTGAACGGCGCCTTCTCGTGCACATTTCGGCGCGCATGGCGCGCGTTGAATTCGTCGGAAAGCGGCAGGAGTTCCGTTTCGATCAGCCGGCAGCCGAATTTCCGGAGCGGCAAGAGCGCGGAAATGTCCACTCCGCCCGTATGCAGCACCACGATGTCTGCCGTCGTTTCCGTGCGGCGGATTGAGCGGGCGAGCGCGCGCGCGCCGAGTGCATAATCGGCATTGGTGACGAGCGTCACGAAGGCACGGGCTGCAGAGGGCGGTGAGGAGGGGCGGAGCCCCTCCGAAGCGGTCGTCTGTGCCATCACGAAACGGATTTCAGCCGCGTGCCCTCCGGATCGTGATTGATCAGCGGAGCGATGTCCCTGGTCCAGGCGGCGACGGCCGGCACGCGCGAGCGATCGACGCGATAGGCGAATTTCTTCGCGACGTCGACGATCTCAGAAAGCAGCCCATCCGCAAGGCGGATCGGGTCGAGCCCGAGCTCCAGGAACTTCTCATTGTGCACGACGAGGTCGTTCTCCGCCGCTTCCTTACGCGGGTTCGGCAGCCAGGCGATTTTGGAGCCGGTCATTTTGGCGATCATCTCGGCAAGGTCGCGCACGCGATGCGTCTCAGTCATCTGATTGAATATCTCGACGCGGCTGCCGCCGGCCGGCGGGTTCGACAGTGCGAGTTCGATGCAGCGAACGGAATCCTGAATATGGATGAAGGCGCGGGTCTGGCCGCCGGTGCCGTGCACCGTCAGCGGATAACCGATCGCCGCCTGGATCAGGAAGCGGTTCAGGACCGTCCCATAGTCGCCGTCATAGTCGAAGCGGTTGATGAGCTGCGGATGGCGCCGGGTTTGTTCCGTATGTGTGCCCCAGACGATGCCCTGGTGCAGGTCGGTGATCCTGAGCCCGTCATTCTTCGCATAGAACTGGAAGAGCAACTGATCGAGGCACTTAGTCATGTGATAGATCGAACCGGGATTGGGCGGATAAAGGATCTCCTGGCTCACCGTCTCGCCGCCCATCGTCTCGATCCCGACCGGCAGATAGCCTTCGGGAATGGCCGCGCCGACGGTGGAATAGCCGTAGACGCCCATCGTGCCGAGATGCACGAGATGTGCATCGAGGTCGATCTCCACCAGAGCGTTCAAGAGGTTGTGGGTAGCGTTGACGTTGTTGTTGACCGTGTAATTCTTGTGCCGGTCGCTTTTCATCGAGTAGGGTGCCGCCCGCTGCTCGGCAAAGTGGACGATCGCGTCGGGACGATGTTCCTGCAGCCACTTCTTGAGGAGCTCGTAGTCGCGGGCGAGGTCGATCAGGTTGAAGTGTATGCGCCGACCGGTCTCCGCATGCCAGATGCGCGTGCGTTCCTGGATGGAATCCATCGGGGTCAAGGATTGCACGCCGAGTTCGGTGTCTATCCAGCGGCGGGAGAGATTGTCGAGGATATGGATGTCGTGGCCCGCATCGGACAGATGGAGCGCGGTGGGCCAGCCGACGAAACCGTCACCGCCGAGGATTGCAATCTTCATGCACGATTCTCCTGATCGGGAGGAAGGGACGGATCATCAGATAGGACAGGATTGTGACAAAGCGACAAATACTTGCAAATGCCTTTTCGATCCTGCACAGGAAACCAAATCCTCCCGGAGAATGCCATGTCACTGATTTCGCTTGCCGGCGAGTTGACCGAAACCGGCCATCGACTGATCCAGCGGGTCTATTATGAGGACACCGATTTTTCCGGAGTCGTCTATCATGCCCGCTATCTCCATTTCATGGAACGGGCCCGAACGGATTATCTCAGGCTGCTTGGGGTCGAACAGGCGACCCTCGCGATCGAAGGCGACGCGGAGGGGCTTGTCTTCGTCGTCCATCGGATGGAAATCGATTTCAAGGCGCCGGCCCGCATGGATGACGTGCTGACGATCGAAACCGCAACGGAAAAGGCCGGCGGCGCCAAGATGGTGCTGCAGCAGCAGATCCGGCGCGGCGATGCGCTGCTGATTGCGGCAAAGGTCATTATCGCGGTGATCAACGGTCAGGGCAGGCCGCGCCGGCTGCCGGAGGCGCTGGCTGCGAAATTTCTGGCTGCGCAGACCGCCGCGGCCTAAACCGCACGGTCGATCTCAGCCCGCGACCGAGTCCAGGAGCTTTTTCGTCAGCGACTGCCTTGCCTTGCCGAACTCGCGCCAGGGATCCGTGCTGCTTTCGATCCGCTGAAGAATGTCGGCCATCTGGAAGGCGTTGGCGGCGCCGAGGGCTTCGAGTTCGTCCCAGCCGACGGGCGTGGCAATGGGCCCGCCTTCGCGGGCGCGGGTGGAATAGGGGGCTATCGCCGTGGCCCCGCGTTCGTTCCGCAGCCAATCGATGAAGATCCGGCCCTTGCGCTTGGCCTTCGACATGGTGGCCACGAATCGATCGGGATCGCGATCCGCGAAACCTTGCGCGACAGTCTTGGCGAAGCGCTTCACCTCTTCCCAGGGGGCGCGGCGGACGAGCGGCGCGACCACATGCACGCCCTTGCCGCCGGTCACGAGGGCGAAAGACGTCAGGCCGATCCGGCCGAGTTCGTCGCGCAGCGCTTTGGCCGCGTACTTCACCGTGGCGAAGCCGACGCTCGGATCGGGGTCGAGGTCGAAGACCAGGCGGTCCGGCTGTTCCAGCTTGTCGATGGTTGAACCCCAGATGTGAAATTCGAGCGTTCCCATCTGAACGGCGGCGACCAACCCGTTGGCATTGTCCAGATACATATAGTTCTTGGTCTCGCCGGATGCTTCCTCGATCGGAACTTCCCGTATCTCGTTCGGAAAGCCGTCGCTCGCATGTTTCTGGTAGAAGCACTTTCTCTGCCGACCTTGCGGGCAGCGCACCAGCGAGAGGGGATGGCCGGCTGCAAGCGGCAGCATCCGCTCGGCGACCACCGCATAGTAGCGGGCAAGGTCGATCTTTCTGATGCCTTGGCCCTGAAAAAGGATTCGGTCGGGATTGGAGATGCGGATGCCGAGCACCTCGTCCTCTCCCTTCGCTATGGGCCTGGAGCTCTTCGCCGCCGGGGATTTGCGTAGGCGCGTCTTGGCCTTGGCGGTTGCGGCATTCGGCGTTTCCAGTTTCACGGCCTTGGCCTCCTTGTCTTCGCGCAATCCCTCGAACGAGCCGTGGCGGATATGGCCGTCATCGGTGAACTCGGCGAAATCGACCTCCGCCACCAGGTCGGGCTTCAGCCATAAGCCATCGCGGCTTCGCTCCCGCGGCACCGCATCGAAGGGCGACGTTTGGCGTTTGCGCCTGGCGAAAAGCGCTGCGAGCTCATCGAGCGTCTTGCCCGTGAAGCCGGTGCCGACGCCGCCGCGATAGACGAGCTTGCCGCCTTCGAAGGTGCCGACCAGGAGCGAAGCGAAGGGCCGGCCTTTTTTCGATGAAGGCGTATAGCCGCCGATGACAAACTCCTGGCGTTTCGTGCATTTGACTTTCAGCCAACTCCGGCTTCGGCCGCTGCGATAGGGAGCGTTCGCCTCCTTGGCGATGATGCCTTCCTGTCCGGCCCTGCACATGGCGGCAAGCACATGCGCGCTGCTGCCACGCACATGCTCGCTGTACTGGATGGTCGCCGTCACGCCAAGCGTGTCGAGCAGCGCTTTAAGCTTCGCCTTTCTTTCGACGAGCGGCTGGCGACTGAGGTCCTTGCCGTCGAGCTCGAGCAGGTCGAACGCATAGAGGCGGGTGCTGGCACCGGTCTTGAGCGCCTTCTGAAGGGCGGAGAAACTGGAACCTTCTTGCGATAGCGCCACCACCTCGCCGTCGATCAGCGCCGACTTGCAATCGAGTTCGGCAAGGGCGGCGGCAATCGCGGGGAACTTTTTGGTCCAGTCGAGGCCGTTGCGCGTGTAGCAGCGCGCTCCATCACCGCCGACCGTGCAAACCAGCCGATAGCCATCGAACTTCACCTCGCTTAGCCAATCGTCTCCGGCGGGTGCCTTTGTCACCAGCGTCGCAAGCTGAGGTGGCCGGAAGTCGGGCGCCTTCGCGAAGGAGCGCGACCGCCACTTCTGCCGGTCGCCGCTCTCGGCTATTGCACCGGCCTCGAGATTGGCAGCCGTGCTCCTCGAATGCCAGACGCGTGCCTTCCCTTCGCCCTTGCCGGAGGCAATCTCTTCCATCGTGCGCCCGGTGCGGATGCTCGTCACCTGGTCCTCGACGAGTGCATCGCCGTCCTCCGAGGCGATTTCGTCGCTGTGTTTCACGAGGAGCCAGTTTTCACGTTTCTCGCCTCCCTGCGGCCGCATGCGGACGAGTGCCCAGCCCCCCTTCATGCGGCTTCCATGCAGGCGGAAGGAGAGCTTGCCCTTCTTCAGCCCCTCGGCCGGGTCGCCTTCCGGTTCCCACCAGCCCGTGTCCCAAAGCATGACCGTGCCGCCGCCATATTCACCTTCGGGGATCGTGCCCTCGAAATCGCCATAGGCGAGCGGATGATCCTCCGTCCGTACGGCAAGGCGCTTGTCCTCCGGGTTGAGGCTCGGCCCGCGAATGACGGCCCAGCTCTTCAGCACCCCCTCCCACTCGAGGCGGAAGTCGTAATGCAGCCGAGTCGCGGCGTGCTTCTGGACGAGAAAGCGCTTCCGGCTCTGGCGCCCTTGCGCGACGATACCCTTGGGTTCGCGCGTCCTGGCGAAGTCGCGGCGCCGATTGTATTCGGAAAGCGGTTCACTGCGCGCCGCCATGGATCTCTCCTCACGCCGATTGCTGCCGGCTGCGGCCGGAGGACGAGGATTGCGCCTTGGTCTTCTTGCCCTCGCTGCCCTCCGTCCGCTTGGCGCTGAAGAGCTGGCGAAGCTGGCCTTTCCACATTGCGCACGCTGCCGTCGCCCACACCTCATCCGTTGCGGCGGCCGGCCTGCGGCACTGGCGGTTCCCGAGTTTGTCTCGACGGCCTGAAAAACATGGAACCGAAACGTTCAAAGGGCGGCGAGGTTCCGCTTGTGGTGGCGTCCGGTAATACTCCTTTAACTATAACGGTGTCTTAATCTGTGTATCAGGATTTGTGCACTGCACGTCATCCTTTGACCAAAATTGACGGCAAGAAGGCAGGCTAAAGCAAAAGATCGCAGTGCCGCGATGGGTGGCAATGCCGGGGCATACTTGCAAAAGACCTTTGGGCAACCCGGTCACGAGCATGAACCGCTCTGCCGGGTATTTGGATTCGGGGACTGAATCGATGGAACAGGTAGGATTGGCCGCGACGAGCGATGTGACCCTCTGGTCGTTGTTCATGCAGGCGGGCCTTGTCGTGAAGCTGGTCATGCTGGGGCTGATCGGAGCCTCGGTCTGGACCTGGGCGATCGTCGTCGACAAGTCCCTGAAGTACGGACGCGTACGGCGCCAGCTCGACAATTTCGAGCAGGTTTTCTGGTCCGGCCAGTCGCTGGAGGAGCTATACCGCACGCTGTCCGACCGGAATACCACAGGGATGGGCGCGATCTTCGTCTCGGCGATGCGCGAATGGAAGAAGAGCTTCGAGCGCGGCGCCCGTTCGCCCATCGGTCTGCAGATGCGCATCGACCGTGCCATGGACGTGACGCTCGCGCGTGAATCCGAGACGCTCGAGGCGCGGCTCGGCTCTCTCGCCACGATCGGTTCGGCTGCGCCCTTCATCGGCCTCTTCGGCACCGTGATTGGTATCATGACCTCGTTTCAGGCGATCGCCGGCTCGAAGTCGACCAACCTCGCCGTCGTGGCGCCCGGCATCGCCGAGGCGCTGCTGGCGACCGCAATCGGCCTGCTCGCCGCCATTCCGGCCGTTATCGCCTACAACAAATTCACCGCCGATTCCGGCAAGCTGACGGCGCGCATGGAAGCTTTCGCCGACGAGTTCTCCGCCATCCTGTCGCGGCAGATCGACGAGAAGCTGCAGCCTTCGCGCCAGGCTGCGCAGTAATCCCCGGGCACGGAGACCAGGCTTATGGGTATGGCAGTTGGTGGAGCCAGGGGTTCGGGCGGCGGACGCCGCCGGCGCAGCGGCAGGAGGGCTACGATCAGCGAGATCAACGTCACGCCGCTTGTCGACGTGATGCTGGTGCTCTTGATCATCTTCATGGTGGCGGCGCCTATGATGACGGTCGGCGTGCCGATCGACCTGCCCGAAACGCAGGCGAAGGCCATGAACGCGGACACCCAGCCAATTACCGTTTCGGTCAATCCGGCCGGCGAGATCTTTCTGCAGGAGACGCCGATCGGCATCGACGAGGTCGTGCCGAAGCTCGAGGCGATCGCCACTACCGGCTACAACGAGCGCATCTACGTGCGCGGCGACACCAATGCCGACTACGGCACGGTGATGAAGGTCATGGCGCGCATCTCGGCCGCCGGCTTCAAGAATCTCGGGCTCGTAACGCTCCAAGAACAGGAAAAGTGATCTCCGGTCATGAAGGGCAGTCTTGCTACATCTGCTGTCCTCCACGCCCTGGTCCTGACCTGGGCGCTGGTGTCGCTCGGCAGCCCGGCCGAATTCGAGGTTGCGGATGTCGAGGCGCTGCCGGTCGACATCATACCGGTCGAATCGATCACCCAGATCCAACAGGGCGACAAAAAGGCGCCGGCCAAGGAAAAGGCCTCCCCGGTTCCGACCAAGAAGCCGACGCCAGTCGAAAATGCCGAAAATGTCGGCGACAACGACATCGATCTGAAGGCGCCGCCGAAGCCGGACGCCAAGCCGGTTGAGAAGGAAACGGCAGCCGCTCCGGAAAAAACGGAGAAGGCCCCGCCGACTCCCGACCCGGTGATGGAGGAGATCAAAAAGGTCGAAGAAACGAAGCCCGCCTCCGAACCGGCAACGGAAGTCGCGGCCCTGCCGACGCCGAAGCAGGAGGTGAAGCCGGAAACGATCCCCGAAGCGATACCCGCCGAAGAGAAGCCGGCCGAAAATCCCGAGGCCGAGGCTCTGCCCGACAAGGTGCCGACGCCGATGGCGAAGCCGAAGGTCGAACAGCCGGCGCAGACGGCCAAGACGCCCGAGCGCAAGAAGGAAGAGGCGAAGAAGGAACAGAAGAAGGCGACCTCGCAGAAGGAGAGCGACTTCAATGCCGACGAGATTGCGGCACTGCTGAACAAGCAGGAGTCTTCCGGCGGCGGCGCCAAGCGCTCGACCGAGGAAGCGGCTCTGGGCGGCAAGAAGACCACCTCCGGTGAAAAGCTTTCGCAGAGCGAGATCGACGCCCTGCGCGGGCAGATCCAGAACAATTGGTCGATCATCCCCGGTATGGCCGACGCTTCAGACGTGCGCATCAAGGTCACGATGCGGCTCGACCGGGACGGCAGCCTGATCGGCGAGCCCGAGGTCGAAGCCACAGGCGGTTCCGACTCGGCGCGCCGGGCGCTGATGGGCGGTGCGCGTCGCGCGATTCTCAAGTCCGCGCCGTTTCAGGGGCTGCCTGCCGACAAATACGATTCGTGGAGCGAGGTCGTCGTCAATTTCGACCCGAGCTCAATGCTCTAGACCGGCTGGGAACGGGATGCGGGGCGGGAAACCGCGCGCAATATCTCCGACCCGCCAGAAAGACGAAAGGCTGAAAGGCTTTATGGAAATGCTGAGCAACTTTTTCCGCCTTCTGATGGTGCTGTTCGCGGCCTGTGGGCTTCTTGCCTCGCCGGCGAACGCGCTCGTCGAGATCAACATCAACAAGGGCAATGTCGAGCCGCTGCCGATCGCCGTGACCGATTTCCTGCAGGGTGAACTCGGCAAGAAAATATCCGACGTGATTGCTGCCGACCTGAAGCGCTCCGGTCTCTTTGCGCCGGTCGACAGGGGTGCCTTCATCGAGAAGATTTCCAATCCCGATGCCGCCCCGCGCTTCGAGGACTGGAAGGTGATCAACGCCCAGGCGCTCGTCATCGGTCGCGTCACCCAGGAAGGCGACGGCCGGCTGAAGGCGGAGTTCCGCCTGTGGGATACATTCGCCGGGCAGCAAATGCTGGGCCAACAGTTCTATACCCAGCCGGAAAACTGGCGCCGCGTCGCGCATATCATTGCCGATGCGATCTATGAGCGGATCACCGGCGAGAAGGGCTATTTCGATACCCGCATCGTCTATGTCGCCGAGAGCGGACCGAAGAATGCGCGCAAGCGCCAGCTCGCGATCATGGACCAGGACGGCGCCAATGCCCGGGCGCTGACCAACACGAACGACATCGTGCTGACGCCGCGCTTCTCGCCGAACCGGCAGGAAATCACCTACATGTCGTTCGAGAACCAGCAGCCGCGCGTCTATCTGCTGCAGCTCGAAACCGGACAGCGCGAGGTCGTCGGCAACTTTCCCGGCATGACCTTCGCGCCGCGCTTCTCGCCGGACGGGCAGCGGGTGATCATGAGTCTGCAGCAGGACGGCAACGCCAATATCTACACCATGGACCTGCGCTCGCGCACGACGACGCGGCTGACCAACACCGCCGCGATCGACACGTCGCCGTCCTATTCGCCGGACGGAAGCCGGATCGTCTTCGAGAGCGACCGCGGCGGAAAGCAGCAGCTTTACGTTATGGGGGCAGACGGCTCCGGCCAGACGCGCATCTCCTTCGGAGACGGCTCCTATTCCACGCCGGTCTGGTCTCCGCGCGGCGACCTCATCGCCTTCACGAAGCAGTCGGGCGGCAAGTTCTCGATCGGCGTGATGAAGCCGGACGGTTCGGGTGAGCGCATTCTGACCACGGGCTTCCACAACGAGGGCCCGACCTGGGCGCCGAACGGCCGTGTGCTGATGTTCTTCCGCCAGAATGCCGGCGCCGGCGGTCCGCAGCTCTATTCGATCGATCTCACGGGCTATAACGAGCAGCTGATCCAGACCCAGGGCTTCGCCTCCGATCCGGCCTGGTCGCCGCTGATGGAATAGAACGCCGATTTCGATCTAGCCCGCCCCAGATATTAAGGGGCGGGATATCCACAGCAAGGGCGTGAAATGTGGCCCATTTGCCGCTTTCTCGCCGCAAAGTACTGGTGTAGCGGCCTTCCCACACCGATTTCCGTTTTGTTAACCATATCCGTTGAAGAGCAATTAACCGCTCCCGGTTACAGTCTGGCAACCGTGAATTCAGACACCTCTCTTATGACGCTTCTCAAGGAGACCCGGCCCCATGAGCCGAATTGACACCCCGGCCGCAAGCCGCCTGCAGACCTTTGCCCGCAATCCGGTCATGATCGCCCTCGTGATGACGCTTGCCCTTGCCGGCTGCGCTTCGAAGAAGAACTTGCCGAACGATGCCGCCGGTCTCGGCCTCGGCGCCGGCGCGGCAACGCCGGGTTCGCAGCAGGACTTCACGGTCAATGTCGGCGACCGCATCTTCTTCGATACGGATTCGAGCTCGATCCGCGCCGATGCTCAGGCAACGCTCGACCGCCAGGCGCAATGGCTGGCGAGATATCCGAACTACGCAATCACCGTTGAGGGCCATGCTGACGAGCGCGGCACCCGCGAATACAACCTGGCGCTTGGCGCCCGCCGCGCTGCCGCGACCCGCGACTATCTCGTCAGCCGCGGTGTTCCCGCCAACCGCATGCGCACGATCTCCTACGGCAAGGAAAAGCCGGTGGCCGTCTGCGACGATATTTCCTGCTGGTCGCAGAACCGCCGCGCCGTTACCGTTCTCGGTGGTGCCGGAAGCTGATCTTCAGCTCCCGTGAAATGCCAAATTGAGGGGCGGCCGAGTGCCGCCCTTTGCTTTTTTACCACACTTTGGCCGAACTCCGTTGCTTTTTCACGGCAATTGGAAAAATGTGCGGCGCTCACCTCAGGGAATCGGCGAATGTATTGTGGCGCCATGGGGTGGGACGATCGGATTCGAACAGGACAAATAATATGAAGAAATTTGTCGTGGCAGGACTCGTTGGACTGACGGCCCTTACGAGCCTCGGCCCAATCGCGAATGCCATGCCGCTCTCCGGGCTCTTTGCCCGTATAACCGAAGCCGGAAAAGATGACCTGCCGGTGGTGAAAGTGCAGTCGGCCGACGCCGGTCGGATCGGCCAGCTCGAGGAACAGATCCGCTCGCTCAACGGGCGTATCGAGGAAATGAGCTTCCAACTCCTGCAGATGCAGGAACAGATCCGGAAGTTCCAGGAGGACAACGAGTTCCGTTTCCAGGATCTCGAAAGCGGCAGGTCCTCCGGCAAGAAAAGCGGCGCGCTTGATACGCCGAAGATGAACGACCAGGCATCCGTCACCCCCGAGGTGACGGAGAGCCCGGAACCGACCGCGTCGGCCGATGACGACATGGCTGCGGCAGTTCCAGGCGCTGCGCCGCCGCCGACGACGCTCGGCCAGATCATTTTCGACGAGAACGGCAATCCGGTCTCGGCCACCACGGATATCGAGCCGGGCGCAAACGCCACTCTGCCGGGTGTCGATACGGGCATGGCCGACCAGGGTACGGCCGGTATCGACGGCAATGCGGCAGCGGGCCAGCAGACGGCCGCGCTCGGCAATGCGGGCGATCTCTATCAATCCGCCTACGGCCATGTGCTTTCCGGCGATTACGGCTTGGCCGAGCAGGAGTTTCGCCAATACCTCGAGGCTTTTCCCGAGGGGGAAAAGGCGGCGGACGCCAGCTTCTGGATGGGTGAAGCGCAATATTCGCAGGGCAACTTCAGCGATGCGGCGAAGACCTTCCTGAACGCGCACCAGACCTACGGCAAATCGCCCAAGGCACCCGAAATGCTGTTGAAGCTCGGCATGTCGCTCGGGGCTCTCGACAACAAGGAAACGGCTTGCGCGACATTGCGCGAGGTGAACAAGCGCTATCCCCAGGCATCGGCCGCCGTTAAGGCGAAGGTGACCAGCGAGCAGAGCCGCTTCGGCTGCTGAGGCCCGTTTGATGCCCAACGCCGTCCTCGATGCGGCCAGACGTCTTCTCTCATCCTTCGTCAAACCCGGCCGGATACTCGTCGCCGTCTCCGGTGGCAGCGATTCCATGGGCCTGCTCTTCGCCCTGCATTCGGCGATCGCGGAAGAGAAGGGCGGCTTCTCCCTTGCCGCCTGTACCGTCGATCACGCGCTACGGTCCGGGTCTGCTGTTGAAGCCGAAGCGGTCGGCAGGTTCTGCGCCGAGCTCGATATCCCCCATAGAGTTCTTCGCTGGGAGGGCGACAAACCCCAGACCGGCATTCAGGCGGCAGCGCGCAACAAGCGTTACGAACTGCTTGCCGTAGCGGCCAACGCGTTTGACGCCGATTGCATCGCCACCGGCCATACGGCCGACGATCAGTGCGAGACGATCGCCATGCGCGGCGCGCGCCACCCTGTCGAAGGGGAAACGGGCGAGGGCCAGGGAGCCGCAGGCATGGCGGCAACAATGCTGTACGCCCGGCAAATTTGGGTCTTGCGGCCGTTCCTAGGCATTCGCCGCGCCGAAATCCGCACCTACCTCGAGAGGAGGGGCATCGGGTGGTCCGATGATCCGAGCAACGTCAATCCTCAATTCGAGCGGGCCCGCCTGCGCGCGGATGTGGATAGGTCGAATTGCGCGTCGTCGCCCGTTTGGAGTGGGGCGCAACGGGCCGCCTCCTCGGCAAGGGCGGCGGCGCTGATCGAGGAACGAGTAAAGGTCCACGAGGCACTCGTTGCCGAGATTGCGGCATCCAGTGCGGTGAAGATGGACAACCCGGATTGGCGCCGCGGCCTGATGTCGGTTGCCGCAGTCCTCGGGGGGCGCGGCCACCTTCCGGCGCGCGCGACGATCAAGAGGCTTTCGGATTTTCTGCGATCGGACCGTCCAGGTCGCATGACCGCCGGGCGGGTGGTCTTCGACCGGCGTCGCAGCGGCCTCTATCTCTACCGAGAACCGCGCAACCTTCCGGTCCTCGGCATCGGACCCGGGGGCAGGGGCCTTTGGGATGGGCGCTTCAGCATTGCGAGCCTGGGACCCGCCCTGACGGTGAGCGCCGGCGTGGATGGAGCCGCGCTCCAGCAGAGGCTTATTGACGCAGGACTGCCGAAGGGGGTTGCGAGAAGGGCTTCGGAGGTGGCACCTCGCATCGTGTCTGCGGAGCCCGAAAGTTCAGGGCGCGAGGCGGCGGTGATCGAGTGCCGTATCGGGCTTTATGACACCTTTTTGCCCGGTTTCGACAGGATCATGGCTGACGCCGTTGCCGTGCTTTTCGGACGGGAACGCTATCCCGCTCCGCCGGTTCACGATGTTTGACGGAAAAGGAAGGGTAGCCAGCGGTTTGCCTTGGCAAGGCAGCGCAGGAACCTTATGTTAAGGAACAAGAGTGCGGTCCGGCAAACGCCAGGCTGCGGCAGGTTCCGGGGAGTTCGATGAACCCTAATTTTCGAAATTTTGCCCTCTGGGCAATCATAGCGCTTCTCCTGATAGCGCTATTCAGTATGTTCCAGCAGCCGACCGAGCGCACGGGTTCGCGTGAAATTCCCTTCTCGCAGTTCCTGAAGGACGTCGATGCCAACCGCGTCAAGGAAGTGGTGATCACCGGTTCCAAGGTGATCGGCAGCTACACCGAGAGCGGCTCGACCTTCCAGACCTATGCGCCTGCGGTAGATACCGCGCTCACCGAGCGGCTGGAAGCGAAGGACGTGACGGTGACGGTGCGTCCGGAAGCCGACGGCTCCTCCGGCTTCCTGAGCTATATCGGCACGCTGCTGCCGATGCTTTTGATCCTCGGCGTCTGGCTGTTCTTCATGCGCCAGATGCAAGGCGGCTCGCGCGGCGCCATGGGGTTCGGCAAGTCGAAGGCCAAGCTTTTGACAGAGGCGCATGGCCGGGTGACCTTCGACGATGTCGCCGGCGTTGATGAAGCCAAGCAGGACCTCGAGGAAATCGTCGAATTCCTGCGTGACCCGCAAAAGTTCCAGCGGCTCGGCGGCCGTATCCCGCGCGGCGTGCTGCTCGTCGGTCCGCCCGGAACCGGCAAGACGCTGCTTGCCCGCTCTGTCGCTGGTGAGGCGAATGTTCCCTTCTTCACCATCTCCGGTTCGGATTTCGTCGAGATGTTCGTCGGCGTCGGTGCGTCGCGCGTCCGCGACATGTTCGAGCAGGCGAAGAAGAACGCCCCCTGCATCATCTTCATCGACGAGATCGACGCGGTTGGTCGTCACCGCGGCGCAGGTCTCGGCGGCGGCAACGACGAGCGTGAGCAGACGCTGAACCAGTTGCTGGTCGAAATGGATGGCTTCGAGGCGAATGAGGGGATCATCCTGATCGCCGCGACCAACCGTCCAGACGTGCTCGACCCCGCGCTCCTGCGCCCAGGCCGGTTCGACCGGCAGGTCGTCGTGCCGAACCCGGACATCAACGGCCGCGAGCGTATCCTCAAGGTGCATGTCCGCAACGTGCCGCTCGCACCGAATGTCGATCTCAAGGTGCTTGCCCGCGGCACGCCCGGCTTCTCCGGCGCCGATCTCATGAACCTCGTCAACGAGGCGGCCCTGATGGCGGCGCGGCGAAACAAGCGTCTCGTCACCATGCAGGAGTTCGAGGACGCCAAGGACAAGATCATGATGGGTGCGGAGCGCCGCTCCTCCGCCATGACCGAGGCCGAGAAGAAGCTGACCGCCTATCACGAGGCCGGCCACGCGATCGTCGCGCTCAACGTCCCCTCGGCGGATCCGCTGCACAAGGCGACGATCATCCCGCGGGGCCGCGCACTCGGCATGGTGATGCAATTGCCCGAGGGCGACCGCTACTCGATGAGCTACACGTGGATGATCTCGCGGCTTGCCATCATGATGGGCGGACGCGTCGCCGAGGAGCTGACCTTCGGCAAGGAGAATATCACCTCCGGCGCCTCGTCCGATATCGAGCAGGCGACCAAGCTCGCCCGCGCGATGGTCACGCAATGGGGCTTCTCCGACCAGCTCGGCCAGGTCTCCTATGGCGAGAACCAGCAGGAGGTCTTCCTCGGCCATTCCGTGGCGCAACAGAAGAATGTCTCCGAAGCGACCGCGCAGAAGATTGACAACGAGATTCGCCGTCTGATCGATGACGCTTATGAAGAGGCGCGTCGTATCCTGACGGAAAAGAACCACGAGTTCGTTGCACTCGCGGAAGGGCTGCTCGAATACGAAACATTGACCGGCGACGAGATCAAAGCCCTGATCCGTGGCGAGAAGCCGGCCCGCGATCTCGGCGACGACACGCCGCCGCATCGCGGATCGGCGGTGCCTTCGGCCGGCACGAAAAAGGAAGTCGGCACCAAGGGCGAGGAGCCCGAAGGCGGCTTCGAGCCGCAACCGCAATAGAAGCTTCATCTGGACCGCCGTCATAGGCCGCTGCTCCGGAAGGGGCGGCGGCCTTTTCTATAGATCGGCGCCCAAGTCCGCTGCACGGCTATCGGCACCAATGCAGTACGCCGCCGTGCGCCTTTCAGACGCGCACGCTACTGCATGTCTCCTTTAGTCGACCTCGATTAAAGGACAAAGACATGCAGTAAATTCAAAATGCTACAGCGACCTTTGCGCGTCTTATAAGACGCGCGGCGCTGTAGAAGTCGAGCTCGATTTACGGAGACATGCGGTAGGTAACGCGCTGTAATGATTTCTGATGATAGGTTTGCTGCCGTTCATCGCGCTTTTGTGGCAAAGATGGCACAACAGCGGCCGCACGTCTTGTCAGACGCGCAAAGGAGACACGCAGTGGCGAGTTCGCGGAAGATGAAAACCGTCCGTGGAACAGGCAAGAACACACGGACGGTAGATGGGGGTCCGGCGAAGCGGGACAATGGAGTACAGATGAAGCGCAAATATTTCGGCACCGACGGCATTCGCGGGCAATCCAATATCTTTCCGATGACGGCGGATCTCGCGATGCGAGTCGGTGTTGCCGTCGGCACCATCTTTCGCAATGGCGCCCACCGCCATCGCGTGGTGATCGGCAAGGATACCCGCCTTTCGGGCTACATGCTTGAAAACGCGATGGTCGCCGGATTCACGGCAGCCGGTCTCGATGTCTTCCTGCTCGGGCCGATCCCGACGCCCGGGGTGGCGATGCTGACGCGGTCCCTGCGCGCCGATATCGGCGTGATGATCTCCGCCTCGCACAATCCCTTCCGCGATAATGGCATTAAGCTCTTCGGGCCCGACGGCTACAAGCTTTCCGACGAGATCGAGGAAAAGATCGAGGAACTGCTC
Source organism: Sinorhizobium alkalisoli (assembly GCF_008932245.1). Lineage (NCBI taxonomy): Bacteria > Pseudomonadati > Pseudomonadota > Alphaproteobacteria > Hyphomicrobiales > Rhizobiaceae > Sinorhizobium > Sinorhizobium alkalisoli. The sequence goes on along the minus strand of NZ_CP034909.1, from coordinate 2,677,584 downwards.
GATCAGGACATGACCGCTCAACTGGCGAAGCCCGAGGACATCGGCCGCGCAAAGCGTGTCGACGGCGACATTTACCGCTACATCGAACAGGCGAAGCGGACGCTGCCGCGCGATGTCACGCTGCAAGGCTTGCGGATCGCCATAGACTGCGCCAATGGCGCCGCCTACAAGGTCGCGCCATCTGCGCTTTGGGAACTCGGCGCCGAGGTGGTGACGATCGGAACGGAGCCGAACGGCGTCAATATCAATCTCGAATGCGGCTCGACCCATCCGACAGCCCTGCAGAAGAAGGTGCACGAAGTCCGCGCGGATATCGGCATTGCGCTGGATGGCGATGCCGACCGGGTGGTGATCGTCGACGAGACCGGAACGGTTATCGACGGCGACCAGTTGATGGCGGTGATCGCCGACAGTTGGGCCACAGACGGCATGCTGCAGGGTGGCGGCATCGCTGCGACCGTCATGTCGAATCTTGGCCTCGAGCGGTATTTGAAGTCGCGCGGGTTGAAGCTCCATCGCACCAAGGTCGGCGACCGCTATGTCGTCGAGCAGATGCGCCAGGACGGGCTGAATGTCGGCGGAGAGCAGTCCGGACATATCGTGCTCTCCGATTTCGGCACGACCGGTGACGGGCTGGTGGCCGCGCTGCAGGTGCTAGCGGTTGTCAAGCGGCAGGGTAAGTCCGTGAGCGAGGTTTGCCAGCGTTTCGAACCGGTGCCTCAGGTGCTGAAGAACGTACGTATCTCGGCAGGCAAGCCGCTGGAGGACGAGACGGTGCGCCAGGCAATCGCCGACGCTGAAGCGGAGCTCGCGAAGAGCGGCCGTCTCCTGATCCGCCCCTCCGGCACCGAGCCGCTGATCCGCGTGATGGCCGAAGGCGACGATCGCGGGAAGGTCGAGCGGATTGTCGACGAACTGGTCAATGTTATCGGCAGCGTTCGCAGCGCCGCTTGACCTGCGGCTCTCTCGTGCGGCTTCCGCACCTCTACTTCTAATGGATTCCTTGGGCGGTGCCAGGCAATGGACCGCTCGATTTCCATCTCGCCTCACGAAAATTCCAGGAGCGGGCGTGCGGCGTCCGCGCTAAATGCCTGAACTGTAGGATTTTACGTCACAGGCAGGGCGTTCCACGGAATCTATATCCAAGGGCCGGCATCGATTGCAGGTCCCTTCTTGTCGCATGGAAAGCTTGGTGCCTAGCATCGGTATCTGTTAAAAAACACAGTAAATTTCTATGCTTAATCTGAAATTAACTGGTGCATGCGAATTCTATGCAACCGAAGTTGCATGACCGCTCCGGCGAGACGCCGTGGGCCTAGAATTCTCGCGGAGCATGTTATGAACAAGTCCTTGATTGCGATCATCGCCGCATTGTTGAGCGGCACACCCGCAGTGGCGGCTGATCTCTATATCGAGGATCCCGGCGACCCGCCGGTGGTGCTGTCCGGCGGATGGTATCTGCGCGGCCATCTCGGCATGAGCAATCAGCGGCTCGGTCACCTCGAGAACGGCGCGTTCGACGACGTCGCCGTGCACCAATTCCTCGATAGCGGCAGCTTCGACAGCGCGCCGCTGGGGGGGCTGGGTATCGGCTATCAGTTCAACGATTGGCTGCGCCTCGACGGCATTGTCGAATACCGCGGCAAGGCCGACTTCGCTGCCCTCGACCGGTATGATGAGGATGGCGACGGCGTATGGGACGGCACCAACGACTATGACGGCGCCAAGTCCGAATGGCTGCTGATGGCGAACGTCTATGTGGACATTGGCGACTGGAATGGCATCAAGCCCTATGTCGGCGCCGGCATCGGTGCGTCGCGCAACACAATTTCGAATTTCCGCGATATCAACGTACCGAACCTGGGCGTTGCCTCCGCGAGCAGCGATCCGACCTGGAACTTTGCCTGGGCGCTGCATGCCGGGGTCGCCTATCAGGCGACCGATCGCTTGGCCGTCGATTTCGGCTACAGCTATGTGGATCTCGGCAATGCGCGAACCAGCACCATCCGCAGCTATGACGGGAACTTCTCGTCGCCCCCGATGCACTTCGAGGACATCACCTCGCACGATTTCAAGCTCGGCATGCGCTACTCGCTGCAATAGAGCATTTTGCAGTCAGGCGGAATCGCCTGACGTCGCACAAATGCGGCAGAAAACAAACAGATAGAGCAGCGCAGACGCTTCAAAGTCGCCGCACTTCGGAAGGGTCGCAGACGCGGCCCTTTTTGCTAAATGCCGCAGTTAATAAACATGGTTAACTCACGGTTAACTTGTCCCGTCCAATAGTTAACGCCAACGGTCATGCCGGCATATCCGCTGGCGTTCGACGATGGGTGAAGAGGCGGGACTATGGATTGGCGGAACGGGATTTGCGGCATCGCTCTGGGTGCCGGCCTGCTGCTTTCCGGCACGGCAGAAGCTGCCGACGAGGACCTGCTCGACGCGCCGGAGATCACTATCTCGCCCGAAGGAAACGATGGCGACCGCCTCTACCTGCGCGGCGACATTGGCTATGCGCCGTGGAGCGGGGAGGGTGATCCCTACTACCGAACCTTCGATGGAGCCGGTTACGAGACGGTTCCCTTTGACAACACCCGCTTCGGCAGGCCGGTGTCAGGCACGATCGGCCTCGGTTATCAGTTTACGGACATCTTCCGCGCCGATGTCACGGCTGAATATTTCGAGGGCCGTTTCGATGGCGCCTCGCTTAGGGCCACGCCTTGTGCCGGGGAGGGGGCCGGAACCTCCTGCGCCCTTTCCCACAGCGCCAATTTTTCGGCACTCGGGCTGATGGCGAATGGCTATGTCGATCTCGCAACGCTTGCGGGGTTCACGCCCTATGTCGGTGCAGGCCTGGGCGCGACCCATATCGACTGGAAGACGGCGCACGAAAGCTCGACCTGTATCGCGGGCCTAGGCATGTGCGCCGGTTCGGAGGGCGGAGCCTCTTATCAAGGGCGCGACGGCTGGCGTTTCGCCTATGCGCTGATGGCTGGCGTCTCCTATGACGTCACCGATCGCCTGAAATTGGATATGGGCTACCGCTTCTCGTACATTGCCGGCGGCGACATGTTCGACTTTGGGGAAGAAGGCTTTGCCGGTGCAAGCGGCGCCAAGGGCCATGACGATGGCCTTGCGCGGCACGAATTCCGCGTCGGGCTGCGTCTCGCATTCTGGTGAGTCGCGGATCGACCGCCTCGTGCAGCGATTTTCTCGAAGCGCCATAAATTTTATCAAACGCGACGCAAGCCGCTTGACTTCCTCTCTGTCCCGCAATATTCCCGACGGCGGGACACCCCTCCCCAACGAGGGGCTTCTATCTGAGAGGATAGCATATGACGAAGCCTGCCAAGCCGGCCGCGCGCCCGGCGAATACCCATTTTTCTTCTGGTCCTTGCGCCAAGCGCCCCGGCTGGACGCTTGAAGCCCTTTCCGATGCCGCGCTCGGTCGTTCGCACCGGGCCAAGATCGGCAAGGCGAAGCTCAAGCAAGCCATCGACCTTACCCGTGAAATTCTCGAAGTGCCGGCCGATTACCGCATCGGCATCGTGCCCGCTTCCGATACCGGCGCCGTCGAAATGGCGCTCTGGTCGCTGCTCGGCGCCCGCGGCGTCGACATGCTCGCCTGGGAAAGCTTCGGCGCAGGCTGGGTCACCGACGTGGTCAAGCAACTAAAGCTTGCCGATGTTCGGCGCTTCGAAGCCGACTATGGCGAACTGCCTGATCTCTCCAAGGTCGACTTCGACCGCGACGTCGTCTTCACCTGGAACGGAACCACTTCGGGCGTTCGCGTCCCGAATGCTGATTTCATTCCGGCGGATCGCAAGGGGCTGACGATCTGCGACGCGACCTCCGCCGCCTTCGCCCAGGCGCTCGATTTCTCCAAGCTCGACGTCGTAACCTTCTCCTGGCAGAAGGTACTGGGCGGTGAGGGTGCGCACGGCATCCTGATCCTGAGCCCGCGTGCGGTGGAGCGGCTGGAGAGCTACGTCCCCGCCTGGCCGCTGCCGAAGATCTTCCGCATGACAAAGGGCGGCAAGCTGATCGAAGGCATCTTCACCGGCGAGACGATCAATACGCCGTCGATGCTCTGCGTCGAGGACTATATCGATGCGCTCCTCTGGGCGAAGTCGCTCGGCGGTCTCAAGGCGCTGATCGAGCGTGCCGATGCCAATGCCGAGGTCATTCACCGCTTCGTCGCGGAGAACGACTGGATCGCCAACCTCGCGGCCAGGCCGGAAACGCGCTCCAACACCTCCGTCTGCCTGAAGATCGTGGACGAGGATGTGGCGGTGCTTGAAACGGATGCGCAGGCAGCCTTCGCCAAGGGCGTGGTCGCGCTCCTCGACAGGGAGGGCGTCGCCTTCGACATCGGCCATTACCGCGATGCGCCCCCCGGCCTTCGCATCTGGGCCGGCGCGACGATCGAGACCGCCGATCTGGAGGCCCTGATGCCGTGGTTGACCTGGGCCTTCGAGACCCAGAAGGCGACCCTTTCGCAGGCGGCCGCCTGATCCGATGCGCATGCTTCGCTCTCAAGGCGGGCGAAGCACCCCTTTCCATCAGACCAGATTCTTGAAGGAGGCCCTCATGGCACCTCGCGTTCTCGTATCCGACGAACTGTCGGAAACCGCCGTCCAGATCTTCCGCGACCGCGGCGTCGAAGTGGACTTCGAGCCGAAGCTCGGCAAGGATAAGGAGCGGCTTGCCGAAGTGATCGGCAAATATGACGGCCTTGCCATCCGCTCCGCCACCAAGGTGACCGAAAAGCTCATCGCCGCCGCCACCAACTTGAAGGTTGTCGGCCGCGCCGGCATCGGCGTCGACAATGTGGACATTCCCGCCGCTTCGCGCCGCGGCATCATCGTCATGAACACCCCCTTCGGCAATTCCATCACCACGGCCGAACACGCGGTTGCGCTGATGTTTGCGGTCGCCCGCCAGCTTCCCGCCGCCGATACGTCGACGCAGTCCGGCAAGTGGGAAAAGTCGAAGTTTATGGGTGTCGAGATCACCGGTAAGGTCCTCGGCGTGATCGGCGCCGGCAATATCGGCTCGATCGTCTGCGCCCGCGCCATAGGCTTGAAGATGCACGTCGTCGCCTATGATCCGTTCCTGTCGAAGGAGCGGGCCGAGGAAATGGGCGTCGTCAAGGTCGAGCTCGACGAGCTGCTCGCGCAGGCGGACTTCATCACCCTGCACGTTCCGCTCACCGACAAGACGCGCAACATCCTGAGCGCCGAAGCGATCGCCAAGACGAAGCCCGGCGTGCGAATCATCAACTGCGCCCGCGGCGGCCTCGTCGACGAGAAGGCGCTTGCCGAGGCGCTGAAGTCGGGTCATGTCGCCGGCGCCGGCTTCGACGTCTTCGAAGTGGAACCCGCCACCGAAAGCCCGCTCTTCGGCCTGCCCAATGTCGTTTGTACCCCGCATCTCGGCGCCTCCACGTCGGAAGCGCAGGAGAATGTGGCATTGCAGGTCGCAGAGCAGATGTCCGACTATCTCGTCAAGGGCGCCGTCTCCAACGCCATCAACATGCCGTCGATCACGGCGGAGGAGGCGCCGATCCTCAAGCCCTTCATCCGCCTCGCGGATGTGCTTGGCGCCTTTGTCGGACAGGTGACCGAGAGCGCCATCAAGGAGATCGAGATTCTCTATGACGGCTCGACAGCGGCGATGAACACCAAGGCACTGACAAGCGCCGTCCTGGCTGGTCTCATCCGGCCCCAGGTGGCTGACGTCAACATGGTTTCGGCGCCGATCATGGTCAAGGAAAAGGGCATCATCCTTTCCGAGGTGAAGCGCGACAAGACGGGCGTCTTCGATGGTTACATCAAGCTGACGGTGACGACGGCGAACCAGACGCGCTCGGTTGCGGGAACGGTGTTCTCCGACGGCAAGCCGCGCTTCATCCAGATCAAGGGCATCAACCTCGACGCGGACGTCGGCAACCACATGGTCTACATCACCAATACCGACGTTCCCGGTATGATCGGCTTTATCGGCACGACGCTCGGCGATGCCGGCGTCAACATTGCCAACTTCCAACTCGGCCGTGAGAAGCAGGCCGGCGATGCGATCGCGCTACTCTATGTCGACGGGCCGGTTTCCGAGACTGTGCTCGACAGGCTGCGCGCCAATTCGGCAATCCGCCAGGCCAAGCCGCTGGTCTTCAACGTCGACTGAGCGGCACTTAGCTCTCCAGGCGCTTGCAAGCCTTCGCCCCTCCCAGCCCTCCGCTTTTTTGGACGGGTTGGGAGCGGCGGTGGATCCCGTCAATGCGCCTGCTTCGGCCGGCCGCGTTCGGCAACGGCGATGCCGCCGAGCACAAGCAGCATCGCCGCCAGATGAAACAGGTGAAAGGTCTCGCCGACGAGCAGGATGGAGAGCAGGGTGCCGAAGACCGGGATGGCGTTGATGAACAGCCCGGCGCGATTGGGGCCGATCATCTCGACGCCGCGGACATATAGGACCTGTGACATCAGCGACGGGAAGATCGCGGCGTAGAACACGATCGCCCAGCCGGTCGCATCCGGAAAGATTACCTCGCCGCTTCCCGCTTCCCAAACGAGCAGCGGAATGGAACTGATAAGCGCTCCGAAGGCGGGGACGGCGATGAAGCTCTGCCAGTGAATGGCCGGTTTCCAGCGCAGCGTGACCGTGTAGATCGCATAGACGATGCAGGCGAGAAACATCAGCCCATCGCCGAAATTGAATTGCAGCTTCAAAAGGCTTGCGAAATCGCCATGCGCCGCCGTGGTGAGCACGCCTATCAGCGTCACGGTGAAGCCGATGGCCTGGGCAATCGATGCGCGAGTGCGGAAGAGCGCGAAGTTGAACAGGAAGATCAGCATCGGGATGCCGGCCTGCAGGATGACGGCGTTGATGGCGGTCGTGTATTTCACGGCCGAATAGAGAAAGGCGTTAAACAGCGTGAAGCCGACGGCGCCATAGGCGAGCAGTTGCAGCCGATGCTGGCGGATCTTTTCCCAGTCCCGGCGAATCTGCGGCGTCATCAGCGCCAGGATGATGGCGAGTGCCACGGACCAACGCAACGTCGTCAGCATCATCGGGCTGATATGGCCGACGGCGAGCTTTCCCGCCACCGAATTGCCGCCCCAGAAAAGCGAAGTGATGCCGAGATAGAAATAGGCTCTGGAGTTCAAGAGACTGGTTCCGTGTGGGAAGGGGACGCAGGGAATTGCCGGCGGCGGAGAGCGTTTGCAGGTATAGGCGGTAAGGCCGCCGCTTGTCATGCAAAAAGCCTTCCCGCAGGGCATAACGGGGTCGCTTTCCGCAAGACAACACAGTATAGATGCGCGGGTTTGAGAACAGCGCAACGTCTTGATGCGCGCGTGAACAGGAAGAAGATTATGACGAATGTCGTGGTGGTCGGATCCCAATGGGGCGACGAAGGCAAGGGCAAGATCGTGGACTGGCTCTCGGAGCGTGCCGATATCGTCGTGCGCTTTCAGGGCGGCCACAATGCCGGCCACACGCTCGTCATCGACGGCATCAGCTACAAGTTGTCACTGCTGCCCTCGGGCGTCGTCAGGCCCGGCAAACTTGCGGTCATCGGCAATGGCGTGGTCATCGACCCGCATGCCTTGATCGCGGAGATCGACAAGCTCGCGGCCCAGGGCGTCAAGATCACGCCCGAGAACCTGCGCATCGCCGACAATGCGACGCTCATATTGTCGCTTCACCGCGAACTCGATGGTATCCGTGAGGATGCAGCATCGAACAGCGGCACCAAGATCGGCACGACGCGCCGCGGTATCGGCCCGGCCTATGAGGATAAGGTCGGCCGCCGCGCCATCCGCGTCATGGACCTGGCGGACCTCGACACGCTGCCGGCCAAGGTCGACCGGCTGCTGACGCACCACAATGCGCTGCGCCGGGGGCTCGGCGAGCCGGAGGTCAGCCATCAGGCCATCATGGACGAGTTGTCTGCCGTCGCCGAGCGGGTACTGCCCTTCATGGACACGGTCTGGCTGCTGCTCGACCGGCAGCGCCGCAAGGGCGCGCGCATCCTCTTCGAGGGTGCACAGGGCACCCTGCTCGATATCGATCACGGCACCTATCCCTTCGTCACCTCATCGAACACCGTTGCCGGTCAGGCGGCCGCCGGCTCCGGCATGGGACCCGGCTCACTCGGCTACATACTCGGCATCACCAAGGCCTATACGACGCGCGTCGGCGAAGGACCGTTCCCGACGGAGCTCAATGACGAGATCGGCCAGTTCCTCGGGGAGCGCGGCCATGAATTCGGCACCGTCACCGGGCGCAAGCGCCGCTGCGGCTGGTTCGACGCCGCGCTGGTGCGCCAGTCGGTCGCCGCGAACGGCATCACCGGCATCGCACTCACCAAGCTCGACGTGCTCGACGGTCTGGACGAGTTGAAGATTTGCGTCGGCTACACGCTTGATGGACAGGAGATCGACCATCTTCCCGCAAGCCAGGCGCAGCAAGCCGCGGTCAAGCCCCTCTATATTTCGCTCGAAGGTTGGAAGGAATCGACGGTCGGCGCCCGAAAATGGGCCGATCTACCTGCCCAGGCGATCAAGTATGTTCGCCAGGTGGAAGAACTGATCGGCGCGCCGGTCGCCCTTCTTTCCACAAGCCCGGAGCGCGACGACACAATACTTGTGACGGATCCTTTTGAGGACTAGTGTCGCGCAATGCGGCGGCATGGTAATTGCCGCCGCGTGACTGAGAATTGAGAAAGTTTCTGATGGCGGATTTTGTTGCAGTTATTCGCAGGACCGTTGACGGCCTGTCGGAAAACACCCCCGAAATGCGAGCCCGGGTTTACGAGAAGGCGCGCGGTGCCGTGCGCCGCCAACTCGAAAACATGAACCCGCGCCCATCGGACGACATGATCAGCCGCCAGCTCAACAAGCTGGAAACGGCGATCGCCGAGGTGGACAGCGAATACGCCGAGGCATTGCCGGCGATCGAAGAGCCGGAGGCGATCGAGCCGGCTGAGCAGGCGCCACTGGTGGCTGCATCGGAGCCGGACACGGTCCCGCCACCGCCCGCGGAGCCGGAACAGACGATGCCCGCGGAGCCGGAACAGACGCCGCCCGAGCCACAGCAGGAGGTTGCTACGCCAGCCGCTGCCGGCGCCGAAGCGCCGTCGCCCGCTTTTGAAGAAGTGCCCCACGTCACGGCTGAAGTGGCGCCCGAATCGGAGCCGGAGGCTCCGGCGCAGCAAGAGCGCCAGACGGAAGCGGAAACCGAAGCCGCGCGCGCGCCCGTCCAACGCTATGAGCAGCCACCGGCCGTAGAAGAAGAGCCGGACTTGACGCCGGCGACGCTCCCATGGAGCGCCTCGGCCGAGGAGCAGGCGATCGAGGGAGGCCCTATCGAAGATGCCTCGGCCGTCGACGAGATCGCCGAACAGCAGGCGGAGGATCGCCCGCACGCCGAATTCCTCCACGAGGAGGGCGGCCAAGCGGAGCTGGCTCCTGTCGAGCCGACCGTTGCGGACGAGGAGCCGCTCGCAGCCTCGCCGAAAAGCGCAGCGCCGTCCGAATGGGCCCTGCCGGAATGGGACGATTCCCCCACCCTCCCGAGGGAGGCGCAGCCGGCGCCCGAGCCCTCTGTGGGCCCCGAGATTGGCGAGCCGGAACGGCTGGGCCTGCACCCCGTTGAGCCAGATGGGGGCGAGCCAAGTCACGCGCCAGAGCCCGGTCCTGTCTCCGAGAAGGAGGCTGCATCATCCTGGTCCTTCGACGACAGGGATCCTTTTGGGGCGCCAACGAAGAAGACGGAAGGAGTGGCCGAACCGGAAATACCCGAGTGGTCCTGGCCGGTGGAAAAGGCGGCCACGGCCGCAGGCGAAGAAGAGCGTGCCGGGAGTGCCTGGGACCATATCGATGACCTGCTCGGCTTCCAGGACGGCGATCGGGCGCAAAATGGCGCGAGCTCGGCCGCCAAGGAGGAAGGTACCGGCGTCCCCCCGACCGCGGAGCCGGGACCGCCCGTCTCCTATCGGGCCACGCCCAAGACGTCCCGCTTCCGCATCAAAGGCCTGGCAATCGCCGCCGTCGTTCTGCTTCTCCTCGGTGGTGGCGGCTATGCGTATTGGATCAATAGGGAAGTCGGCAACGCCTGGCTTTCGGACATGATCGCGAAGATCATGCCATCGGATGCCGAATCGCCGGCCCCGGCTGCCGATGGGAAGTCGCCGGCCAGCCAGCCGGACGGCGAGACCGGCGCAGAAGACGGCGCGGTTTCGCCCGAGCCTGGTTCGACCAAATACACGCAGCGACTGCTCGCGGACGGGACCGAGAGGGACGAGGGGCCAGCCGGCACAAGCGGCGCGGATATCTCCCAGGAAGGCAAGTCGGTGGCGGCGCAGACCGAGGTCGGGCAGCAACCGAAGAACGATGGCGCCTCCGGACAGTCAGCCGCGGCCACGCCGGCGGAGAACGGCGATCAGACGGCCATGCCCGAGGTTTCCATTGCGGATGGCGAGAAGATGTTCCTTTACGAGGAGCGGCTCGGGCAGTCGTCGCCCACGGCCATCCCCGGTGCCGTCTCCTGGTCCATCAAGGAGGAATCGCCGGGCGGCGACGCCAAGCCGGAGGCGGCAATCCAGGCGCAGATCGTCGTGCCGGATCGCGGCTTGACGGCGCTGATGACGATCAAGCGCAACGCCGATCCCTCGTTGCCTGCGAGCCACGTGATCGAGTTCGTGTTCTCGTTGCCGTCGAATTTCGAGGGCGGCAGCATCGACGGAGTCCAGCGCGTCTCGATGAAGCGCACGGAACAGGACCGCGGCGATCCGCTAATCGCCGTTCCGGCGAAGATCACCGACGATTTCCACATGATAGCGCTCAACGACTTCGCGGAAGCCACCAAGGTCAACACCGAACTACTGCGCAGCCGCAGCTGGATGGACATTCCCATAACCTATCGGAACGGGCGCCGGGCGCTACTGACGCTTGAGAAGGGCGCCACCGGCACCGACGTCTTCAACGAGGCCCTGCAGGCCTGGAGCGCTCTCGGCAGTGCCGCTGCCAGCGGCCAATAGCGGAAAGAGCCGCGACGGCGAAAAGCGAACCCGGCAAGATCGTCATCCTGCCGGGGTTTTGTAGCGCCGCGCGTCTTTTTTAGACGCGCAAAGATCGCTGTGACTCAGCTCATCGAGGTTGAGTGCCCATCGAGCATTCCGGAAAATTGGTTCCGATCTTCGGGGCTATATGCAGGATTCGCTGTGTGGCTTGTTTACGCGCCCTCGACGACGCGGAGCGCATTGGCGCGGTCCAGCGCGGCCTTGCGGACGGCATCCTGCACCTTCTCGAAGGCGCGGACTTCGATCTGGCGGACGCGTTCGCGGCTGATGTCAAACTCGCTCGAAAGATCTTCCAGCGTCACCGGGTCTTCGGTAAGCCGACGGGCTTGGAAGATGCGGCGCTCACGGTCGTTCAAGACCTTCAGGGCGTCGGCGAGCAAAGCGCGGCGGCTGTCGAGCTCATCCTGTTCGATCAGGATTTCTTCCTGATTGTCGTGTTCGTCGACGAGCCAGTCCTGCCACTGGCCGGAGTCGCCTTCGCTCGCCTTGATCGGCGCGTTCAGCGACGCGTCGCCGGACAGACGGCGGTTCATCGAAACGACTTCGTCCTCGCTCACTTTGAGCGTCGTGGCGATTTCCTTCACCTGTTCCGGCTTGAGATCGCCCTCGTCGAGAGCCTGAATCCGGCCCTTCAGCCGGCGCAGATTGAAGAACAGCCGCTTCTGGTTGGCGGTGGTGCCCATTTTGACGAGCGACCAGGAGCGCAGGATGTATTCCTGGATGGCCGCCTTGATCCACCACATCGCATAGGTTGCAAGGCGGAAGCCACGGTCGGGCTCGAACTTTTTGACCGCCTGCATCAGGCCGACATTGCCTTCGGATATGACTTCGCCGATCGGCAGCCCATAGCCGCGATAGCCCATCGCGATCTTGGCGACCAGGCGCAAATGGCTCGTCACGAGCTTGTGCGCGGCACCGCGGTCCTCATGCTCCTGGTACCGCTTGGCGAGCATGTACTCTTCCTGCGGCTCCAGCATCGGAAATTTGCGGATTTCATCGAGATATCGATTTAGACCGCCCTCTCCGGCGGCAATGGTCGGCAAAGTATTGCGGGCCATGAAGCACCCCCTCTTTGTAGCCTCCGGCCTCCAGGACGGCAAGCCGGCGTGGGTCTTCGTCCAGACCCCACAGGCTAGAAGATAAGTGCGGCAAAAGCATGATTCAAGGAGTCCGGTTTCACGCTGTCGTGAGACCGGGAGAAGAGATATGGCGATGCGAGACCATCATAAGATCGGAACTATTCGCAGCGATTTCAAGGGTGATCAGCTCGCGGTCCGCAGCGCGGCGATCAGTCCCTCCATGTCCGCCGGCATCGGTGCTTCGAAATGCATCGTCTCGCCGCTCGAGGGATGTTCGAACTGCAGCATGAAGGCGTGAAGCGCTTGTCGAGGGAAGCGATTGACCACGCTTTTCGCCGGCTCGGGCAAAAGGTTGGCCTTCGTCCGGAAGGCGGCGCCGTAATCGGGATCGCCGATCAGCGGATGCCCGATATGGGCCATATGCACACGGATCTGATGGGTTCGGCCGGTTTCCAGATGGCATTCGACGGCCGAGGCGAGTGCTGTGCCGTCCGGCTTTTCGCAATAGCGCTCGACGACCTGGTAATGGGTGATCGCCTCGCGCGCGTCGTCGCTCTCCTCGCGCTTGACCGACCGCTTCGTCCGGTCTCCCGCCCGTCCGAGCGGGGCGTCGACCATGCCTTTCAGCTGACGCGGCCGGCCCCAGACGATTGCCCGATAGGCTCGCTCGAGCGGTCCCGTGCGGCCATGATCGGCAAACTGGCCGGACAGATGGCGATGGGCGGCATCGTTCTTTGCTGCGACCATGACGCCGCTCGTGTCCTTGTCCAGCCGGTGGACGATTCCCGGTCGTCGGACGCCGCCGATGCCGGAGAGGCTCTCGCCGCAATGGTGAATGAGGGCGTTTACGAGCGTTCCTGTCCAGTTGCCGGCACCGGGATGCACCACGAGGCCGGCCGGCTTGACCAGCACGATCAGATCATCGTCCTCATAGACGACATCAAGCGGGATCGCCTCGCCCTTCGGTTCCGGATCTTCCGGTGCAGGCAGGACTATTTCGAACGCATCGCCCGGACACACCTTTTTCTTCGGCTCGAGAACGGGCGTGCCGTTCAGCGAAACGGCACCCTGTTCGATCAGTCCCTTGATGCGATTTCGCGAGAACTCGCCCGAAAGCGCCTCAGTCAGAAAGGCGTCGAGCCGTCCCGAGGCGCTCTCATTCGCCGTCAGGACTTTCCTATTGCCGGACGCTTGTTTAAAGGGATCGTTCATGCGTTCCAATTCCGATAGAAAGCCAGCCATGACTGCAATCGAGCCCGATGATGAACTGGAAGAGAAGCCCCTTGATCCGGCGATGGAGAATGTCCGCCGTAAGATGGTGCGCCTGCAGCTCGTCTCGGCCGGCGTGATGCTGATCATGCTTATGGCCGTCCTCGGGACGATTGTCTACAAGCTGACGCGGGCCGACGGCGGCGCGGCGACGGCGCAAGCGGCAGCCAGCGCGCCGGCGGACGCGCCGGTGAACGCGATCGCGGCGCTGCCGGCCGGCTTTTCGGTGAGCGACGTGGCGCTGTCCGGATCGCAATTGCTCTTCTACGGCAGCTTGCCTGGTGCCGAGCCACGCGCGATTGTCTTCGACATCCGGGCAGGACGCATCGTCGCGGACGTCACCGTCAGGACGAATTGACGCGATGGGCGTGGCCGGTCCGATCCGGATTGAAGACTCGGCGGACTCCCGCATTGCGGGATTCGTCTCGATAAGGGAGCGTGATCTCACGGGGCGCGAGGGCCGCTTCATCGCCGAAGGCACCGTCGTGCTGCGCATGCTGGCGGCGGCGCATCGCTCCGGCCGCGGCATTGCCGCCGAAGCGATCCTGCTCCTGGAAAGCCGCGTTGCCGGTCTTGCGAGTTTGCTTGCCGAGTTCCCGCCCGAGGTACCGGTCTACATGGCCGATGCCCGCGTCTTCGATGCGATCGCCGGTTTCAACATGCATCGCGGCGTGCTGGCGCTCGGCCGATTCGATCAGATGCCGGGCAGGGACGCGCTGATTGCCAACCTTCCCACGTGCAGCCTGGTTCTCGCCGCCTGCGGCATCTCCAACCATGACAATATGGGGTCGCTGTTTCGAAACGCGGCGGCCTTCGGTGTCGATGCGGTGCTGATGGATCAGACCACCTGCGATCCGATGTATCGCAAGGCGATCCGCGTGTCGGTCGGCTCCGTGCTGACGCTGCCTTTCGCGCGTGAGGGGACCGCGGCCGATCTGATTGAAAGGCTGCAGGCAGGCGGCTTTGCGATTTGGGGACTGTCGCCGCGCGGCGAGACCGATGTAGGTGAGATTGCGCCGGCGCCGCGCACGGCGCTCCTGGTCGGCACCGAAGGCGAGGGCCTGCCGCAGACCATTCTGTCAGCCGTTCGGACCGCGCGCATCCGCCAGCGGCCGGGCCTCGACAGCCTCAATGTCGCAATGGCGGCAGGCATTGCGCTCCATCAGGTTGCGCGCGTCAACGGCCGGATCTGACCGGGGCGCGCGGCCGAAAACGTTCCACCGAAGCCGCGGCATTATTTCGGCGACAACAATTCCTTGGCGCGCTCCGCCAGACTGTTTCCATTTTCGTGCTTCTCTGCCTCTTCGCCGGTAAGGAGACCGTGGATCGGCGAGGTGTCGCCCTCGCGCATCGCGGTAAGCGCGATCATGCCGGCGGCAATCGCCGCCATTTCCTCGCGCAGCGCCTCGTCATGGGCGGCGGATTTCGAATTGGTCAGACGTTCCGAGAGCGCCGTTGCGCGCATGCGCATATCTTCGGAAAGCGTGTCGGCATCGCTCCCCTGCGACATGGCCTTCTCTTTCTCCCCGGCGTCGCTTGCCGCTTTCCAGCTTGGCGTCGGCTGTTTCGGCAGCTTTACGCCGGCGGTGCGGAGCGCCCTCGTCGCCTCGCGGATCTCCTGCTTCGCCGACTTCAATCGCACCTTCAGTTTCTCAATTTCCTCGGCGCCGCGCTCGAGCGTGCTCTCGCGGTCCGCCTTCGCGGCGGCTTCGCGGGCAAGCTTCGTTTCCAGCTGACGCATGCGGCTGCCGTCCCGCTCCAGGCGCAACTCCATTTCGCGTGTACGCGCATTCTCCGCCTTGAGGTCCGCCCGCAGTGCCTCGCGCTCGTCGCGCAGCCCAGCGACACGGCTCTTCAAATGCTCGACCTCGGTCTCCCGCGCCACGACGTCGATGCGAAGACTGTCGATCTCGGCGGTGTGCCTGTCCAGATCCTTCCTAAGCCGGCGAATGGTTTCGCTCTTGTCGCCATCGGCGCGCTGCAGGCTTTCGAACGACGCGCGCACGTCCGCAAGCCGCTGCTCGAGTTCCCGGATGGTCGAGCGCATAGTGGTGACCTCGATGTCCATCTCCGCCGCCTGCGCCTGCAGTTCGGTGTTTTCGCCGGCCAGTCGGCGCACCTCCTGGTGCGTCCGTTCGCTCTGCAGCATCAGGGCGACGCCCTTGTCGCGTTCCCGGCGCAGGGCCTGCATGGTTTTGGCGTTTTCGGCGGCGTAGGTCGCGCGGGCGGCATCCCTCTGTGCGCGCACTTCCTGGGGGCTCAGTGGCATGGTTGCCTTCAGCCGATCCTCGGCGAAGCGCACGATGCGCTTCTGGATTGCGGGCGCGATCATGAGGCCGAAGAGGACCGCCGTCAGGAAGCCGAGGGCAAAGAGGAGTGCATATTCGATCACGTGCCGGCCGTTTCATCTGGACCGGACCGCCCATGCGGGACGGTCTGGCAGCCCTTCGTTCTTCGCAATAAAGCATGACGCCTGAAATGACATTTACCGCAAGCTTTGACGCCTTTCCATATCCGCAACGGTCGACCCGGCGCGCGCGACGTCACCGCTGTCAGAAGGGGTTCCAGGTCGGTTGCTGCGTCAGCTTCAAATAGCCGACATTAACGCCGAGCCTTGCGCCGATACCGGTGCGGATCGGCACGACCACGACGTGCTCGTCCGTCAGCACCGTCATGCCGACACCGGCGACGACATAGGCGGAGCCGGAGACACCACCGAAGCGCTTGTAGAGCGCCGGCACGCTCGGCAGGTTGTAGACGAGCATCATTGCCCGGCTGCCTTGTCCGCCCCAATCGAGCCCGAGCGATGGGCCCTGCCAGAAGACCGGATGCTGGCCGACATTCTTGGTGTAGAGCTCACCCTCACCATAGGTGAGGCCGGCGATGAAGGCGCCTGAGCCTTCCTGCCCGAGAATGTAGCCGTTCGGCAGGCCGTAACTTTCGAAGGCGCGCTCCACCACCTTGGCAAGGCCGCCGGAAGTCTCGCCGAAGAAAGTGTGGCCCGCATCGACGATCTCCTGCATCGTATACTGGCTTCCGTTGGCGGCTTGGGCGTGGGCGGCGGAATTGGCGCCGGTTGTCAGAGCGACGCCTATCAGCATGATTGTCGTCAGGATGGCGCGGACAGCCATTGCAGTAGCCTTCATCGTCGGCTGCATCGTTTCCTCCGTCGGGCGCGAATGCGGCGCGCGCGGGCGGCTATGGCCAGCGTTTCGATCGGTCGCGCGCCACCCGCGGGTCTGGTCCATTTTCAAGCGGCTGCGCGTGAATGGCACTACCGGCTTGATCGAGCGCACCCTCTCTGCTTCCAGTGCTTCCACGAGCTGGGCTATCCGAAACCGGGGTGCTCTGACAATTTGAACCGATGATCTTAACAATCGGTTTACCAAATGTGATGTCATTATGGCTGATCGAAAAATAAGAGTGCTCGCCGGCCGCATGGGGCTGGCCGAAGTCGGGCATGGCCGCGGAGCCGTTTGCGCCCTGCGCAAGCCCCGGATGGAAGAACCGGACGAGGAACGAGAATGGCAAAGAATCCGAACCTGACGCTGACGGGACCCGACCTCGCCGCGCTGCTGTGCAGTCGGGTGTGCCACGACATCATCTCGCCGGTCGGCGCCATCAACAACGGCCTCGAACTGCTCGACGAGGGCGGCGCCGATGCCGATGCCATGGACCTGATCCGCACCAGCGCCCTCAATGCCTCGGTCCGGCTGAAATTCGCCCGTCTCGCTTTCGGCGCCTCAGGTTCGGTCGGCGCATCGATCGACACCGGAGAAGCGGAGAAGGCGGCCAAGGATTTCGCCGCTGCGGAAAAGAAGACTGAAGTCACGTGGAACGGCCCGCGCGCGATCATCGCCAAGAATCGCGTCAAGCTGCTCCTGAACCTGTTCCTCATCGCCTATGGCGCGATCCCGCGCGGCGGCTCGATCGACATCACGCTGGAGGATCCGGAATTCGCCGCCGCCTTCAGCCTCGTGGCCAAGGGGCGGATGATGCGCGTGCCGCCGAAACTCATGGAAATTCTCTCCGGCACCCCGGAGGAGGCAGTCGACGCGCACTCGATCCAACCCTATTACACGGTGCTGCTTGCCGATGAGGCGGGCATGACGATCGACGTCGCTTCGACTGGCGAAGAGATCGTCTTCACGGCACGCGTTGGCGTCTGATCGGCAGAGCCGCTCATTGACCATGACAGGAATATTGGGTCCCCGCCGGTCGGTCCGGCGGGCTCTTGCGTTTTTTCCCACAGCGGAACGCTCTAAATTTCCTGGCTCTCGATGATCGGACTCGGAAGCGTTAACGAGCCCGACAACTTTGCCGCGAAGCAAAAAAAGAACGTAAGCGTGCGCGGTAACGGTTTCTTTGCCAAATCCATATAAGATTGTTTCATGGATGCGTTTTCGCCTGTGAGGCCTATAGGGAGTGAAGCATGCGGCGCTTGATGATCGCTGATGGTTCGGATGTTGTAAGAAAGGTCGGCAAACGTATCCTCTCGGGCATGGGTTTTCTCGTGTCCGAAGCGCCGAGCAGCCTGGAGGCGCTGGTGCGTTGCGAGGCCGAGCTGCCGAACATCCTGATCGTCGACGCCGCGCTCGAAGGGGCACTCGATCTCATCGGCAATATCCGCAGGCTGCCCGAGGGCGCCTCGGTCAAGATCTATTATTGCGTCGTCGAGGCGGACCTTCGCAAGATGATGGCCGGCAAGCGGGCCGGCGCCGATGATTTCCTCCTGAAGCCCTTCGACCGCAAGATCCTGACGAATGTCTTTGCCAACCAGTCGATGGCCGCCTGAGGCGCGTATTTCCGCGACGCACTTTTACGTTGCAGATCCTCCCGGAGAAATTGGCCGCGGCTCGCCGCGGCTCTTTTTTATTCGACGTGTAGAAGGACAGGGTCACGGAGCCTGAAGGCGGCGCCAAACGGCAAAAAACCCGCCAAGGGGCGGGTCTTCGTGTTCGGGGGCGGGTTGGCGCGGACCTTTTGCCCGGCGCCAGCCATTGGTAAATCAGGCGGTTTCCAGGTAGTCGTTGCCTTCGGGCTCGCGCAGCACGTAGCCGCGGCCCCAGACAGTTTCGATATAGTTGGCGCCGCCGGCGGCGTTTGCGAGCTTCTTACGCAGCTTGCAGATGAAGACGTCGATGATCTTCAGTTCCGGCTCGTCCATGCCGCCGTAGAGGTGGTTCAGGAACATTTCCTTGGTGAGGGTCGTGCCCTTGCGCAGCGAGAGCAGCTCCAGCATCTGATATTCCTTGCCGGTCAGATGGACTCGCTGGCCGCCGACTTCCACCGTCTTGGCGTCGAGATTGACGATCAGTTCGCCGGTTGCGATCACCGACTGGGCGTGGCCCTTGGAGCGGCGCACGATCGCATGGATGCGCGCCACCAGCTCGTCCTTGTGGAAGGGCTTGGTCATATAGTCGTCGGCGCCAAAGCCGAGTCCCCGGACCTTGTCTTCGATGCCTGCCATACCGGAGAGAATGAGAATCGGGGTCTTCACCTTCGACAGACGCAGCGTTCTCAGGACCTCGTAGCCGGACATGTCCGGCAAATTCAGATCGAGTAGGATAATATCGTAATCGTAAAGCTTGCCGAGATCGACGCCTTCCTCCCCGAGATCGGTGGTGTAGACGTTGAAACTCTCTGACTTGAGCATCAGCTCAATGCTTTGAGCCGTCGCGCTATCGTCTTCGATCAGTAGAACCCGCATAGTCTTCCCCTTTTCCGCCGCCCAAGGTCGTCGTGGCCCCCCTTACGCGTGACGGATCCAGTCGTTGCCTGATTTGGAGGCTGCCATCAAATGGTTAACAAATTCTGATTCACTCTGGCAAGGTGTATCGAGCGTGTTAAATATTTTTAGCAGTCTCCTGATTCCAAAGGTGAATCCGAAACGGCATTTCTCATGCGATACATGAGGAGATGCCGCTATCCGACTCTCTAGACTCGCAAATAGGCCAAGCGCCACATTTCGTATCTCAGCATTTACGGAGCCTTAAATCATCGTCCCTATGATTAACGATGCCCGTAAACGAAAGGTTACCAGCGGTAGGTGTTTGTTAAGACCGCTGGGGATTTTTCGTTTTCGGCTCCAGGTGGGCCGGAGGGTAGCGCATGGGGGTTCGGATCGGTGTCGATTTGAGGCGGATCATGCGCAAGTTCAAAGTGCTGCGGCGGCCTTGCCCCAACGCGGGGGCGCTGCGGAATCGGTAGCCGGGGTGTCGCCATCCACGGGAGTATTGCGTATGAAACCACGTGAGAGCCTTGTCCGACTGAAAGAATTTCAGGTTCGGGAGAAGCAGCGTCAGTTGAACCAGCTTCAGATGATGATGGCTGAGTTCGAGCGGATGACCAAGGACCTAGAAAGCCAGATCGTCTTCGAGGAAAAGAAGTCGGGCATTTCCGACCCCTCGCATTTCGCCTATCCCACCTTCGCAAAGGCTGCCCGCCAGCGCGCCGACAACCTCCAGGTGTCGATCCGGGAATTGAAAATGCAGCAGGATGCGGCCGAGCTCGCCCTTGCGGAAGTTCAGGCCGAATATGAGAAGGCGGCTGCGCTCGAAGAGCGGGACGCGGGCACCCGGCTACGCGCCTGAGATCGCCTGAGGCGCAAGCAGCAGAGAAGTTGACCGAACCCGCCTCCCGTCCCCCGGGGGCGGGTTTTCGTTATTGACGTTGAGATGGGAGCTGGAGCGCGCATCCTGCCGGAAGCGCCCGAAACGACACCGGCGGCTCAGGAGGGTCCCGAGCCGCCGGTTCGAATTATGGCCCTGTTTCAGGGGTGATCAGTGGCGATATTGCTGGATGCGCGTCGTGCGCAGGCCCGCCAGCCCGTGATCGTTGATAGAGGACTGCCAGGAGAGGAACTCCTCGACGGTGAGGGTGTAACGCTCGCATGCCTCTTCCAGGCTCAGGAGGCCGCCACGCACGGCGGCGACGACTTCGGCCTTCCTGCGGATTACCCAGCGCCGGGTATTGGCCGGCGGCAGGTCCGCAATCGTCAGAGGGCTGCCATCGGGGCCGATAACATATTTTACGCGTGGACGCATCATTTCGGTCATGGGACTCTCTACACAAACTCAAGACCATATGCACACGACCCTAGCGTGCCACATTTAACATTTACCTAAGCGGCCGGTAACGATTTGCTTATAATTTTAGACACTTCCGGCCGGCAGGAATCCCGTGGCATGGCCGGGATCGCGACGCTCCTGCCCATCCCCTCGGCATGCCGCGACGGGGCTGATTTGCCGGGGATTTTGCGACCCTTCGCGCCAGAAGCCATGCAATCACCACATTTCCCTTCGAGGGAGATTTCCTGATAACGGAACGCCCCATGATGCATACCGCGCGAAAACGTGCAGCGGGTTCGCGGCAACGGCATGCAAAGGAGCGAGCGTCGAAGCGGCGCTCCCGGATTTTCCGCCCGCGCATCACCACTCCCTTTGACTGGCCGCGCCGCGACGGGTTTCATTCGCCGCGGCTGCCGATCGCCGGGACGTGTGAAGCGTAGAACAGGGCCTGGCGACGGCGCCGGCAGCAGGGTGAGCTTGAATGAAGGAAACGAATGAACCGGCCCTGCAGCGCGGGGCCGACGCAGATTTGTTATTCGACGTCGACCCGGCGTCCGTGCAGACGGAGTACGAAGTCCTCCAACTGATGCGGCGGCTGGTCGCCCGCTATGGCTACGCGCATTTCCTGATCGCGCGGCTGCCGATGGGAGAGGAGCAGCGCTTTTCCGAGCGCCTGGTTCTCAGTAACTGGCCGGCCGACTTGGTGCGTCAATACGACGCCGAGCAGGTTTTCCCGGCGAGCGCGCTCGTCGAGCGCCTGCGCCGCACGAAGCTGCCCGTGATCGGCGGCCCGGAACTGCTGCAGGAGGCAGGGAGGGGCATGGAGAGGGGCGTGACCCGCCAACTCCAGCGCTATCCGGAGATGGCGCGTCATTTCGCCTTGCTTCTGCACGCGACCTCCGGCGAGCCGTTCCTGGCGGTGCTTTCGGGCAGTCGGGAGGAGCCCATCGGTGGGGAGCGGGCGATGATCTATCTCGCGCTCGTCCAGCTCTTCGAATGCCTCGAGCGCACGTTCGATGCCGGCCAACCCGCGCGCGAGCGATTGTCGAGCCGGGAGATCGAATGCCTGCGCTGGGCGGCCGCCGGCAAGAGCGGTGACGAGATCGCCATCATCCTCGGCATCTCCGCCTATACGGTGGCGAGCTATTTCAAGAGCGCCACCCGCAAGCTCGATGCGGTCAATCGCGTGCAGGCGATCGCCCGGGCGCTCAGGCTGAAGCTGATCTGATGCACTTGCCCGGCGAAGCACAAGTTTCTATATGTCGCGGCACGAAAGCCGTGGGAAAAAGCCGTTGGCGTGGCAGACGCCTTGCGGCCCGAAAGCGAAAAAGAGGGTGTCGGACGGCCGCGCCCGGATGCCGGATTGGATCCCGTGAACAGTCTCGATTTTGACCGCAAGCCCGAAGAGACGCGCGTCGTCGTCGCCATGTCCGGCGGCGTCGATTCCTCCGTCGTGGCAGGGCTCCTGAAACGCGAGGGCTATGACGTGCTCGGCATCACGCTTCAGCTCTACGACCATGGTGCGGCGGTGCACCGCGCCGGCTCCTGCTGCGCCGGCCAAGACATCGACGATGCCCGCCGCGTCTGCGAAACGCTCGGCATTCCGCATTACGTGCTCGACTACGAGGCGCGCTTCCGCGAAACCGTGATCAATCCCTTCGCCGAGAGCTATATTGCCGGTGAAACGCCGATCCCCTGCGTCGCTTGTAACCAGACGGTTAAATTCGCTGACCTGCTCGCGACCGCCAAAGAGCTTGGCGCCGATGCACTGGCGACCGGCCATTACATCCGCTCGCGGCCGAGCCCCAGACCTCGCCATGCCGGTCAGCGGGCGCTGTACCGGCCGGCGGATGCGGAGCGCGACCAGAGCTATTTTCTCTTTGCCACGACGCAGGAGCAGATAGACTATTTGCGCTTTCCGCTCGGCAGCCTCCCCAAAACCGAGACGCGCCGCCTCGCGGAGGAGATGGGCCTCGTCGTCGCCAGGAAGGCCGACAGCCAGGACATCTGCTTCGTGCCCCAGGGGAAATACAGCGACATCGTCTCGAAGCTGAAGCCGAATGCCGCGCTTGCCGGCGAGATCGTGCATCTCGACGGCCGCGTGCTCGGCACGCACGAGGGCATCCTGCGCTATACGATCGGCCAGCGCCGAGGCATTGGGGTCGCCACCGGCGAGCCGCTCTATGTCGTCTATCTCGACGCGCGCTCGCGCCGCGTCATCGTCGGCCCGAAGGAGGCGTTGGAGACGCGCCGCGTCTATTTGCGCGATGTCAACTGGCTCGGCGACGACGAACTCGACGAAGCGGCAGCCCGCGGCTTTGCGTGCTTCGCCAAAGTGCGCTCCACCCGCCAGCCGGCGCCGGCGGTGCTGAAGTGCGACACCGACGGACTCTATGTCGAACTCGTCGAGGGCGAGGCGGGGGTGGCGCCAGGCCAGGCCTGTGCGCTCTATTCGGGCACCGGCGAAGACGCCCGCGTCTATGGCGGCGGCTTCATCCGCAAATCGGAGCGCGAGCCCGCCGCCGAGGCGGCCCTGCAGGCGCTCCTCGGGGCGCCGACGGCCGCCTGAGACAGGCCGATCGGGCTCTTCGGGAAAACTTCGCGTTTTTCCCGAAGACATTGCTTGACACTAGCCGGAACAGCACCTTATAAGCCGCCCGACCAGCCGAAACGGGCTTCGCCAAGAAGCTTCAGGCACCGGCGGCGGAGTAGCTCAGTAGGTTAGAGCAGAGGAATCATAATCCTTGTGTCGGGGGTTCGAATCCCTCCTCCGCTACCATTAGAACAGTTGTCCGACCCGAAGACATAGGTAACAGACTGTACCTAAGACATGGGCGACAACCTCGTTGCAGATCGCCGTGAATTGCCGGAGTATTGCCGCGAAAGCGGGAAACCGGATATTTCGAACGGCCTTTCAAGAATTGCGCGGGAAGCTTCCTCAAGCTTGCTTGGCGGCAGGCTCCCAATGTCGCTGCGATTGCTGGTAATTTCCCTGCCCGCACGCTCGGTTCAGCACGCGCACTTGCCGCGACTTTCGGACCTATGCGTAGGCGGCATTCTCAGCGAGGTGTGAGGGCGTCCGTGGCCTGCGGCGTGTAGACGACTATATCGGTCCTTTTCTCCGAAAAAGCCCCACCGATCGCCAGGTAGACGAGGATAGCGCTTATGGAGAGCAAGAGCAGGCCGACAGGGAAGGCCGTTGAAGCGTTCTGTTCGGGCTTGTTGTGATCGCCATCGCTATACATATCGCACTCCCACAAAAGGTGCAGGAAGAACGAAAATGGCGTCGACCGGTTCCCGCTCGCGCGACGTCGGGGACTTAAGTCCGAGGCTGTGTGGTCAAAGGTCTTAGCACCATTGCGAAGTGGCTTTCCCGCTCCATAATGGAGGAATGAGCACCCCGCGAAAAAGGGGGTGAGCCCCTGCTAGCAGCCGTGAGTGCTCGGTCCCGGGGCGGTGCTTCCGTCCCTTCTGCAATGCCCTGGGACCTCACTTCCGGTCTTTCCCTCGAGGTCCGCCATGAATGCCCAGAAAATTCGGAAGCTCGTTGAAGACTGTCGACGCGACCTGTCGGAATATCTGTCGCCCGAAAGCGGAATCAGTGACAGGGAGATCGTCATCGCGCTGCTTTATCGGCTCGATGGACCTCAGGCTAAGGATGCGCTGGGTGAGGATTTTGACTACCGACCGCCGACGGACAATTCACGGACCGCCGAGCCCGCCGGGACTCGCCCCAACGAAGCCCGGCTGAGAATAATTTTCGGGCAAACAAGGAAATGCCCTTAGTGTCGAGCTGGCAGAGCTTGTCTGGTGATGGCTCTGCCGCAGTTTCGACAGCAACGGCTCTCGGTCAAGAGCCGTGATTTAGACGATCTCTTCGCACGCCCTTAAGGCCGAAGCGCCGGAAAAGTGCAATATTGGCGTGCCGCAGCAGGCCGAGCTGCAGACCGGAGCGTCTGCGAGAGATTTCAAGCGGAGGTCAAGCGATTATTGGCCGATGCGCAGATACCAAGTGTTACAGCGACCATTTGCGTGCAAAGACGCGCGGCGCTGTCACCGGGCGCAAAGTTCGAGGCGAGATCGATTCACCCGCCCGCATTTCTGCTCTGCCCAATCGCGAGAGTAGCCTCCAAGCCGCCTTGGCAGTATCATGCCCGCCGTGCTCCTCGCGGGAGGCGAAGTGAGCAAAGGAGGACCGAGTCATGCCAATGTCTTCGGTGCTGCGCCTGCTGCGGATGGTCTGTCTCGCAGCCGGTGCTTTTTTCATGTCCGTACAGCTGGTGAATGCAGCAGAGGCGCTTCCGCCCGAGCTCGAAAAGCTGAAGGTTTCGCTGGAGAAATACAAGGATCCGGTGGTTGCCGTGCGCGAGGGCTATTTCTCGACGCTCGGATGCGTCACCTTCGCGGAAGGAACGATGGGGGTTCATTTCCTGAACCCCGCCCTCATCGGTCCCGAGCCCGATCCGATGAAGCCGACCTTACTCGTCTATGAGCCTGTCGGCGACCGGCTGGAACTCGTTGCCGTCGAATGGCTGATCCCGCTCGCGACCGGCGTCAAGCCGAAGCCGGAGTTGTTCGGGCATCCCTTCGACGGACCGATGGAGGGTCATGAACCGCTTCTGCCGGCGGCGCTTCATCACTACGACCTGCATGCTTGGATCTTCAAGCCGAACCCGCGTGGGGTGTTTCACCCGGTGAACCCGGACGTCAAGTGCCCCGAGGGGCCCTACACCTTCCTGGAAGCGCCGGCGAAAATGCTGCCGCATCCAGCCGCGCACCAGTAGGACTGCGGGCGAATTGCCCGCCTAGCTTCTGCGCTCGCCTGCCGCGTCGTTGAGATCACGGGCGGGCGCGGAGGTGAAGGACGGGAAATGGTAGCCTTCGAGAGGCGTGAGGCTCTTCGATTCGCGCGCCGGTCTTTCGCGCGGCCTGCGGGGTCCGATCCTGGCCCCCAGTTCGTCGACATATTCGAGCGCCTCGTCGACGGCCTTGCCCGTCACCGCGCTGCCGTCGGCTCTGCCGACGGCTTGCAGTTCGCTTCTCGTCGCCTCCAGGAACGCTTCGATGAAGCGCTGTGGATCGTCGCTCTGGGCGGCCGCCCATCGGAGCAGCCGGCATGTCAGGATTTCGTTCACGCGCAACGCCGCGATGGTTTGACCGAGCATAAGCGTCAACTTCTGGAGTTTTTCGGGTGTGACCTTCTGCGGCATCGAAAACGCCTTCCCTTCTTTTTTCGATCTTTCGATCTTTCTTCTCTGCGGCCCCGCCGGGGCAGCGATCCTAGATCAACGGAGCGAGCGACGATCTTGTTCCGGTCCGGCCGAAGGGACGCCCTCGAACGTTCGCAAACCGGTTCGGGCGCGGGCGGCGCGTTGTCGGCGTTCCTCCCGAGCCCGCCTTCAACAAAACCCCGCCGCCGCCGCGGAACAAAGCCCACATTGCCCGCGTTGAATCACCGCAAGTCCCGGGAGGCGGAACATGAAGCACACCGACATCAAGAAGCTCGACCAAATCCAGACCAGACATGTCTGGGATGTCGCGGAGTATTGCCGGCGAAGCGGCCTCCACAAGACCGAGGAACGCCGGCTGATCCGGGTGCTCGGCAAGTTCGCCTCCAGTCATGAGCTTCAGATGAACGTGATCCGGCCTCAGACGCGCGTGCGCTGAACTTTTCGTCAATTTCGGTCGCATGCCGCAAGCCGCTAACAAGTGGAGAATGCGCGTGTGGGCAATTCTGACCGGCGCATTTCTGGTAATCTGCGGGCTCCTCTACATGATGGCAGAGGCGCTCAGCCGACGACGGCTGAGCAAGGAGCCTGATCCGGCAGTGGAGCCGAGGCAGAGCCTGGAGCCGCGGCGGCAGGGCCTGCGTTTCCTCGGTGTCGGGCGCAACTGGCCCGGCGTGGTGCTGATGTTTATCGGGGCGCTGCTTTTACTTTACGGCGCCTTCCTCCCGGAACTAGCCTGACATCATCTCGATCAGGAACACCTCTGACGCGATATCAGCCGAGAGGGTCAGGGCTATCGGTTGCTGTAGGATGGCGGTGTCCAGCGCATGCAGGGTCGCGGAAACGCCTTCGGTGCGAAGCGCGACGCTGCCTTTATGGCAGAAGAGCAGGATTTCCCGGGCATTGGTGGAGATCGGTAGCGAACCCTCGACATGCAACTTGCGCACCCGGTGCTTGAGCGCATGCCGCCGCGTCATGACGTTGAGGTCGGTGACGGGGCCGTCCGCCAGCCTCGATGATGTCGGCACGTCGGCGGGGAATGAAAGCGGCGGATCCGCGACCGTCAGCAGCTTCGGCGGCCGTCCCTCTATGACAAGCGTCAGGCCGTGGCCCTCGAGGACCGACAGCGTGCGGTCGATCCCCGGGAAGCTGGAAAAGGCGCCGTCGGCCGCGACGGTCGCCATGCTGACGCGCCAATCGAAATCCGCGAGCGTCGCCCGGTCCGGGGAGACGGCGATCTCCACCGTCTCGCCGCCGCCGTTCTTCCACGGCATGCGCCTGTATTCGATCGCGCGCAGGATTCGCATCATCTCAACCGAGCCATCCCATCGCCGCACCGATCCAAACGATCGGAGCAGCAACCAGTATGCTCAAAGCGACGCGAATATACCAGATCACCAGGAGATTCCGGAGACTGAGCGGGATCGACGTCGCCAGCATGCAGGGGATGGAGGCCGAGAGGAAAAGCACCTGGCTCACCGAAACCACGGCGGCGAGGAACTTCAGTTGCGGCGCCGCCTCCTTGAGAAGGATGGCGGGCAGGAACATTTCCGCCAGCCCCGAGGCGAGCGCCCTGGCCGCCTGCATCGGCTCGCCGACCTGGGCGACCCAGGCGAAGGGGTAGAGCGTCAGGCCGAGAATGTCGAAGATCGGCGTGTATTTGGCGGCAAGGAGGCCGATCAGCCCGACGGCCATGATGCTCGGCAGGATCAACGCGGCCATGCGCAGCCCGTCGAGGAAGCTTTCGCGCAGGAGCCCCGGCAGGCGCTTGGCGGAGGCCGCCTGCTCAAGTCCCGTCTCGATGGCAACGCTCAGGCGGTTGCGCCCAGCCGGCAGCGGCTGGTCGCGATCGCCTGCATGCGGAAGCCCTGCTATTGGCCAGACGCGCGCGGAGATCGCCGATACGAGGAAGGTGACCGCGAGCGTCGACCAGAAATAGAAGTTCCAGACGTGCATCAGCCCGAGCGTCTTGGCGATGATGATCATGAAGGTGGCCGAAACGGTGGAGAACCCGGTGGCGATGATTGCCGCCTCGCGCACCGTATACTTTCCCTCGCGGAACACCCGGTCGGTGATAAGCAGCGCCAGCGAGTAGCTGCCGACGAAGGAGGCGACCGCGTCGATCGCGGACCAGCCCGGCGTGCGCCAGATCGGCCGCATGATCGGCTGCACCAGCACGCCGGTGAATTCGAGAAGGCCGTAGCCGACCAGAAAGGCTAGCGCGAGCGCGCCGATCGGCACTATCAGGCCGACAGAGAGCACAAGCTTGTCGAAGAGGAAGGGCAGCATGTCGGGCGCAAAGATCGCCGCGGGGCCGATGCCGGCGAGGTAGAAAAGGGCGAGCGCCAGACCGATAACGCGCAGCACCGAGAAGACCGCATCCGTCGCCGACTTCCGCCAGGTCTTTTGCACGAAGGGAGCAAAGGCGCCATAGGCCATCAGCAGGCAGACGAACGCGATCGCCACCGGGCGGGCGCCGGTGGATATGGCGCTTGCCGCATGGTCGAGCAGGATCGTCGATTTGCCGCTCAACTCGACCGGCACGAAGAACAGGACAATGCCCAAAAGGCTGCAGAGGACGAGCCGCAGCGCGGCCATGCCGCGCGTGCCCCTTGCCGCCGTGGTGATATGCGTCATGTGGTTTCCTCCCTTATGCGATTGAAGTGCTGCGTCTCACGGTCCGATCGCGTCTGCATCGCCCTGCATCAGACGTTGCATCCGGTCGAAATCTTCGTTCATCGGACGATCATCGCGATAGATCGGGATCGCCGCGCGAATGCAGCCGTGAAGTGCGTCGGTGCGTTTCGCCCTGCCTCGCGCCCGTGGGTGCAGATCGTAAGCCTGGGCGGCGGCAAGCAGCTCAATGGCCAGGATCCTTTCGAGATTGTCGAGGATTGAGAGGACCTTCCACGCCGCAGGTGTCGCGTGAGTGAGTATGTCTTCCTGCAGCGCGGAAGTGATCCCGCCGTCGAGGCTTGCCGGCGCCGCCAGGCGGCGGTTCTCCGCCACCAGCGCGGCTGCCGTATATTGCGCGATCATGTAACCCGAAGACACGCCGCTGTCTTCGGCAAGGAAGGCGGGAAGACCGCTCACCAGCGGATTCACCAACCGGTCGATGCGACGTTCCGAAATGGCCGCCATCTCCGCCGCGGCGACGGCGAGGCTGTCCATGGCGAGTCCGAGTGCTGCGCCAACGGCATGCGCCTGCGAATGCACCTCCGGGGCCTCCGGCGAACCGGAGACGACGGGATTGTCGGTCACGCTCGAAAGTTCCCGGTCAACGATCGCGGCGACCTGCTCGAAGACATCGCGGGCGGCGCCATGCACCTGTGGCACCGCTCTGAGACTTAAGGGATCCTGTGTGCGGCTGCCGGCCGTCGCCGCGAGCATCGGGCTTCCCGCGAGCCAGTCGCGCAAGCTCTGGCCGACGGTCTGAAGACCGGGAGATTGTCGGAGAGCCAACGATGCTTCGGCAAAGGCATCGGCCTGGCCGCCGAGATTTTCATAGGTCATCGCTGCGGCCGCATCCGCCCAAGCGAAAAGCCTCTCCATGCGCGCGAGCGCCACCGCCGTCAGACCCGTGGCACAGGGGGTGCCGTTAACGAGGCTGAGGCCCTCCTTCGCTTCGAGCCGTATCGGCTCGAACCCGATGCGGGCAAGGGCTTGCGTGCCGTTCAGCATTTCCGCCCCCTGCATGGCTGAGCCATGGCCGATCAGGACGAGGCCGATGGCGGCGGCATGGGTGAGATAGCCCACCGAACCGCGCGACGGGATCAACGGAACGATGCCGGCATTGAGGAGGGCAAGAAGTGTCTGGACGGTTTCAAGCCGGACGCCGGAATAGCCGTGGGCGAAGTTGGCGATTTGTGCCGCCATTACGGCGCGAGCTTCGACTCGGCGAAGAGGAGCGCCGACGCCGCAAGCGTGACTGAGAATGATATTGCGTGAGAGCGACTGCTGGTGTTCGCGGCCGATCACGACGTCGCACAGCGCCCCGACGCCGGTGTTGATACCGTAGCCGCGGACGCCGCGCTCGACAAGGCCATCGACGATGCGGCGGGCATGGACGATCCGTTGGCGTGTAGTCTCCGACAGGTTCAGATGACCACCTTCGGAAACGGCAGCGATCTCTCGCCAGGTCAACGGTCCGTCGATTTCGATGGTCTCAGCCATTAGCTTCGGGCCTTCCCATCCGGCGCTGGACGAAGCGGGCGACATAGTCGTTGGCCGGGTTGTCGAGGATATCGTCCGGCGTGCCAACCTGAACGACACGCCCGTCCTTGAGGATCGCGATTTCGGAGCCGATGCGCAAAGCCTCGTCGAGGTCGTGGGTGATGAAGACGATCGTCTTTGCGAGGTTCTGCTGAAGCTGTAGAAGCTGGTCCTGCATGTCGGCACGGATCAGCGGATCGAGAGCGCTGAAGGCTTCGTCCATCAGGATCACATCGGTGTCCGCCGTGAGCGCCCGGGCGAGGCCTACGCGCTGCTTCATGCCGCCGGAGAGCTGATGCGGGAATTTGGCGTCGTAGCCTGAGAGGCCGACCGTCTCGATCCATTTCATCCCGATGTCGCGGGCGTCGCCTTTGGACACGCCGCGCACGCGCTGGCCGTAGACGACGTTCTGCAGGACGGTGCGATGCGGCATCAGTGCGAAGCTCTGGAAGACCATGCTGACACGTCGCATTCGGAAAGCGCGCAGCGCCCTCGCGTCAAGCTCGAGGATGTTGCTGCCGTCGAAGAGGACCTCGCCGCTCGTCGGTTCGATCAGCCGGTTGATGTGGCGCACCAGCGTCGACTTGCCGGAGCCCGAAAGGCCCATGATGACGAAGATCTTGCCGGCACCGATCTTGAGGCTGACATTGTTGAGGCCGACACTACAGCCGGAGCGGGCAAGGATGTCGGCCTTGTCGAGGCCTTCCTTTGCCATGTCGAGCGCCGCCTTCGTATTGCGGCCGAAGATTTTGTAGACGTTGCGAATCTCGATATCAGCCATCGCGGGCGTCCTCCGTGCCGGGCTTGCCAAAGCCTTGGGTGATGCGGTCGAGCACGATCGCGAGAATGACGATGCCGATGCCAGCTTCCAGGCCCTTGCCGACATCCAGGGTCTGGATGCCGTTCAGCACCTGTTCGCCGAGGCCGCGTGCGCCGATCATCGAGGCGACGACGACCATCGACAGGGCCATCATGATCGTCTGGTTGAGGCCGGCCATGATCGTCGGTGTCGCGAGCGGCAGTTCGACCCCGAAAAGTATCTGCGTCGGGCTGCCGCCAAAGGCGGTAGCCGCTTCGACCACCTCGCCGTCGACCTGACGGATGCCGAGGTCGGTGAGACGGATCAGCGGTGGAACGGCATAGATGATCGTGGCGAGGATCGCCGGCACCTTGCCAAGACCGAAGAGCATCAGCGCCGGAATCAGGTAGACGAAGCTCGGCATGGTCTGCATGACATCGAGGATCGGCAGGGTAATGTGGCGGACGGCGCGGCTCTTGGCGACGAGAATGCCGGTCGGTACGCCGATCACCACCGAAACGAGAGTTGCCATCAGCATCAAGGCCAGCGTCTGCATCGTCAGGTCCCAGAGCCCGAGCACGCCGACGGCAAGGAGCAGCGTTCCCACCGCAAGCGTCAGCGACCACCGCCGCGAACTTTGCCAGGCGAGCGCCATGAAGGCGAAAATGACGAGCCACCAGGGCAGCCCGCGCAGAATCCATTCGATGAACAGAACCGCCTTCAGAATGACGCCGCTGATTGCTTTGAAGACCCAGCCGTAATTGGTGACGAGCGCCTGGATGAACTCATTCACGGGGGCTCGGATAGAGAGATTGAGAGAGTCAGGAAACATCGGAACCGTTCCTTGCTCTACGGCGCCCGCGCGTCCCTTCAGACGTGCAAAGGTCGCTGTAGGACTTTGAATCGCTGCACGGTCCTTCCTTGAACCGGCCAGGATCAAGGAAGCATGCAGTGGCAGCAGGCTGCGGCCACTGCGTCTCTCCAGCCGGAAAGACGCGGTGCGCGCCTGCGGTTACCCGTGACGCTACTTGAGGCTTGCCTCGATCTTGCTGCGCGCTTCGTCGCTGACCCAAGTGCCCCAGATATCGGCCTTGGTCTTGAGGAACTCCGCTGCAGCTTCGGCCGCATCGACCTGGTTATCGGCCATATAGGCGAGGCTGCCGTTGACCTCCTCCAGCGGGAAGGTCGCTTTTTCGAGGATCTCTACGATTTCCGGAGCTTCCGAAGCGAAGGTGCTGTTCACGCCATAGGCGACGTCGACCGTGGGAAAGGCGCAGCCCTGATCGCGCTTGCCGTTGGCGCTGCTCAATTCCTTCCAGCAGGCTTCGTTGTAGGCGGGCTCTTCCAGTTGGACGAGCTTGAATTTGCCCATGATTGCGGTCGGCGACCAGTAGTAGAAGAGGATCGGCTCACCCTGGAGATAGGCGGAGGTGATCGCCGAGTCGAGCGCCGTGCCGGTGCCCGGCCGGAAGTTCACATAGGACTGGTCGAGCTTATAGGCTTCGAGCTTGGCGGAACTGACACCTTCGCAGGTCCAGCCGGATGGGCAGTTCAGGAAACGGCCCTTTGAGGGCTCCTCCGGGTCCGCGAAGACCTCGACGATCTTCGGATCGGAAAGTTGGGAGACGCTTTTGAGATCCGGCGTCTTGGCTTCGATATTGCGCGCAGGATCGCCGTGGACCACATAATCCGGCACGAACCAGCCTTCGCTGGCGCCAACGAATGTCTTGCCGATGGCGACGACCTTCTTTTCCTCCACCGCCTTGTTCCAGATATCCGAACGGCCCAGCCATTCCTCGGCGAAAATCTGAACGTCGTTGTTGGCAGTCGCCTGCTCCAGCGTCACGGAATTGCCGGGGATGGAATCGACCTGGCAATCATAGCCCTTGGAGAGGATCGTCTTCATGACCTCGGTAATGAAGGCGCCGCTTTCCCAGTCTATGCCGGCGAAGGTCACGGTCTTGCCGTCGCCGCAATAGGAAGCATTGGCCGTGCCGGCGGAAGCCGCGAGCATCAGAACCGCGGCGGTGAAGGTGAGTTTCGTTGTGCTGATCGGCATGCGTATTCCCCTTTTTTGATCGATGGTTCGACTGCTATTTCAGCTTGTTGAGGACCCGCGCGAAGGCGCGGTCGATGTGTTCCTCCCGGTCGTGGCGTCCGTTACGGATCTTCCATTGGCCCCCGACCATGACGTCGCGGACCGCCTCGCCGCCGAGTGCAAAGAACCAGCGGTCGAGAATCTGGTTGCCGCTTGCCGCGGCGATGTAAGGATTGGCGCCGTCGAGAACGACGAGGTCCGCGCGCGCGCCGACGGTGAGGCCTCGCGGATCAATGCCGGCCGCTTGCGCGCCGCCGGCAAGTGCCGCATCGAAGATCGTTCTCCCGACCGAGGCGCCGGGGCCGGCGGCGAGGCGGTTTCGGCGGCGGTCGCGCAGCCGCTGGCCGTATTCGAGGAGCCGCAGTTCGTCCGACACACTGGTTGCGACATGGCTGTCCGTGCCGATGCCGAGCCGACCGCCCGCGGCGAGGTAATCGACGGCGGGAAAAATCCCGTCGCCGAGATTGGCCTCGGTTGCCGGGCAGAGGCCGGCAACCGCCCCGGACTTCGCCAGTCGCCCGGTTTCCTCCACCGTCATGTGCGTCGCGTGAATGGCGCACCAGCGCTCGTCGACGGGCATCTCGTCGAGCAGCCATTCGACCGGACGCCGCCCGCTCCAGGCGAGGCAGTCCTCGACCTCGCGGATCTGCTCGGCCACATGGATGTGGATCGGGCCGGAAACCGGGGCCGCGTCCAGGATCGCGCGCATCTCTGCCGGCGTTGCGGCGCGCAGCGAGTGGATGGCGTAGCCGAGCTCGGCACCGTCCTGCCGGGCGGCGGGAACGAGACGGTCGATGAGGGCGAGGAAGCGATCCGGATCGTGCAGGAAGGGGCGCTGCCCCGGATTGGGTGCCGCGCCGCCGAAATTGGCGTGGGCGTAGAAGACGGGCAGGTGGGTGAGGCCGATGCCGGTCGCCTGTGCGGCGGTCAGGATGCGCAACGACATTTCCGCCGGGTTGGCATAGGGCGTGCCGTCGGCGCCGTGATGAAGATAGTGGAACTCGACCACACGGCCGAAGCCGCCTTTCAGCATCTCGACATAGAGCTTGGCGGCGATCGCCTCGACATCGTCTGGATTGACGAGGCCGACGGTGCGGTACATTTCCTCGCGCCAGGTCCAGAAGCTGTCGTCCCCAGCGCCCGCGACCTCGGCAAGGCCGGCCATGGCGCGCTGGAAGGCATGGGAATGCAGGTTGGCCATTGCCGGGAGAAGGGGGCCGACGACGCGCTCGTCCGCTGCGTCCGATGCCTGGTTCGGCTCGATCGCGGCGAGGCGGCCGTCATCGCCGATCGACACGGCGACGTTTTCAGCCCAGCCCGTCGGCAGGAGTGCCCGTTCGGCAAAGAGCCGTTGCGCGGGATGCCTCGCCATGCGCCGTTCCCCCTGTGCGTGGTTGTATATGGAACTATAGGTATTTTGTGGTGGCGCGCAAGCGTAAAATCGAGCAAAAGAATGGCTGATTTGCCGATGGCAGGCCGGCCGGGTGCCGGCGAGACGGAGCAACATATGACGCCAATGGAGCGCAAGAGGGAGCCTGCCGCCTTCGATGAGGGACCGGTACCGCGCTACGAGGCGGTGAAGCAGTTCATCCGCAGCCGCATCGAAAGCGGCGAATGGCCGGCGCACCACCGCATCCCCTCCGAAAATGAGATCGTGGCGGAACTGCGCGTCAGCCGGATGACGGCGAACCGGGCGCTCAGGGAGCTTGCGAGCGAGGGCGCGATCACCCGCGTGCAAGGTGTCGGCTCCTTCGTCGCGGCGAGCAAGGGCAGCAGTGCGCTTCTGGAGGTCCGCAACATTGCCGACGAGATCCATGCGCGCGGCCATCTGCACAGGTCGCGGATCAACCTGATGCAGGCGGTGCCGGCGAGCTCCGAGGTGGCGGACGCTCTGGGGCTCGCGACGGGCGGCCGGGTTTTCCACTCGATCATCGTCCATCTGGAGGACGACGTGCCGATCCAGATCGAGGACCGCTTCGTCAACCCGTCCGTCTGCCCCAACTATCTGAAGCAGGATTTCGAGAGCACGACGCCGAACGCCTACCTGACATTGGTGGCACCGATCACCCGCACCGAGCAGATCGTCGAGGCGGTGCTGCCGAAACCCTGGGAGTGCAAGTTGCTTGCGATCGGCCGCAACGAGCCCTGCCTGATGATTCGCCGCCGGACCTGGTCCGATACCGCCAATGTCACCGTGGCGCGGCTTCTTTACCCCGGCACCCGCTATCGGCTCGAGGGCATGTCCCAGTAGAATCGCGCAAATACGGGAAACGAACGATGGAAGAGCAACCGCTGAAGCGCCGCACCGAGCTTAAACGGCCGCAACTGTCCGCCGAAGAGGCGAGCGCGATCCTGTCGGAGCATTACGCTGTCTCCGGCGAACTCGTCGAGCTCGGCAGCCAGCAGGACCAGAACTATCGTGTAGACGCGCCGGAAGACCGCTACGTCCTGAAGATAGCGAGGGCGGCGCGCGTCGAGCTGGAGGCGCAGAATGCGGCCTTGGCTCATGTGGCCGGAAAGGCTGGTGCGCCGAAAGTGCCGCGGGTGGTGCCGTCGCATGGCGGCGAGGAGATCGTCCCCGTCACCCTCAGCGGCGAGGCCTATCAGATCCGACTCCTCACATTTCTCGACGGCAAGCCGCTGACGGGCCGCAAGCACCTGGCCATGGAGAGCGTGGCCGCGCTTGGCGATATCGCCGGACGGCTGGCGGTTGCGATGCAGGATTTCGATCATCGGGGCCTCGATCGCGAACTGCAATGGGACCTGAGAAAGGCAGGGCCGGTGGCGTTGCACCTGCTTTCGGCCATGACGGACGGGGAATTGCGCAACCGCATCGCCGAAGCGATGGTCGGCGCCATGCGGCGGCTGCAGCCGCTGATGCCGGAGCTGCGCGTGCAAGCGATCCACCAGGACGTGACCGACGACAACGTCGTCGGCCGCGCCGACGGCAGCGGCCGCCTCGTGCCTGAAGGCGTCATCGATTTCGGCGACGTCATGAGGGGCTGGGTGGTTGCGGAGCTCGCGGTCGCCTGCGCCTCGCTGCTGCATCACGCGGACGGCGACCCCTTCGTAATTCTCCCGGCGGTGAAAGCCTTCCATACAGCTTACCCGCTGACCGATACCGAACTCGAGGCGCTCTGGCCACTGGTGGTCGCGAGGGCCGGCGTGCTGGTCGCAAGCTCGGCGCAGCAGCTCGGGATCGATCCGGACAATGCTTATGTCCAGCACAATGCCTCCCATGAGCGAGAAATCTTCGAGGTGGCCGTCTCCGTCCCCT
This sequence comes from Sinorhizobium alkalisoli, assembly GCF_008932245.1. Classification (NCBI taxonomy): domain Bacteria; kingdom Pseudomonadati; phylum Pseudomonadota; class Alphaproteobacteria; order Hyphomicrobiales; family Rhizobiaceae; genus Sinorhizobium; species Sinorhizobium alkalisoli. The sequence continues at coordinate 2,641,469 of NZ_CP034909.1, read as the reverse complement.
CCGACCTCATGGATGAGGCGATCCGCCAGGCCGTCGGCAAGGAAGCGGCGAAGACAGTCCCGGCCATGGAGGCCCGCCTGCTGCCGGATATCGATCCGGATCATGTCGGCATCGTCGATCTCTCGCTGCTCGGTTCGCATCTACCCTCAGACCGCTGGCAATACGAGGACACCGAGGCGCTGCTCCTGCAGTCGGCGGCGCGAGCGGCGGGCGCTGCCGCCACGCGCTACGGCGAATTCCGGCTGACGGAGACGCGACTGCTTCAGGCTCAGGCGCCGCGGACCTCGGCGCTCGGCGTCGACCTTTGCCTGCCCGGGCAGACGGCGGTCCACGCGCCCTTTTCCGGTCGGATCGTGGAGCGTCAGGGCAGGCTTGTGCTTTCGGACGAGCGGCTGCATCTCCACCTTCTCGGCGTCGATCCGACGGATACTGGCAGCGATACGGTCGAGGCTGGTGCCCGCATCGGCACGACCTTTGGCGATCCCGGGGCACTCGGCTTCATGCGCGTCCAGCTCTCAACGGTGCCGGATCTCGACCCGCCGGCCTTCGCTGCGGCGCATCAGGCGAAAGCCTGGCGGCGGCTCTGCCCGTCGCCCGCCGCGCTTCTCGGTTTCGATTGCGACGCGCCCTTGCCGGATGCGGCCGGGCTCCTGCAACGGCGCCGGCGCCATTTCGCACGCCCGCAGAAGAACTATTACCGCAATCCGCCCGAGATCGAGCGCGGCTGGAAGGAGCATCTCTTCGACATCGAGGGGCGCGCCTATCTCGATATGCTCAACAACGTCACCATCGTCGGCCACGGACATCCGCGCCTCTCGGCCGCCGTCGGGCGGCAATGGTCGCTGCTCAACACCAATTCCCGCTTCCACTATGCGGCGGTCACAGAGTTTTGCGAGCGGCTTGCGGGGCTGGCACCGGAAGGTCTCGACACGGTCTTCCTCGTCAACAGCGGCTCGGAGGCGAACGATCTCGCCATTCGTCTGGCCTGGGCCGCTTCCGGCGCTCGCAACATGATTTCGCTGCTCGAGGCCTATCATGGCTGGACGGTCGCCAGCGACGCGGTCTCGACCTCGGTCGCGGACAATCCGGAGGCGCTGACCACAAGACCCGGCTGGGTGCATCCGGTCGTCTCGCCGAACACCTACCGCGGTCCGTTTCGCGGCGCTGGCTCGACTGGTGACTATGTCGCGACAGTCTCGGCCAAGCTCAGTGAACTGGAAGAGAAAGGGCAAAAGCTCGCCGGCTTCATCTCCGAAACCGTATACGGCAATGCCGGCGGCATTCCGCTGCCGCCCGGCTATCTGGAGGCGGTCTATGCCATGGTCCGGTCGCACGGCGGTGTCACGATCGCCGACGAAGTGCAGGTCGGTTATGGACGGCTCGGGCACTATTTCTGGGGCTTCGAGGAACAGGGCGTGGTCCCGGACATCATCACCGTCGCCAAGGGGATGGGCAACGGCCATCCGCTCGGCGCCGTCCTCGCGCGCCGCGAAATCGCGGAGGCGCTGGAGAAGGAAGGCTATTTCTTCTCCTCCTCCGGCGGAAGTCCGGTCAGCTGCGTCGTGGGCACGACCGTGCTCGACATCCTTCACGACGAGGCGCTGCAGGACAACGCCCGCACGGTCGGCAGCCATCTCAAGGCGCGGCTGCAGGCACTTATGGATCGTTTCCCACTCGTTGGCGCCGTTCACGGCATGGGACTCTATCTCGGCGTCGAATTCGTCCGCGACCGGGAGACCCTCGAGCCCGCGACCGAAGAGACGGCAGCGATCTGCGACCGCCTGCTGGAGCTCGGCGTCATCATGCAGCCGACCGGCGACCATCTGAACGTGCTCAAGATCAAGCCGCCGCTCTGCCTCAGCCACGAGAGCGCCGATTTCTTCGCCGACATGCTGGCGAAAGCGCTCCGGGACGGCTGGTAGCGCGTACGCCGCGGCGTCATTCGCTCAGTCCGTTCCGGTCAGCACTGCCGCGAAGGTTTCGTCGAGCACGTTGATCAGGTGATCGGCGTCGCGTCTTGAGAAAATCATCGGCGGCCGCATCTTCAGAACACTATCGTGCGGTCCCTCGGTGCCTAGCAGCACGCCCCGTCGTCGCGCTCCGTTCGAAACAGCCCGGGCGATCTCGGTCGCGGGCGCTTTCGTGTTCCGATCCGCAACCAACTCGATGCCAAGAAAGAGACCCAGGCCGCGCACGTCGCCGATCACCTCGTAACGCTCCTGCATTGCCCGGAACTCAGCGAGAAGATAATTGCCGATCGTGAGTGCATTGCGGCGCAGGTCCTCGGCCTCGATTATGTCGAGGACGGCGAGGCCGACCGAGCAGGAGACCGGGTTGCCGCCGAAAGTGTTGAAGTACTCCATGCCGTTGTTGAAGGATTGGGCGATCTCGCGGGTTGTGACGACCGCCGCCAGCGGATGCCCGTCGCCGATCGGCTTGCCCATGGTGACGATGTCCGGAACCACGTCTTGCGTCTCGAAGGCCCACCAGTAACTGCCGACCCGGCCGAAGCCGACCTGCACTTCGTCGGCGATCGTAACGCCGCCGGCCTCGCGCACGATCCGGTAGACCTCCTTCAGATAGCCCTTCGGCAGGAACACCTGGCCGGCGACGCTCGGGACCGACTCGGCCATGAAGAACCCGGGTCCATCGCCTCTGGCCTTCATCGCGTCGATCAATTCGGCAACGCTTTCGGCAAAACGCTTGCCATGCTCTTCGGCCGGCCAGTCCGGCGGCGCGTGATAACCATCCGGTATGCTTGCGACATGGACATGTGGCTTCTGTCCTTGGCCGCCCTTGCGACGGAACTTGTAGGCGCTGAGATCGATCAGTTCCTGCGTCGTGCCGTGATAGGCCCAATCGAGCACGATCGCGTTTTCGCGGGCCGTATGGGTGCGTGCAAGGCGCAGCGCTAGGCTGTTGGCTTCGGAGCCGCTGTTGACGAAACCGGCGACGGTCAGTGCCCTTGGCATTGTCGCGGTCAGCCGCTCCGCATAGGCGACGATATTGTCGTGCAGGTAGCGCGTGTTGGTGTTGAGCATCGCCGCCTGGCGTGCCATCGCCTCGACGACCGCCGGATGGGCGTGGCCGACGTGGCAGACATTGTTGAAACAGTCGAGATAGGCACGGCCGCGGTCGTCGATCAGCCAGACGCCTTCGCCGCGCACGAACTTGATAGGCTTGTCGTAGGAGATCGCGAGGTTTGGTAGCAGCAATTCCCTGCGGAGCCGGACGATTTCCTCATGCGGGCGGCCGGTCCGCGCGTAGAATTCCGGTGCAATACCGGCGAACGTGGCGGCATCGGGGAATAGTTCCGCCCAGACATCCAGGTAGTGCTCCTCGCCCACGCCGAGGATCTCCGTCGCCGCCAGGCTCGTGTCGGTCGAGATCTGCAGATGCAGATGCGGCGCCCAGCCGCCGTTTTCCTCCGGCGTACCGATTTCGCCGACGAGCGCGCCGGCTTCGAGCCGGTCGCCCGGCTTCAGGCGACCGAGAGCTTCGTGGGCAAGATGCCCCCAGAGCGTCACGAAGGGCGGGCAGTGCTCCGGCTCGTGGCGGAGCGCGACGAGGCAGCCGTAGCCGAGCGGATCCTTTTCGATCTCGATGCTGACGACGGTGGCGGCGAGTGGTGCGTGGAGCCTGGTACCGGCGGCCATGAAGAGGTCGAGGCCGAGATGACGGGTGCGGCGCGTGGCTTCGATGAGATGGGAAACGAACATCTCGCCCGAATAGACGGTGCGTGCTTCGCCCCAGGGGCCGATGCCGAGTTCAACGCCCGCCGTCCCGCAATGCGCCTCCCAAATCGACTGCGCCTCATGCGGCCGCTCACCTGCCGAAGCGATGGTCATCGGATGGGCGGGATTGCCATAGGGCACGACGTCGGCGGGATAGGCTGCTGCCGGGCGCTCGAAGATCGGGGACAGGCTTTTGCGGTTCTGCTGGATCCACACGGCAACAGCCCGGGCGCCGGCAACCGCCTCGAAACCGCAGGCGCTGCGCAAGATGGCGGTGGCGAAACGCGGGTTCATGGCGTCGAGCTTGCGCAAAAGCGCCCAGGCCGGTTTCTCGCTGACGCCGAGATAGGGGTTTCCCTCTGTCTCGGCCCGGCGCGAGGCGGACATCGTGACCGACGCCACCAGCCGCATGGCAATCAGGTCGAAGAGGAGATCGATTTCCTCTTCCAGAAGCGGGTACTCGGTGTGAAAACCGCGGGCGATCGCCGCAGCGGCCCCGATCGGGTCGGCATGGTCGAGCCCTGCATAGGCGGCGGCAATCGCCACTTCGGCAATGACGGGCGCGTAGAGGGCGTCACCGAAGTCGATGATGCCGGCGATGCGATCGTGATCCTGCTCTTCGACCAGCACGTTCCAATCATTGGCGTCGTTATGGATGATCCCCGCGCGCAGCATCGAAAGCTGCGGCGCGACCCGGACTTCGAAGCGGGCGAGGAAGCGTTGAAGAAGCGCGCGGTCGCCCTCATCGGCCACATGTTGCAGCCGGTCGGCGGAGCGTCCGGCATTGCGAATGTCCCAGTCGATGTCGCGCAGCGCACCCGGGTGCATGAAGCCCTTAAGGGCGGCGTCGAAGCGGCCGAGCATGCGGCCCAGCGAGTGAAGTGCCGCGTCGCTTCGTCGGGACCGGGCGAGCGGCATGCCGGGAAGCCAGCTGACAACCCGCAGCCTGTGGGTGAGACCAGACGCGCCTTTGGCCTCGGCAAAGCTCTGCCCGAACAGCGTCGGATGCGGGTGCGGCACGGGAAGGTCGCCGGCAATTCCGCCGAGATGATTCAGTAGTACCGACTGGAAATCGCTTTCGATCTCCGGCTCGGCCGCATTGATGATCTTCAGAACGTAGGTCGCGCTATCGGCGGTGACCTTGAAGTTCTGGTCCCGTTCGCTGTCGAGCGGCGCGAGCGTTCCCTCCAGGCTGAAATGTTGTGCAAGGAGCGCTTTCGCTTCGGCAGGGGAAAAATTCGGCGTGGTATTCAGCATCTCGTCCAAAAGCCCTCGTTTTGCGGCGAGAGTGACATGCCCAACGACGCACCGCATCCGGCATTTCGCTGGTTGTGCCGGCACTCTGTTTATTCTAACCGTCCTTTTGTCGGCGCTCTGATGAGCAGGGGCGGAGCACGGAGGGTGGGAGGCACCATTGCAGAATATCGATGCGACCGACCGGTCGATCCTCAGCATTCTCAGCCGTGAGGCGCGCCTCCCGATGAAATCGCTTGCCGGCCGTATCGGTCTGTCGCGCAGCGCCACGGCGGAGCGCGTTGCACGGCTGGAAAGAGCCGGCGTCATTCGCGGCTATCGCGCTGATATCGGGCAGTTGGAGGAGGGCCAGATCGAGGCCTTCCTGCTGGTGACGCTCAAACGCACGCCCTCTGTCGGCGTGCTCGACAGGCTCGCCGGCTTTCCCCCGGTCCGCCGCGTGTCCTCCGTCAGCGGTCAGCTCGATCTGGTGGTCGAGGTCAAGGTGGCGTCGATCAATGCCTTGAACGAGTTGCGCAATGAGGTGGCGGGGCTCGACGAGGTCGATGATCTGACGACATCGATCGTCCTGCGGCGCGAAATCGAGCGAAGCGGATGACCGGCATGCTCTATCCTTCGCTCAGCATCTCCGGCTCGCCGCTCGAGCGACCGAACAGATTGCGGCGGACGCGGCCTATGTCGCGGGCCGGCGGGTCGCCGAAGTGGCGCGCATATTCGCGGCTGAATTGCGACGGGCTCTCGTAGCCGACTCGATGACCGGCGGCGCCGGCGTCGAGGCGTTCCTGCAGCATCAGCCGCCGCGCCTCCTGCAGGCGAAGCTGCTTTTGATATTGCAGCGGGCTCATGGCCGTGATCGCCTTGAAATGATGATGCAGCGAGGAGACGCTCATGTTCACGCGGCCTGCGAGTTCCTCGATGCGCAGGGGGGTGGCATAATTTTCCGTCAACCAGGCGACGGCGCGGCCGACCTGGTGCGGATAGCTCTCAGCCGTCGCCATCTGCCGCAGCTTGGCACCATGGGGTCCGATCAGCAGCCGGTATAGGACTTCCTGTTCGAGGAGGGGCAGCAGGACGGCCGAGTCCTCGGGGCGATCGAGCAGTCGCATCAGGCGCAGTGCCGCGTCCTCCAGGTCGCTTGTCAGCTTGTTGACGGTCATCCCGCGCGGCGAGGCTGGCAACGGTGCCGGTGCGTCGCCTATCCTGTCGACGAGCTCCGCGATCTTGCGCACGTCGATTTGAAAACTCATGCTGAGATAGGGTTCGTCCGGCGTCGCGACGATCTGCCAGGATACAGGCAGATCGATCGAGGTCACGAGATAGTCGGAGGCCCCATAGGTCAGCGTTTCCTCGCCGAGCATCAGGCGCTTGGCGCCTTGTACGATGATGGCGAGACCTGGCCCGTAGGAACCGCAACTGACCTCGGCGAAATTGGACGACCGATGCACGGCGAGACCCGGAACGAATGTCGAAAAATGGCCATCCGTCACGGCCGTTCGGGCAATGATGTCGATCATCTCCTGGCGTGGCGATTTATGCGTGACTGACATGTTCTGCGGTCTTTCCAGTGGCTTGGGTGGTGGCGGGCTCGATAACAGATAGCCGTTCGAGCCAATTCCGTCAGCGCTCCACGACCGTTCTTGCAGGATCGTGCAAGAATCTTGCAGGATCAAGCTACCGCAATCCACGGCAGAGACAGCATAGTGCGACCTGCCGCCCGCGTCCATCGTCGCCACGCGCGGGCCCCCACAGGCGCCGCGCGCTCCCGAGCCGGCGCCCACTCCAAAACATCAAGGATAGACCCATGGCCATTGCTAGAGGATATGCCGCGACCGATGCGTCGAAGCCGCTCGCGCCCTTCACCTTCGAGCGCCGCGAACCGCGCGAAGACGACGTGGTTATCGATATCAAATTTTGCGGCGTCTGCCATTCCGACATCCACCAGGCCCGCAACGAATGGGGCAATTCGATCTTCCCCATGGTGCCCGGCCATGAAATCGTCGGCATCGTGCGGGCAGTCGGTCCCAAGGTGACCAGATTCCGGATCGGCGACCGCGTCGGCGTCGGTTGCTTCGTCGATTCCTGCACCACCTGTGCGGCCCGCGACCTCGACCGCGAACAGTATCTGCCCGGCCTCGTGCCGACCTATAACGGCGTCGAAGCGGACGGAACGCCGACCCAGGGCGGCTATTCCGATCACATCGTCGTCAAGGAAGGCTATGTGCTCTCCATTCCGGAGAATCTGCCGCTCGACGCGGCCGCGCCGCTTCTCTGCGCCGGCATCACGCTCTATTCGCCGCTGCGCCATTGGAAGGCGGGGCCCGGCAGGAAGGTGGCGATCGTTGGCATGGGCGGACTTGGCCATATGGGCGTGAAGCTCGCCCATGCGATGGGGGCGGAAGTGACGGTCTTCAGCCAGAGTCTATCGAAAAAGGAGGACGGGCTGAAGCTCGGCGCCGACCACTATTACGCGACGAACGATCCGGAGACTTTCCAGGCGCTTGCCGGCAGCTTCGATCTGATCATATGCACTGTAGCGGCCGAGATCGACTGGAACGCCTATCTCAATCTCCTGAAGGTCGACGGTGATTTCGTGCTGGTCGGCATTCCGGAAAATCCGGTGCCGGTCCATGCCTTCTCGCTGGTGCCGGGCCGGCGCAGCATTTCCGGCTCGATGATCGGCTCGATCAAGGAACGCAGGAGATGCTCGACTTCTGTGGCGAGCACGGCATCGTCTCGGAGATCGAGAGGATCAAGATCGATGAAATCAACGCGGCCTATGAGCGGGTGATCAGGAGCGACGTGCGCTATCGCTTCGTCATCGACATGACCTCACTTAAGGCATAATCGACAACGCGAAACGGTCCGCTACTCAGATCAGCGGCAGCGGACCGTCATTCTTGATTTCTTCCATTACCGCATAGGTGCGGGTCTCCTTGACGCCGGGCAGCGTCCACAGCACCTGGCCGAGGAAGTTGCGGTAGGCGGCCATGTCCTCGAAACGGGTCTTGACGAGATAGTCGAAACCTCCGGCCACCATGTGGCACTCAAGCACTGCGGGCGCCTGCTTGATGGCGGCGGTGAACTGGTCGAAGACCTCCGGCGTCGTCTTGTCGAGCATGACCTCGATGAAGACCAGGAGCCCGAAGCCGAGCTTGTGCGGATCGAGACGCGCCCCAAAACCGCAGACATAACCTTCCTTCAGGAGCCGCCGCAGGCGCTCACTGGTGGCGGTCGGAGACAGGCCTATGCGGTCAGCCAGCTCGAGATTGGTGATGCGGCCGTCCGCCTGCAGGATCTGCAGAATTCTGCGGTCGGTCTTGTCGATCTGATGCATGTTGCCGCCTCCCCGCGTTCGTCAGGCGGCAAGTCGCGCTTCGGCGAGCTTCACCCAGTAGGAGATGCCGTGCGGAATAACCTCATCGTTGAAATCATAGGCGGGATGATGAAGGCCGGCCGTATCGCCGTTGCCGATGAAGATGAAGGCGCCCGGACGGGCAAGCAGCATGTAGGAGAAGTCCTCGCCGCCCATCATCGGGTCGAGTGCGGCATCCACCTTGCCGTCGCCGGCGATCGTCGCTGCGACTGCAAGCGCATGGGCGGTCTCGTCCGCATGATTGACCGTGACCGGATAGTTGCGACCGTACCAGATCTCGGCTGTCGCCCCATAGGCGCCGGCGAGGCTTTCGGCGATCTGGCGAATTCGCGCCTCGCCCGTGTCGCGCACCTCCGGCGTCAGCGCCCGGACTGTCCCGGCAAGCACGGCCTGTTCGGGAATGACGTTGTGAGCGAAGCCGGCATTGAACTTGGTGACAGAGACGACGATCGAGGCGAGTGGATCGACAGTCCGCGAGGCGATCGTCTGCAGCGCGTTGACGATCTGCGCGCCGACCGTGATCGGGTCGACCGTCTTGTGCGGCTGAGCCGCATGGCCGCCGCGGCCCTTGACGGTGATCGAGAACTCGTCGGTGGAGGCCATGATCGGGCCGACGCGGCTGCCGAACTGGCCGACCGGCATGCCCGGCATGTTGTGCATGCCATAGACCTCCTCGATGCCGAAGCGTTCCATGAGGCCATCCTTGACCATCTCGTTGCCGCCGCCGCCGCCTTCCTCCGCCGGCTGGAAGATGACGGCGACATTGCCAGCGAAATTCCGCGTCTCGGCGAGGTATTTCGCCGCACCGAGCAGCATGGCCGTGTGACCATCATGACCGCAGGCATGCATCTTGCCGGGCGTCGTCGAGGCCCAGGGCTTGCCAGTCGTCTCGGTGATCGGCAGGGCATCCATGTCGGCCCTCAGACCAATGGTGCGGCCGGTGCCGAGATTGCCGCGAATGAGGCCGACGACTCCGGTGCGGCCGAGTCCGGTCACGATCTCGTCAACACCGAACTCCTTGAGTTTCCTTTCGACGAAGGCTGACGTATTTTCCACCGCGAACAGAAGCTCCGGGTTCATGTGCAGGTGGCGCCGCCATTCGGTCACTTCGTTCTGGAGTTCGGCGGCGCGGTTCAAAATCGGCATGATGTATCCCTGTCGGTCTTCGGTGGATGGACGCGCCAGCCAAATCACTGGCCTTTGCCATGTCCTGGCCATATAGGCTAAATAGCGGGACAATACGAGGCAACTGCGGAATTTCGAGGTTTGAGATCGTGACGACGACTGCTCGATTCATGATGTGCAACAGCATTAGGGCCCTGGCCGCTCTTGCGGTCACCTGTGCGGCCATCATGGTTGCGGCCCTGCCGTCCCATGCCAATCCGCGACTCGTCGTCGACGTCAACACACTGAAGGTCTACGAGCATGAGGACATCTTCCAGAGATGGTACCCGGCGTCGCTCACCAAACTGATGACGGCCTATACGACCTTTCGTGCGATCAAGGCGGGGCAACTGGCGCTGGAAAGTGCGGTGGTCATGTCGAAGAACGCAGCGTCCGAACCGCCGAGCAAGATGTTCTACAAGCCCGGCCAGACGATGACGCTCGACAGCGCGTTGAAGATGATGCTCGTGAAATCGGCGAACGATGTTGCCGTGGCGATCGCCGAGACGGTCGGCGGATCGGAACAGGCCTTCATCGATCGCATGAATGCCGAGGCGCGCCGAATCGGCATGACATCGTCGCATTTCGTCAATCCCAACGGCCTGCCCGGACAGGGTCAGTACACGACCGCCCGCGACCTTGCGGTACTGGCGATCACGCTGAAGCGCGAATTCCCAGAATACGCTCCCTATTTCGCCCTGGAAGGCATCACCACGGGCAAGAAGGACTATGCGAATTACAACATGCTGATCGGGCGCTTCGACGGTGCGGACGGCATGAAGACCGGGTTCATCTGCGCGTCGGGCTTCAATCAGGTATCGTCGGCGACCAGGGGCGGCCGCAGCGTCGTTTCGGTCGTGCTGGGCGAAGATAGCCTCGGCGCCCGCGCCGACGAGTCGGCCCGTCTGCTGCAGATGGCTTTGACAAGCGGGAGTGTGGGAAAACCATCGCTCACGCAAATCGCGCCCTACGGCGAAAGCCGCGATGTGACTGCCGATGTCAGCAAGGAAATCTGCTCGAAGGAGGCGGCGAAAATCCGCAGCGAAGGGCGTGACGAGGCCGGGCGGCAGAAGCTGCTCTCACCCTATATCCATGAGATCAACCGTCCGCTGAAACTGGTCTACGCCGGGCTTGTTCCGGGCAGCGGCGAAAAGACTGTAAAGGCCGGCAGCGACGTCGCAGGGCAGGGCGACACCGCCGAAATAGCCAATGTGCCGATTCCCGTGCCGCGCCCGAACCTGTGACGATTGTCCGAAGGAGCTCCGCCATGAACGGTCCATTGCCGGTTGTTCCGGTCTCCATCCTGACCGGCTTCCTTGGTGCCGGCAAGACGACCCTTCTCAATCGTCTGCTGAAGGATCCGGAACTCACCGACACCGCCGTGATCATCAACGAGTTCGGGGATGTGGCGATCGACCATCTTCTGGTCGAGGCATCGAGCGACGGCGTGATCGAGCTTTCCGACGGCTGCCTCTGCTGCACCGTGCGTGGCGAACTCGTCGATACGCTCGCCGATCTCATGGACCGGATGCAGACGGGGCGCATCACGCCGCTGAAGCGCGTCGTCATCGAAACTACGGGGCTCGCCGACCCGGCACCCGTGCTTCAGTCCATTATCGGCAATCCGGTGCTCGCGCAAAATTACCGTCTCGACGGCGTGGTGACCGTCGTCGACGCGATCAATGGCGAGTCGACGATTGCCGGCCATATGGAAGCCATGAAGCAGGTTGCCGTCGCCGATCGCCTCGTCATTGCCAAGACGGGGCTTGCGAAAAGCGAGCAGGTCAGCGCGCTTTCGGTCATCCTCAGAGAACTCAATCCGCGCGCGCCCGTCATCGACGGCGATACGGAGGCGGCCGGCCGGGCAGATTTGTTCGCCTGCGGCCTCTATGACCCCTCGACCAAGGCCGCCGATGTCGGCCGCTGGCTGCAGGACGAAGCCGAAGCAAGTTGCGGCCACTTGCATGAGCATCATCACGAACATGACCATCACCATCATCATGATGGGCATGGGCACCCCTATCGTCACCATGACGTCAACAGCCATGGCTCCGACATCCGCTCCTTCAGCATCATTCACGACCGGCCGATCGAGCCGATGGCGCTGGAGATGTTCATCGATCTCCTGCGCTCGGCCCATGGTGAGAAACTCTTGCGGATGAAGGCGATCGTGGCGGTTGCAGACAATCCGGAGCAGCCGGTAGTGCTGCACGGCGTCCAGACGGTGTTCCACACGCCGGAACGCTTGCCGGCCTGGCCCGATCCCGCCGACCGGCGCACCCGCATGGTGCTGATCACCAAGGGGCTGGAGGAGGTCTTCGTCTGCGACCTTTTCGACGCCTTCACCGGCAAGCCGCGTATCGACCAGGCAGATGCCCAGGCACTCGCCGACAATCCGCTAGCGGTGCCCGGTATTCGGTTCTAAGCCGGTTCCGCATCCTCGGGCATGCGCAGGGCGATGCGCTAGCCTTTCTTCCGAATGAGAAAGCGATGGCCGCCCGCAACAGGGGTCGCCTCTTCGAGCCGGTGTCCGTCTTCGTTGCAGAAGTGCGGAATATCGACGACGGCGAGGGGATCGGTCGTCTCGATCTCGATCAGCGCGCCCGGCGCGAGCGATTCCATGCGTTTACGCGCCTTCAAAACCGGAAGGGGGCATTTCAGCCCCCTCAGATCATAGACGATCTTCTGCTCGACCGGCATCAATTGCCCCAGATCTTCCAGAAGGGGCGCTTTTTCGGTTGTTCGATGAGAGGCTGTTCGGCAGGGGCGGCTTCGCCGGCGGGCGCTGTGGCCACACGCGGGTTTTCGGGCACCGCCGGAGCACCTGCCGCTGGCTGCTGAACGGGTGCGGGCTGACTGGCAGCCTGTTCCGGTGACGGGGCAGCCGGGCCTGGCGTTACGGACTCGCCGTTGGAGAACAAGTTCCAGAACGACTTCCTGGTGGGCGTCGGCTGCAGCGTCGCCTGTTCCACCGGCCGCACAATCGGGTTCGGCTCCGGAACCGGTACCGTCCTTCCCTCGCGGCCCGCCTTCTCCAATGCTTCCTTCTGGATAAGCGTGGCCTGCCTGGCCTCCTCGGCCTCCTGCTGTGCGGCGATCCTCTTTTCGAGGTCGCTCACCTTCATCAGCTTGCCGGCGTCAAGCGAGGTGCCGGTCGGCGCATAGGCGAGTTCGCGGCCCTTGCGCTGTTCGGCGACCACCGCCTTGCGCTCCGCCTCGGTCGGTTCATACCAGACCATGCCTTCGAATTTCTTCAGCGCCTTGTCGTAGTCGCGCTTATAGTCCTTCTCGAAATTCGCCATCGCCACATGCAGTTCCGGCGGCGTGGACATCGGGGGGCATTGCCCGGCCGGATTGAACGTGCCGTCGCTCTGCTGGTTGAAGACGTATTTCCGCTCACAGACGTTCACTTGCGGCGGCCGCTTCGTCACTTCGAACTGGTCGTAGCCTTCCTTCAGCATCTTCCAGAACTCGATATTCGAATTGTTGCGGTGACGCGCCATGTTCTCCGCCGTCATGCGAAAGGGAAAGGCCTGCAGCTGGATGTTTTCCTGTCCCCCCCGGAAGGCGTCGCGCGCCAGCGCGAAAATCTCGATGACCTGCTCGTCGGTCATGGAATAGCAGCCAGAGGAGGAGCAGGCGCCATGGATCATCAGATGCGTGCCGCTGCGGTTGTTCGCCTTGTCATAGGCGTTCGGAAAGCCGGTATTGATCGCTAGATAATAGCTCGAATTGGGATTCATCTGGTGCGGATAAAGCGGGTAGAATCCCTCCGGTGCCTGTCGGTCGCCTTCCTTGACCTTCGGGCCGAGCTTGCCCGACCAGGCGCAGATCTTATAGCTCTTCAGAAGCTGGAAGCGGTTCGCCGTATTCGCTTTCCAGACTTCGAGGGTTCCCTCTTCCTTGAAGATGCGCAAGAGTATCGGGGACGACTTCTGCATCCCAAGCTCGCGCATCTTGCTGACCAGCTTGCTGGAAAGCTGGTACTCGGTCTTGTTCTTGACGTTGGAAATGTTGACCGAGTCGAGCGTCTCGTTGGTGCAACCGGCAAGCGCGGCTACGACAGCGGCGGTGACAACAAGATTTCTAAAACGCATCAGCGAAAGCCCGTTCTTGCCACAATCCATCCTTGAGCGCCGCATCCATCCGGGAAGGGCTCTTCAACGAATCACTACGTCATTACTCTTCACGAAATCTTAACCCTGCAGGGACCGCCTGCGAATGCCGCTTTTCATGACCCGATGAATATGGCCAAGATTTGGCCATGATCGATTTCCGGTTGCCGTACGCGAGGCTCTGATCGCAATGGTTCAGAGCGGAAAGCGGAGCTTTCAGAACGCGCAAGGCGTCGCGGTTCAGAGATTGCGGCCGATATTCAGATACTTCTGGCGGCGATCGGCGCGTAATTCGTCGCCGTTGCGCGCGGAAAGCTCCTTGAGCGCGTCGGCAATCACGGTGCCGGTGCGTTCGATCACGGCCTGCGGATCTCGATGCGCCCCGCCTATCGGCTCGGGGATGATGCCGTCGATAACGCCGAGCGCCTTCAGGTCCTCGGCGGTGATCTTCATGTTGCTTGCCGCCTCCTTTGCGCGGGTGGAATCGCGCCAGAGGATCGAAGCGGCGCCTTCGGGCGAGATGACGCTGTAGATCGCGTGCTCGAGCATATAGACGCGGTTACCCGTGGCGATGGCGATCGCACCGCCCGATCCGCCTTCGCCGATCACCACCGTCACGATCGGCACCTTGACGTTCAGGCACATTTCGGTCGAGCGGGCGATCGCCTCGGCCTGGCCGCGCTCCTCGGCGCCGACGCCGGGATAGGCGCCGGCGGTGTCGATCAGCGTGATCAGCGGCAGTCCGAAACGGTCGGCCATTTCCATGACGCGGATCGCCTTTCGGTAGCCTTCCGGGCGCGGGCTGCCGAAATTGTGCTTGATGCGCGACTTGGTGTCGTTGCCCTTCTCCTGGCCGATCACCGCCACCGGCGTGCCGTGAAATCGCGCAAGGCCGGCCTGAATGGCATCGTCGTTGGCGAAGTTGCGGTCGCCGGCCAGCGGCGTGAATTCGCTGAAGAGCTCGTTGGCATAATCGAGAAAATGCGGGCGCGAAGGATGGCGCGCGACCTGGGTCTTCTGCCACGGCGACAGCCTGGAATAGATCTCGACCATCGCGTCGCGGACGCGACCCTCGAGTCTTGCGATCTCGTCGGACGTGTTGACGCTCTCATCTTCGCTGGCGAGTTTCTTCAGTTCGAGAATCTTGCCCTCGAGATCAGAGATGGGCTTTTCGAAGTCGAGATAGTTGTGCATGAGATGCGTTTCCGATCGTTTTGCGACGAGGACTGCCCGGCCTCGCCAACTGTCCGGCGGACCTAATCCTGTTTTTTCGCCTGTTTGGCAAGGGGGTGATGGTTTTGGACGAGCTCGTGCAACCGTTCTTCCAGCACATGCGTGTAGATTTGTGTCGTCGAGATGTCTGAGTGGCCGAGCAGTTCCTGCACGGCGCGAAGGTCGGCACCGTTTGCGAGAAGATGACTGGCGAAAGCATGGCGGAGCACGTGCGGAGAGATCGCTGCCACCCGAATGCCGGCGCGTGCGGCGAGGCTCTTCAAGTCGCGGGCAAAGACCTGGCGCGGCAGGTGGCCGGATTTGCCATAGGAGGGAAACAGCCAGGGGCTCTCCTCCGTGCTCCCTCCTTGCCGCAGGGCATCGCCATAGCTGCGCATGGCGCGCATCGCTGCCTGCGAGAGCGGCACCAGCCTTTCCTTGTTGCCCTTGCCGCGGATCACCAGAAAGCGGCCGTTTTGCGAAAGCACACTCGCCGGCAGCGATACCAATTCGCTGACGCGCATGCCGGTGGCGTAGAGAAGCTCGATCAGCGCGTGCATGCGCAGTTTCGCGAGCGCATCCTCGCCGCCGGCCGCCGCCTCTGCCTCCGCCTGGCCGATGAGCCGGGTGACGTCGTCGACGCTCAGCGTCTTCGGCAGCGCGCGCGCCTTTTTCGGCGCGTCGAGAATGCCCGTCGGATCGTCGCTACGCAGGCCTTCGGCATAGAGGAACTTGTAAAATTGCCTGAGTGAGGAGAGGCGGCGTGCCTGCGATGAGGACTTGAAGCCCTCTTTGGCGAGGTGGGCAAGATAATGCCGCAGGTCATCGGGGGAGGCCTCGCCCAGCCGCGCGCCGCGCGAGCGTAGGAAAGAAAGAGCGTCCTTGAGGTCGCGCTCATAGGATTGAAGCGTGTTCACTGCGGCGCCGCGTTCGGCGCTCATCATCTCGAGAAAGGCTTCGAGGTGCGCTTCTGAGAGATCCATCATTGCGGCTCGTTGATCCGCTCGGAGGGGATGCGCACGGTAACGTCCCGCTCCACCGGCTCGACGAAGGTGACGAGCGCCAGCATCGTAGCATAGACCATGCCGGCGACGACGGCGCAGAAGAACAGGAATCGGAACAGGGTCGGCATTTCGATCTCCTCTACAGCGCCGCGACTCCTTTTCCGATGCGCAAAGGTCGCTGTAGCATGTTGAAACGCTGCATGTCCTTGTCCCCAAAGCGAAGTTGAGCAGGGAGTCATGCAGCCGAGACCCTTTCATCCGTGCCAGATGCTGCGCTACCGCTCAAGATGCGCTTGCGACATTTGCGCATTGAAAGGGCCAGGACGACAATATGAATACCCCCCGACAGCGCGTCCACGAAGCGCCCGGCGGCCCTTGGCGACGACTTGACGCCCTTCGCCGATTTGTCGATACCGGAATGGAATGGGGAATATGAAGCGCAATGAACGACGTTACCGAACCGGTTTCCGCGACGCTTGCCGAGCGGGCGAAGCGCGCCCTCGGTAGGCGCAATCTCATCTTCATCGGCCTGATGGGAGCGGGTAAATCGGCGATCGGCCGGATGACGGCCCAGGCGCTCGGCGTTCCCTTCGTCGACTCCGACCACGAGATCGAGCGGGTTTCGCGCATGACGATCAGCGAACTTTTCACCGCCTATGGCGAGGAAGAGTTCCGGGCGCTCGAGGCGCGTGTGCTGAAACGTCTGTTGCGGTCGGGGCCACGTGTCGTCTCGACTGGCGGCGGAGCCTATGTCAACGAGCGCTCGCGGCGGCAGATCAAGAAGGGCGGGCTGACGGTCTGGCTCAATGCCGAACTCGAGGTGCTCTGGGAGCGGGTGAACAAGCGCGACACCCGACCGCTTCTGAAAACGGAAAATCCCAAACAGACGCTCGAAAACCTGATGCGGGCGCGCTATCCGATCTATGCCGAGGCGGACCTCGTCGTCCTCTCGCGCGACGTGAAGAAGGAAACGATGGTCGAGGAGGTCCTCGCCGCCATCGCCGATTGCAAGAAAGCCGAGACCCCATGATGAGCCAGATGATCCCCGCCGAACGCTCGGTCCGCGTGAATCTCGGAGACCGGTCCTATGACATCCTCATCGGCCCCGGGCTGATCGCGGAGGCGGGTCGGGAGATCGCCGCACGCCTCAAGGGCCGCAGGGTGGCCGTCATCACCGATGAGAATGTCGCGCCGCGTTACCTCGAAACGCTGATGGCGAGTCTAGCGCAAAGCGGCATCGAGGCCGTCTCGCTGGTGCTGCCCGCGGGTGAGAAGACCAAGAGCTTCGATTGCCTCATACCGGTTTGCGACGCCATTCTCGGCGCCAGGATCGAGCGCAATGACGCGGTGATCGCGCTCGGTGGCGGCGTGATCGGCGATCTCACGGGCTTTGCCGCCGGCATTGTGCGCCGCGGTTCGCGCTTCATCCAGATCCCGACCTCGCTACTGGCCCAGGTGGATTCCTCCGTCGGCGGCAAGACCGGCATCAACTCGCCGCACGGAAAGAACCTGATCGGCGTCTTCCATCAGCCGGACCTCGTCCTGGCCGACACGGGCGTGCTCGACACGCTGAGCCAGCGTGAATTCCGTGCCGGTTATGCGGAGGTTGCGAAATACGGTTTGATCGACAAGCCTGAATTCTTCCATTGGCTGGAACAGAATTGGCAGGCGGTCTTCGCCGGGGGGGGCGCGCGGATTGAGGCGATTGCCGTAAGCTGCCAGGCAAAGGCCGATGTCGTGGCGGCGGACGAGCGCGAGAACGGCCTGCGGGCGCTCCTCAATCTCGGCCATACTTTCGGACATGCGCTCGAAGCAGCCACTGAATATGATAGCCACCGTCTGGTGCACGGAGAGGGCGTCGCGGTCGGCATGGTACTGGCGTACGAATTCTCCGCGCGGATGAATCTCGCGAGCCCGGACGATGCGCGTCGGGTAGAAGCCCATCTCAGGGCAGTCGGACTGCCGACGCGGATGGCAGATATCCCCGGGATGCTGCCGCCGGCGGAGCGGTTGATGGAGGCGATCGCCCAGGACAAGAAAGTGAAGGGCGGCAAGCTCACCTTCATTCTTACGCGCGGCATCGGGCATTCCTTCGTGGCCGACGACGTGCCGGCCTCCGAAGTCTTGAGCTTTCTTAAGGAAAAGCACCCGCAATGAGCAGCGACACTTTATTGACCTTCGTGGCGGACTATTGGCTATCCCTGGTTTCCGTCACCGCTCTTCTCGTGCTCTCGGCATTCTTCTCCGGGTCCGAGACCGCCTTGACCGCCGCCTCCCGGTCGCGCATGCACACGCTCGAAAGCAATGGCGACGAGCGGGCGGGGATCGTCAACCGGCTGATCGAGCGGCGCGATCGCCTGATCGGCACCCTGCTCATCGGCAACAACCTCGTCAATATTCTCGCATCATCGCTGACGACGAGCTTGCTGATCGGCCTCGTCGGCGATTCCGGCGTGGCGATAGCGACGTTCGCCATGACGGTGCTGCTCGTCATCTTTTCCGAAGTGTTGCCGAAGAGCTGGGCGATCGCCTCGCCCGATCGCTTCGCCCTCACCGTGGCGCCGGTGGTCCGGCCCTTCGTCGCGGTCGTCGGCCCGGCTTCGTCTCTCGTCAACGCAATCGTCCGGCGCATCCTGAACCTTTTCGGCGTCAATCTCGCCTCCGACATGCCCATGCTTTCGGCCCATGAGGAATTGCGGGGCGCGGTCGACCTGCTGCATCGCGAGGGAGCGGTCATCAAGGCCGACCGCGACCGACTGGGCGGCGTGCTTGATCTCGGCGAGCTCGAAGTGTCGGACGTCATGATCCACCGCACGGCCATGCGCGCGATCAATGCCGACGATCCGCCTGATGTTTGCGTGCGGGAAATCCTCGAAAGTCCGTTCACGCGACTGCCGCTGTGGCGTGGTTCGACCGACAACATTGTCGGCGTCGTCCACTCAAAGGACCTGCTGCGGGCATTGGCCGAGCCAAATGTGGAGCCGCAGACGCTGGACATCGTCAAGATTGCGCAGAAGCCCTGGTTCGTTCCGGACACGACCAACCTCAAGGACCAGCTCAACGCCTTCCTCCGCCGCAAGCTCCATCTGGCCATCGTCGTCGACGAATATGGGCAGGTGCAGGGGCTGGTCACGCTCGAGGACATTCTCGAGGAGATCGTCGGCGACATAGCCGACGAACACGACCTCGACATTCAGGGCGTCCGGCAGGAGGCTGACGGCTCGATCGTCGTCGATGGGTCGGTTCCGATCCGCGACCTGAACCGCGCGCTCGATTGGTCGCTGCCGGACGAAGAGGCGACGACGGTCGCCGGCCTCGTCATTCATGAATCGAAGAGCATCCCGGAGGAGCGGCAGGCTTTCACATTTTACGGCAAGCGCTTCACCGTCATGAAGCGAGTCAAGAATCGGATCACCAAGCTGCGCATCCGTGCCGCCGACGACGCGCCGACGGCTTAACCGGCGCGTTGCTTTTCCCAACATTACCGGCGAAGTGGATCACCAGCGCGTCGGTTCACCGGGGGCGGCGGGCTCGACCGCGAGCGCGTGCAGGCCGGCATCGAGTTCCGGCTTCAAAAGATCATTGATGGCGCGGTGGCGCGCTACGCGGCTCATGCCTGAAAACGAGCTTGCGACGATGCGGACGCGCATATGGGTCTCGCCGCCGCCGTCAAAGCCCGGCTGATGGCCGGCATGAAGATGGCTCTCATTGATGACCGCGAGCCGTTCGGGATGAAACGCTTCCACAAGCTTCTGCTCGATCCGGCTTTGCAGCGACATGCTTCCGTCCCATTTCCCTGTTTGCTGCGCCAACCAGCCGTGCGATGCCTTGATGGTGCAAAATACCCGCACAAAGCCAGCAACATTCCGCTTTGTCAATTCTTGTTGTGACCTGTCGCAAACCCCATAATGTGCGCCATGAAACTCGATTCAAAATACTTCGACCGCATCCGCACGCGCCCAAAGCGCGAAGCGCGCGTCGAGTCGACCGTGCACGTGTGCCAGTGGGACGGTTGCGACAAGAATGGAGTGCATCGGGCGCCCGTCGGTCGCAATGCCGAAGGCGAGTATTTCCTCTTCTGTTTCGAGCATGTGAAGGAATACAACAAGGGTTACAATTATTTCTCGGGCCTCTCCGATTCCGAGATCGCGCGCTACCAGAAGGAGGCCGTGACCGGGCATCGACCCACCTGGACAGTCGGTGTCAACAAGAATGCCGGGAAAGGTCCCACGCAATCGCAGACGCGCTCCGGCAGTGCGGGTTCGCAGGCGCGCATGCGCGACCCGTTCGGCTTCTTCAACGAAGCGCGCGCCCGCTCGAGCCGGCACGAACCGCGGCTGCGCAAGCTGAAGACGCTCGAGGCAAAGGCCTTCGAAACGCTCGGACTTGCAGCCTCGGCAACAACGGCCGATATCAAGGCGGCCTATAAGGAACTCGTCAAGAAGCATCACCCCGACGCGAACGGCGGAGACAGAGGCTCGGAAGACCGTTTCCGAGCCGTCATTCAGGCCTACCAATTGTTAAAACAGGCTGGTTTCTGCTAACAACGCGGATTATTACAGAAAGCACATTTCGCAGGCGAATGCGCGGGTGCCGTTCGGCGGCCGCTCTGGAGACATGATGAGCAAGATTGACCTCGACATTTCAAACCTCCCCGACACGACGATTTCAGTCCGGGAGGTTTTTGGCATCGACACGGATTTGCGCGTTCCCGCCTATTCCAAGGGCGATGCCTATGTGCCCGATCTCGATCCGGATTATCTTTTCGACCGGGAAACGACACTCGCCATTCTTGCAGGCTTCGCCCACAATCGCCGAGTCATGGTTGCGGGCTATCACGGCACCGGCAAGTCGACCCATATCGAACAGGTGGCCGCAAGGCTGAACTGGCCCTGCGTGCGTATCAATCTCGACAGCCATGTCAGCCGTATCGATCTCGTCGGCAAGGATGCGATCGTCGTCAAGGACGGCCTGCAGGTGACGGAATTCAAGGACGGCATTCTTCCTTGGGCCTACCAGCACAATGTCGCGCTCGTCTTCGACGAGTATGATGCCGGTCGCCCGGACGTCATGTTCGTCATCCAGCGTGTACTCGAATCCTCCGGCCGGCTGACGCTTCTGGACCAGAGCCGGGTCATTCGCCCGCACCCGGCCTTCCGCCTGTTCGCGACCGCCAACACGATCGGCCTCGGCGACACCACCGGTCTCTACCACGGCACGCAGCAGATCAATCAGGCGCAGATGGACCGCTGGTCGATCGTAACCACGCTCAATTACTTGCCGCACGACAAGGAAGTCGACATCGTCGCCGCCAAGGTCAAGGGATTCGCGGCCGACAAGGGTCGCGAGACCGTATCGAAGATGGTGCGCGTCGCGGATCTGACACGCGCCGCTTTCATCAACGGCGATCTCTCGACGGTGATGAGCCCGCGCACGGTGATCACCTGGGCGGAAAACGCATACATCTTTGGCGACGTGGCCTTCGCCTTCCGCGTAACCTTCCTCAACAAATGCGACGAGCTGGAGCGGCCGCTGGTTGCCGAGCACTACCAGCGCGCCTTTGGGGTCGAGCTGAAGGAAAGCGCCGCCAACATCGTGCTGGAAGCCTCCGCCTGATTGCTTAAGGCGGCGGGTGCGGTGATCGCTCGGAGATCGGCCCGGGCCGGGCTGGAGAAGGAACTGTTGTGAGCTCGAATTCCAAGGCGAACCAGCAAGCGAGGGAAAACGCTGCCGAACCTTTCAAGCGGGCGCTTTCCGGCTGCGTCCGCTCGATCGCCGGCGATGCGGAGCTCGAGATTGCCTTCGCCAATGAGCGTCCGGGCATGTCCGGCGAGCGTATTCGCCTTCCGGAGCTTTCCAAACGTCCCACCCGCCATGAGCTCGCGGTCGCGCGTGGCCTCGGCGACTCGATGGCGTTGCGCAAGGCCTGCCATGACGACCGCATCCATGCGACGATGTCACCGCAGGGGGCCGACGCGCGCGCGATTTTTGATGCCGTCGAGCAGGCACGCGTCGAGGCGATCGGTGCACTCAGGATGCCCGGAGTAGCCGCGAATCTCTCCTCGATGCTCGAGGAGAAATACGCCAAGGCGAATTTCGGTGCGATCGAGAACCAGTCGGATGCGCCGCTCGAAGAGGCGATGGCATTGCTGGTGCGCGAGAAGCTGACGGGCGAGAAACCGCCGGGCTCCGCCGGAAAGGTGCTCGACCTCTGGCGCGACTTCATCGAACAGAAGGCCGCCCCCGACGTGCGGAACCTGCCGGCGGCGGTCAACGACCAGCAGGCTTTTGCCCGCGTGGTGCGCGACATGCTTGCCTCCATGGATGTAGCCGAAAAATACGGCGAAGACGATCTGGAGCCGGACGAGCAGGAAAGCGAGACCGACGAGGACCAGCCGCGCAGCGAGCAGCAGGACGAAAACGCCAGCGAGGAGGAAGAGGGGACCGACGCCGCGCCCGCCGAGGAGAACCAGTCTGCCGAGGAGCAGATGGAAGAAGGTGAGATGGACGGCGCCGAGATATCCGACGAGGACTTTCAGGACGAAGGCGACGAGGAGAGCGAGACACCCGGCGAGGTCAAGCGGCCGAATCATCCTTTTGCGGATTTTAATGAGAAGGTCGATTACACCGTCTTCACGCGGGAATTCGACGAGACGATCACCGCCGAGGAACTCTGCGACGAGGCCGAGCTCGACCGCTTGCGCGCCTTCCTCGACAAACAGCTTGCCCATCTCCAAGGGGCCGTCGGCCGCCTCGCCAATCGCCTGCAGCGCCGACTGATGGCACAGCAGAACCGGTCCTGGGAATTCGATCTGGAGGAGGGCTATCTCGACACGGCCCGGCTGCAGCGCGTGATCATCGATCCGATGCAGCCCCTGTCTTTCAAGCGGGAGAAGGATACGAATTTTCGCGATACGGTCGTGACGCTGCTGATCGACAATTCGGGCTCGATGCGTGGACGGCCGATCACCGTGGCGGCGATCTGCGCGGACATTCTCGCCCGCACGCTCGAGCGCTGCGGCGTCAAGGCCGAGATCCTCGGCTTCACCACGAAGGCGTGGAAGGGTGGGCAATCGCGCGAGAAATGGCTGATGGGCGGCAAGCCGCAGTCGCCCGGCCGCCTCAACGACCTGCGCCACATCATCTACAAATCGGCCGACGCACCCTGGCGCCGGGCCCGCCGCAATCTCGGCCTGATGATGCGCGAAGGCCTGCTCAAGGAGAATATCGACGGCGAAGCGCTGATGTGGGCGCATGACAGGCTGATCGGCCGACCCGAGCAGCGGCGCATCCTGATGATGATATCGGATGGCGCGCCGGTCGATGATTCGACGCTGTCGGTGAATCCGGGCAACTATCTCGAGCGCCACCTGCGAGCGGTTATCGAGCAGATCGAGAACCGCTCGCCGGTCGAGCTGCTGGCGATCGGCATCGGCCACGACGTGACGCGCTATTATCGCCGTGCAGTGACGATCGTCGACGCCGACGAACTGGCAGGGGCGATGACGGAACAGTTGGCGGCCCTTTTCGAAGAGGAGAGCGGTCGTACCGGACGCCTGCGTCGCGCCGGGTGAGCCGCGTGCCCCAATTTCGCCCGCGCCCCGCTTGCCTTTGCCCGGACGGACGGCAATTCAAAGTAGCGCCCATTGCGTTACCGGCGCGATTTGCGGCGGCGCGGCGGATTTCACCTCTCCAGGAGGGTTTATTGTAGATGTTCCGCCGGTCCCTTGCAGTCCTGCTCATGCTCGCATCGACCGGCGTACAGGCCGAAGCGCCTGGCGGAATCGCCTTGGTGCGAAGCCGGCAGATCACCGAGTTCAAGGTCGGGTCGGGCACGGCCGTGTTCGGTGCGCTCGAGTTCATCGGCGGCATCGAGATGACCTCGCCCAATTCGCTCTTCGGTGCGCTTTCGTCAATCCGGTTCCGGCCGGACGGCCGGTCCTTCGTCGCCGTTCTCGACACCGGCCACTGGGTCGAGGGCGCCGTTATACGGGACGATGCCGGGCGTCTTTCGGGGCTGACCGATCTTAGGATCACTTCGATGACCGATGGCAGCGGCGCGGCTCAACGCGAAAAATGGAGGGTGGATGCCGAAGGGCTGGCGCTCAGAGACGGCGAAGCGGTTGTAAGCTTCGAGCAGTCTCATCGGGTCGACGTCTATCCCAACCCCGGTTTTTCCTCGTCGCGCCCGGTCAGGCAGTTGAGCCTGCCCTTTCCGGTCGAGGAATTGCGCAACAATGGCGGCCTTGAAACGGTTGCGATTGCACCGAAGCATGGGCCGCTTGTCGGCTCCGCGGTCGTCGTCTCCGAGCGCAGCGTCGACACGTCCGACAATCTGCTGGCGGGTATTCTGGAGGGGCCGATGCGGGGCGCCTTCACGGTGGTCCGCCACAATCCCTATGCCGTGACCGACGGTGCCTTCCTGCCAAATGGGGACCTGCTGCTGCTCGAGCGTCGGTTCAACTTCGCCTCGGGGCTCGGCATGCGCATTCGCCGAATTGCCGGCGGCGACATCCGGCCGGGCGCGGTTGTCGACGGCGAGGTGCTGATCGAAGCCGACATGGGTTACCAGATCGACAATATGGAAGCGCTCGACGTCGTTACGACTCCCGACGGCGAGACCCGGCTGATTCTCGTTTCCGACGACAATCACTCTATCCTCGAGCGCAACCTCATGCTCGAGTTCCGCCTCGGCAGTTATTCCAACTAGCCCATCGGCCGAGATCGTCAGGAAGCCGCTTTGGCCGCCGTCGTCGGCATGGGTTTGATGACGCTCATCAGCGCGCCATAGGGAAGCAGGAGCGCGATTCCACAGAGGAACTTCACCAGAAGATCGCCGAACGCCCAGGAAATCCAGCGCGGCGTGCCGGCTGAAGCCAGGCCGAGCAGGGGAGCCGCCTCGAGCGCGAATGCGTCATTCGGTCCGAGAAAGACGAAGAGCGGTGCAAAGGCGAAAGAGAAGAACATCGCCGTGTCGAGGCTCGACCCGACCAGCGAGCCGGCGAGCGGGGCGCGCCACCAAGTCTGGCGCCGCAGCCTGTTGAACACGGCAATGTCGAGAAGCTGGCCGAGCAAAAAGGCTGTGCCGGAGGCAATCGCGATGCGCGGTGTTGCGGCAACGAAGGAGAGCGCAACGGCGACGGCAAAGCCGGCAACCACCACGCGGCGCGCGATATGCGGTCCGAGTTGCCTGTTCGTCAGATCCGTTACGAGGAAGGCGAAGGGATAGCTGAAGGCACCCCAGGTCAGCAGGTCACCAAGCTGCATCCCGGCGATGGAGCCCGGCAGCGGATACTGGACGAGGAAATTCGAGGCGACGACCACCAGGGTCATCAGCGCAACATAGATAGGGAACCTACGGCCAATAAGCATTTTTATCCTGGGTGATGCCACCAGTGAGGGAAAGGGTGCAAGGCACGAGAAAAAGGCTTGCCGGACGAGTCCGCAAGCCCTCATTTCTACAGAGCCGCACGTCTTAACGGGCGCGCGAATATTACTGTAGCAGCAGTGCCGGTGCCGATCAGGCGGCTTCGGCAACTTTCTTGACGATCTGGCGGCGCAGCAGGCGGGCGCGCATGCTCAGTTCGTTCTCGTCCGCCTTCAGCAGGAAGGCGTCGAGACCACCGCGATGTTCGACCGAACGCAGGGCGGCCGCGGAAACGCGCAGGCGGAAACGCTGGCCGAGAGCGTCGGAGATCAGCGTGACATTGCACAGGTTCGGCAGGAACTTGCGCTTGGTCTTGTTGTTGGCGTGGCTCACATTGTGGCCCGACTGGACGCCCTTGCCGGTCAATTCGCAACTACGGGACATGGTACACCTATTTTCTCTATCGCCGCCGGACAATGCGGATAGCGGGCCCAGAGCCCAGGCCGCGTTCCTACTGGCCATTATTGGAAAGTCGCGGTTCTATAGTCAGTGACGGGCGGCCCGTCAAGCCAAACCTGCGCATTGCTGCAAAACCGGCGCTGTTCGACACAGGCGGGCATCGATCCGTGCCTCGGAACGCCAGGCTTTTCCGATTCCAAGACTGCCGAGCTTGCACTATTTCTGTCGCATGCATTCCGGAAGCATGCAAGCGGGGCCGCTTCCTAATGATTTTGACCGATTGGCGCAGAAAAGCCGCAAACCGCCTGCATTCCAAGGGATGCAACGGCATAGGAAGGGGAACTCGAGGCCATGACGTGGCGTACTTGCTTTCGTGCGCCGGCCATTTTGGCCGCGACGATGTTTTCCACAGCATCCTTCGCTGCGGAAATCGAGCATCAGACGGATTATAGTATTGCCCTTGCGGGCCTGCCCGTGGCGCGGGCCTCCTTCCACACGGAACTTGAGAAGAATCGCTACACGATTTCGGGAACGCTGCATTCGGCGGGGCTCGTCGACATCATCAAACGCACCTCGGGACAGACGCGCGTTTCCGGGGTCGTCGGCCGCGATCAACTTCGCGCCACTTCCTATTCCATGTCCTACCGCAGCGGCAGCAAGGCCCGCGCGATCAGCGTCACCTTCCGCAACGGCAATGTCGTGCGCGCCAGAATGGAACCAAAGCGCACGCCGCTGCCGAAGAACTGGGTGCCGGTGACGCATCGCGACTTGCGTAACGTGCTCGACCCGCTGTCGGGCTTGATCATTCCGGCCAAGGCCCGTGTCTGTCCCAATACCCTGCCGATCTTCGACGGCGAATCGCGGCTCGATATTCAGCTGTCTCCGAAAGGGACAAGACCCTTCAGGACCCGGGGTTTTGAAGGCGAGGCCATCGTCTGCGGCGTCCGCTTCGTGCCCAGGGCGGGCTACAGGAAGGGGCGGGAGGACGTCGAATATCTGCGCCGCCTGAACACGATGGAAATCTGGTTCGCAAAGGCAGATGCCGTCGAGGTCTATGCCCCGGTCTATGTGCGCATCCCGACCAAGCTCGGTCCGGTGACCGTTTCCGCGACACGCTTCGGCGGCTGACGCTCTCATCCAAGGAGAGAGCGATCAGCTGCGTGTCTACCGCGCCGCGTGTCCAACCAGGCGCGCAAAGGTCGCCGTAGCAGACTGGCCCTTACATCGAGCTCGATCTAAGAAGGCAGGCAGTAGGTATAGGCATGCGGGTCCGCTGGAGCCAGCGCTGCGCGAGGGGTCGACAATGAAGCTCAAGGCAACCCTGATCGGTTTTTCCGCGATCCTCATGTGGTCGTTGCTGGCGCTGTTTACGGCCGCGTCCGGCAAAATGCCGCCGTTTCAGCTTTCGGCGATCTGCTTCCTGATCGGCAGCCTGCCGGGTGTCGTTCTGCTCGCACTGAAGCCACAACGCCTTGTGCTGCTGAAACAGCCCTTCCGAGTCTGGTTGACTGGCATTGCCGGCCTGTTCGGCTACCACTTTCTCTACTTCACCGCACTGCGCAACGCGCCGGCCGTCGAGGCGGGGCTGATCGCCTATCTCTGGCCATTGCTGATCGTCGTCGGCTCGGCGCTGCTTCCGGGCGAGACACTGCGTTGGTACCATATCGCTGGCGCGCTTGCCGGGCTTGCCGGCACCATGCTCATCGTTGGGCGCAACGGCGTCGCCTTCGATGACGCCTACACGCTTGGCTACGGTGCAGCCTTTCTCTGTGCCTTCGCATGGTCGGGCTATTCGCTGATCACACGCCGTTTCGGCAGGGTGTCGACCGATGTCGTCACCGGCTTCTGCCTGGCGACTTCGCTCCTGTCCTTGCTCTGCCATCTCGGCCTCGAGACCACGGTCTGGCCTGAGACCGCATTCGAGTGGCTCGCGGTCGTAGGACTCGGATTCCTGCCGGTCGGGGCGGCCTTCTATGCCTGGGATTTCGGCGTGAAGAACGGCGACATCCAGTTGCTCGGTGTCGCGAGCTATGCGGCACCGGTACTTTCGACATTGATTCTGATCCTGTTCGGCTTCGCCGAGCCGTCCTGGCGGATCGCGGCGGCCTGCCTGTTGGTCACCGGCGGAGCCGTGCTTGCGGCGCATGACATGATCTGGCGCAGAGCGACAACCGCGGCACAGCCTGCGGAGTAGGCCCTCGGGGTCGTGCGTCTTTCCAGACGCGCAAAGATCGCTGTAACTCCTTTAACCGAAAATCGGGTACGATTTTCGGACCGATGCGCTAATCCGGCTGCCAATCGGGCGGCGCCATCTCGAAGGCGGAAAAATCGAAGCCTGGCGCGACAGTGCAGCCGACGAGGGTCCAGTCGCCGAGCGAAGTCGCCGATTGCCACCAATCGGCGGGGACGACATGCTGCGGTCTTTCGCCAGCGATGAGGTCGGGACCCAGGCGAACTCGCGCCGCCGGCCCGCCGGGCTCGGCGACCCTGAGGTCGAGCGGCGCGCCGGCGTAATGGTGCCATACCTCAGCGGCGTCGCGGACGCGGTGCCAATGCGAGCGATCGCCCTCCTCGAGCAAGTAGTAGATCGCGGTCGAATGGCCGCGGAGGCCGCCCTCATGATCGCGGAAGGTCTCTCGATACCAGCCGCCCTCGGGATGGCGCGCAAGGCCGAGCCTCTCGATGATTGCCGCCGCGCTCAGGTCTCCGTCGGCCATCAGAACTGGTCCTTGCGCTTGCGGATCTCGGCAAAGACGGCGGCGTCACTTGCCTTCTCCATTCCGAGATTGGCGCGGATTTTCAGATCGGCGGCGCGCAGAAAGGGATTGGTCCGCTTCTCCAGCCCGATCGTGGTCGGTGCGGTGAAGCCGCCGTCCGAGCGGGTTTCCTCAATCTCGGCGGCGCGTTCCCTGAGTGCGGTGTTGTCGGGGTCGACGGTGACGGCGAAGTGGGCATTGGAGAGCGTGTACTCGTGCCCGAAGTAGACAGCGGTATCGTCGGGCAGCGCCATCAACCGACCGAGTGATTGCCACATGGTTTCCGCCGTGCCTTCGAACAGGCGGCCGCAGCCAAGCGCAAAGAGCGTGTCGGCCGCAAATAGCAACTTATCCTTGGGAAAGTAATAGCAGATGTGGCCGGCGGTATGGCCGGGTGTTTCGATCACCTCGATGGGGTGGCCAGCGAAGTCGAAGCGCTCGCCGTCGCCAACCGCCTTGTCCAAGCCGGGAATCTTCTGTGCCTCGCCCTTGGGGCCGATGATCGTCACGCCGAAGCGTTCCTTGAGGCTGACATTCGCGGCGACGTGGTCACCATGATGGTGCGTGGTGAGGATATGCGTCAGGTTCCAGCCGCGCCGGTCGACAGCCTCCAGGATCGGCAGCTCTTCGGGGGCGTCTATCGATGCGGTCGCACCGCTTGCCGGATCATGGACAAGCACGCCGAAATTGTCGGAGCGGCAGAGGAAGAGATCGATTTCAAGGGCGGCCATGGCGTGTTCCTCCGATCGGATGTGATCGATGCTGATGGCGGGTGGGGACGGCAGATGATCCTTCTTCCCGCCCGTCGTTTCATGCACCGAATGTAGCGAGGCTCGCCTTGAAGTCTACCGCCCCAAGGCTAACATGTCGTCCATGCACACCGATATCGTCGATCTCCGCCAATTCTACCATTCCGAACTCGGCCGGATGGCGGAACAGGCCGTCACCATGGCGCTCTCGTCCATTTGGGCTCGGCTGCCGGAGGAGCGTCTCGTCGGTCTCGGTTATGCGGTCCCCTATCTCGAACGGTTCCGTCCAGACACCGAACGGACCTTTGCCTTCATGCCGGCGGGCCAGGGGGCGGTGAACTGGCCGGCGGCCGAATTGTCCTCGACGGCACTGGTGTTCGATGAGGAATTGCCGTTGCCCGACGCCTCGATCGACCGCGTGCTGATGGTCCACGCCTTGGAATTCGCCGAAAGCCCGCGCGAGACCATGAAAGAGATCTGGCGGATTCTCGCACCCGGCGGGCGACTTGTCATCGTCGTGCCCAATCGCCGCGGCGTCTGGGCCCGGATGGAGCATACACCCTTTGGCTCCGGCCGGCCCTATTCCCGTGGGCAACTGACTGCGCTTTTGCGGGAAACGAATTTCACGCCCGGCGCCAGCTCCGAGGCGCTGTTCTTCCCGCCGTCCAAACGCAAGCTGGTTCTCCGCCTGCGCCACGGACTCGAGCGCTTCGGCCGGTCGTTATGGCCGGTGTTTTCCGGGGTGATTATCGTCGAGGCCCAGAAGCGACTCTACCAGGGCCTGCCGGTCGCTGCCCGCGCCTCGCGCCGCGTCTTCGTTCCAGTTCTGGCGCCGCATGGGGTTCCGAGCACGCGGAACCGAGCGCTGTAGGTAAATCACGTCGCACTCGACAAATTTCTGCGCTCCGGCTATTGGCTGGACCTCATCTTTCCCGTGAAGGCCGAGCCGATGAACCTTGCTTTGAAGAACCCCGGGCCGCGCCCCGGTATCCTGGACATAGCCGCCTATGTTCCGGGCAAGGAGCATGCGCCGGGTGCGGTCAAGGTGCACAAGCTGTCGTCGAACGAAACGCCACTCGGTCCCAGCCCGCGCGCGATCGAGGCGTTCCAGAACGCCGCCTTCAATCTCGAGCGCTATCCCGACGGACGGGCATCGGCGCTCAAGGAAGCGATGGCTGAGGTCCACGGGCTGAATCCGGCGAATATCCTTTGCGGCAATGGTTCGGACGAGCTCCTCGGTCTGCTCTGCCACGCTTATATTGGTCCGGGTGACGAGGGCATCGTCACCGAGCACGGATTCCTGGTTTACAAGATCCAGATTATCGCGGCCGGCGGTACGGCGGTAACCGTCAAGGAGAAGGATGAGCGGGTCGACGTCGATCAGATCCTGGCAGCCGTCACGGAGCGCACCAGGATCGTCTTCATCGCCAACCCGGCGAACCCGACCGGCACCTACATTCCGGTCGACGAAATGCGGCGGCTGCAAGCGGGTCTTCCGGCAGACGTGTTGCTGGTGCTCGATGCAGCCTATGCCGAATATGTCCGGCGCAATGATTATGAAGCGGGGCTGGAACTGGTCTCGGCCAACCGCAATGTGGTGATGACGCGGACACTCTCGAAAATCTACGGTCTGGCGGGCCTGCGCATCGGCTGGATGTATGCGCCGCATGCCGTGGTGGACGTGCTCGACCGCATACGTGGGCCATTCAACCTCAATGCGCCGGCTCTCGCCGCCGGCGCAGCGGCTGTTCGCGACCAGGCTTTCGCCGCCGCTGCGGTCGAGCACAATCTCGCCTGGCTCGCAAGGGTCGGCGAAGCACTGACGGCGATCGGTCTTCGGGTGACGCCGTCGGTTACAAATTTCCTGCTGATCCATTTCCCGGGCAGGGAAGGAAAGACCGCCGAGGCCGCCGATGCGTTCCTGACGGGGCGCGGCTTCATCCTGCGCGCCGTTGGCGCCTACGGTTTTCCAAATGCGCTTCGTATGACGATCGGCGCGCAGGAGGCGAACGAAGGCGTCATCGCGGCGCTGACCGAATTCATGGGACTGAAATGATGGCTCAGCAGTTCGAAACCATCGCGCTTGTCGGGATCGGCCTGATCGGCTCGTCGATCGCACGCGACATCAGGGAGAAGCAGCTCGCCGGCACCATCGTCGTTTCGACGCGCAGCGAAGCCACCCTGAAGCGTGCGGGCGAGCTTGGTCTTGGCGACCATTATGCGCTTTCGGCCGCCGAGGCGGTCAAGGATGCCGATCTCGTCATCGTCTCGGTGCCGGTCGGTGCTTCCGGGGCCGTGGCAGCGGAGATCGCGCCGCATTTGAAACCGGGCGCGATCGTTACCGACGTCGGCTCGACCAAGGGGTCGGTGATCGGGCAGATGGCCCCGCATCTGCCTAAGAGCGTGCACTTCATCCCCGGCCATCCGATCGCCGGCACGGAGCATTCCGGTCCGGATGCCGGCTTTGCGGGGCTTTTCCGCGGCCGCTGGTGCATTCTGACGCCGCCGGTAGGTGCGGACGAGGAAGCCGTGGCGCGGCTGCGGCTCTTCTGGGAAACGCTGGGTTCCATGGTCGAGGAAATGGACGCGGAGCATCACGACAAGGTGCTGGCCATCGTCTCGCATCTGCCGCACATCATCGCCTACAACATCGTCGGAACGGCCGACGATCTGGAAGCGGTCACCGCGTCCGAAGTGATCAAATATTCCGCCTCCGGCTTCCGCGATTTCACCCGCCTTGCGGCTTCGGACCCGACCATGTGGCGGGACGTCTGCCTGCACAACAAGGATGCCATTCTGGAAATGCTCGCGCGGTTCTCCGAGGATCTGGCTTCGCTGCAGCGTGCGATCCGCTGGGGCGACGGTGACAAGCTGTTCGATCTCTTCACCCGCACGCGGGCCATCCGTCGCTCGATCATCCAGGCCGGCCAGGACACGCCCATGCCGGACTTCGGCCGGCATGCCATGGATCAGAAATAGATGTCGGTTCCGATTTGAATGACTGCGGCGGCATCGCGGACGCTGCGGCGGCCCCCGCCTATAACGCCGGCAGCACCCCGAGGGGAACGAAGGCGAGGAAGGCGGTGCCGTCTCGTACATTGAGCTTGACGGTCGCCTTGTCCTTGCCGCCGGCAAGCGCCGTCAGCATATTGGCGACGTTGTTGATGAGATCCGTCTCCTCGGGAACGGCTTTCGACAGGCTGTCGCGCCAGGCGCCGATGCCCATCAGCGTGAGGGAGAACTCGCCGGAAATGAGCCCCTGCTCATTGACGGAAAAGGGGCCGGAAAGCTTGGCGCTCATTCCGTCCCCCAGGTCCAGCGCCAGCTGGCGCAGTTCGCCTGCCGTGCCGCGTAGCGCATGCGGCGAAAGCGAGGCCCCCAGGAGCCAATCGGCCTTTCCCGTCAATGTGAAATCCGCAGCGATATCGGCCGGCCGAGCGAGGCTCTGCCCATCCTCAGGGCGCAGGTCGAGCTTGTCGACGCTCAAGGCCGCATCGAGGTCGTCGCCGTTCTGGCGCAAATGCAGTTCCCCATGATTGGCGCCGAAGTTGAGGCCCTTTGCCGACAGCGGCGAGCGAACCGCGCCCGTCAGATTGTCATAGGCAAGCGAGGTGCGATCGACGCCGGTAAGCGTTGCCGCAAGACTTGCATGCAGCAGCGTCCAATCGGCCGAGATCGAAACGCCCGGCGAGACGCGGATTTCCGCCGGCCCATCGAGTTCGATCACGGCGCGGCCGGGCTGGTAGACCTGTGCGGCGGACCTCAGCGCCCCGAAGGAGGCGGAGGCGCCATAGCGGGCGTCGTCGAGGCGAACTTTTTCGCAGAAGAGGCCGATTCGAAATGGAAAGCCGCGCACCTCCATATCCCCGCATTCGGCGCCAAGGCCGGCCTTCCGCTTCTCTGCAAGATAGGCCGGCAGGCGCTTTTCGATCTGGTCCGCCGCGAGGAACCAGCCACCCGAATAGAGGCTGGTGACCAGCACGACGCCCGCCGCAAGCCAGAGTAACTTCCTGCCGGCACGTGATCCCTTGTCGACCTCGGTCATCGTCATGATACTCGCATGCTCCAATTGCTTCGGCGGAAGCTGCATTTCTTTGGCCGCTTCCGGTCCCGCAAACTGATTTTTCCTCCGATGCAGCAGGCGGCTTTCTCTTCAGCCCGCATGCATCTTACTGCATGTCTCCTTTAATCGACCTCGATTAAAGGACAAAGACATGCAGCAATTCTAAGTGCTACAGCGACCTTTGCGCGTCCAACAAGACGCGCGGCGCTGTAGAGAATTGGGGCGAAAGAAGGTGGAAACCGCTTCACACCTTCCATCATCCCGCTCTAAAAGACCCATTACAGCGCCGCGTCCTATCAGACGCGCAAAGATTGCTGTAGCACTTTGGATTGCTGCATGCCTTCGTCGACAAATCGAGGGCGATTAAGGAGACATGCGGCCGGCCGTCGCTCACCTCGACGCCTTTTTCGGGGCCGGCGGCGCTGGTGAATGGCAGTGGATATGGACGAATTTTGGGTCTTTGGCTACGGATCGTTGATGTGGAATCCGGGCTTCCGCTTCGAGGAGAAGTGGACCGCCCGCGCTTTCGGCTATCGCCGCTCCCTATGCGTGCATTCCTGGGTGCACCGTGGCACCGAACAGCGACCGGGCCTGGTGCTCGGCCTCGACTATGGCGGCTCCTGCATCGGCACTGCCTTTCGCATCGCGCTCCCCGATAGAGCGGAGGTGATCGATTATCTGCGCGAACGGGAGCTGGTAACCCGCGTCTACAAGGAAAGGGTCATGCCGGTGCAACTCATGGACGGGCGTCGCGTGCCGGCGCTTGCCTATGTGGTGGACCGCGATCACGCGCAATATGCCGGCGGTCGGACACCGGCGGAGGCGGCGGCAACGGTCGCCGTCGCGTTCGGCAGGTCGGGTCCGAACAGCGAATACGTGCTCAATACACTGGCCCATCTGCGGGAGATGGGCATCCGCGACCAGTGGCTCGAAGAGGTCGCCGCCGACCTCTCGAACGGAGTCCTTTCGCAAAGCGCGACGCGTAAACTCAAAGAGACATAGTTCTTTGTACGTCTGAAAGGACGCGCGGCGCTGCATAGGAATTCGGCGCTGTCATGCCTCTCTCTCAGGCGCTAAGCTCGCTCAGCCGCCGTTTGGCCGTAGCCGGGAGCGGCACATGCGGATTGTTCCGGACCGTCTCGACGAGAAGCTCGTCGCTGGCGGCTTCGGTGACTTCCACGAGCTTCTTGAGGAAGGCATCCGGGTC
Organism: Sinorhizobium alkalisoli; assembly: GCF_008932245.1. Classification (NCBI taxonomy): domain Bacteria; kingdom Pseudomonadati; phylum Pseudomonadota; class Alphaproteobacteria; order Hyphomicrobiales; family Rhizobiaceae; genus Sinorhizobium; species Sinorhizobium alkalisoli. Next base: position 2,607,012 of record NZ_CP034909.1, on the reverse strand, counting down.
CATGCCGGGCTCGATCGGCGGCAGGATACGCACCTTGAAATGGCCGGGGAAGCGCAGGAATTTGCGCCTCGGCCAGAACAGGCCCGGATGCATGGCGATGGGGACGACCGGCACCTGCAGGTCCCGATAGAGCCGAGCGATCCCGAACTTATATTCCGGCGGTGCCCCCGGCGGGCGGCGCGTTCCTTCCGGGTAGATGATCAACTGACGCCCGGTTGCCAATTCCCGTTTGGTGCGCTCCATCACGGCGGACATGGCCTTGCCCCGCGCGGCACGATTTACCGGCACCATGCGCTGCTTGATGACGTACCAGCCGAAGAGCGGTATCCAGGTGAGCTCGCGCTTCAGGATGTAGAACGGATCATCGAGCCAGGGCAGAAGCGCGTAGGTGTCCCAAAAAGACTGGTGCTTCGGCGCGAATATGTAGGAGCCCATTGGAATGTTTTCCAGGCCCTCGATCTCGAAGGTCGTGCCGACAATCTTCTCCATTAGCCAGTGATTGCTGCGCACCCAGTTCTTCGGCACGATCCAGGATGCCTTGCGCGGCAAGAGGAAATAGACCGGCGTCATCACGATCATCTGCGCGATCAGATTGGCGTAGAAGACCAGATTGAAGAGGATCGAACGCAGGATGATCATCAGGCAGTCTCTCGTGCGGATGCAAGGCTTTCGGCCGCTGCCTACACGAAACCCGCTCGAAGGAAAACTGTTCTTTGGCTATTCGGTCGGCGTTCCCTGAGAGGAGGCGGTCCTGGGCTGGTGTTCGGAATGGGAACCGGCCAGGTCCCGCAGCGACGCAATGGAGTATTTGGCGTATTCGAGCAATATGGCCTTCAGGAATAGCGGATTGCGCAGCCAGTTGCTCGACTTCAGATCGGAGTTGACGACCGGATAGGCAATGAACTCCGTTTCCGGCCGGGCACGGCGCAATTCAAGCAGGCTCCGGGGCATGTGATAATTGTTGGTGACGACGAGAACGCTCCGGTAACCGCGATCGAGAATCCACTGGGAGGCTTCGGTCGCATTGCCCGTCGTGTCGATCGCCTGGTGCCCGATATCCACGCAGCATTTGAAGAGAGCGGTCGAGCTCTGCGTGTTGCGGCGGATCTGGCTCCCGGTCGTCGCGGGGTGAACGCCGGAGATGAGAAGCCGTTTGCCGGCGCCGGTCTTCAAGAGTTCGACCCCTTGGTCGATCCGCTGGAAACCGCCGGTAAGGACGATGATTGCATCGGCCTTGGGCGCTAGCGGGGGCTGCAGCGAGGCGACGGTGTCGGCAAATTGCAGAAAGCCGGCAATGAAGAGGCCGAGGAAGGAAACCAGGACGAAAAAGCTTCGGCGCAGAATCCTCCGCAGCAGGCTGCGGGACCGGCGGCGGTGTGCTGCCCTGTCTCGCCATTTGCCTTTGTCGGCCATTCGGTTCCCGCGAAGCTCCTCAACCATTGTGATTCTCTCACATAGCCGCCCTTTACGGCAGGGAATAGATCAAACGCGGGCGAATCACCGCTCCAACGAGCTCCATTCTGCCAGGGCCAAGAGCGCCTCGCGATCAAACGTACTTGTGCAACGCGCTTCAAGTCTTGTTTTGTGCATCTCGTCGCCCCAAACCGCCGTGAATTTTGGGGTGACGCCATTGCAGCGCTGCGCGTCTCTTCAGAGGCGCAAAGGTCGCTGTCTATCTGCGCATCGAGCTTTCCGTCAATCGGGTCCGATTTTATGGGCCGATGCGCGAAGCAGACATTCACGGGTCTACCAAGGAAAAGTGATGGGGTACAGCTTTGCGGAACCTGCTCAGCCCTGGAAGGTATCGGTCCGCCCGGGGTCCGACCGGATCAGGTCGATTTCGTAGATGGTCCGCATGACGGTGAGCCGTGCCGTCAGCGTCGTCAACAAGGCGATGACGAGAATAATCGCGAAGATGCCGAGATAGCCGGTATAGCCGATCGAGAATGTGCCGAAGAGGGCGGTCGCCTGATCGGTTTCGGGGGTGGCGAGGGTCTGCGATTGCCAGAAGCTGGCGATTGCGAAGGAGAGGGCTGCGAGAAGCCCGCCGGCGCCGGCGCCCTTCAGGCTGATCCTCAAAAAGTGCTTCTGGAATTCGGAGGCGACGAAGCCGGCTTCCGCGCCTACGAAATGCAGGACCTCGACGATGTGGCGATTTCCGGAAAGCGCGCCGCGCGTCGCGAAGACGACCGTCAGCACCATCGCCGAGAAGACGAGCGTCAGGACGCCGCTGCCGATCATTGCGGTGGTGTTCGCCATCGTTACCAGGCGGTCGACCCAGGTGCGGTGATCGTCGAGGAAGGCCTGCGGTATCATCTCCGTCAGCGCCTGGCGCATGGCGGCGAAATCCGGCGGATTGTTCTCGTCGATCGTGATCACCACCAGTCGCGGTACCGGCAGTTCGTCGAGGTCGAGACCGCCGCCGAGCCAGGGCTCCAGGAGCCGCGCCGTCGCAGCGCGGTCGATGATCGACCCGCCCGTCGTGCCGGAGAAGGTCAATGCGAGATCGCGTGCGTCGGCAAGCGCCTTCTCCATGTCGAGATTGTCGTCCGGCTTGACCTGGATGGTGATTTCCCGGGAGATCTGCGATTGCCAGCTTTGCGCCGTCGCCCGCACCATGCTGACGCCGCCGAGCGTCAGGCAGGCGAGGAAGGACATGATGGCAATGACGCACATCAGCGCATTGCCGGAAACATTGGCCGAGGGGACGATAGGTCCGGTGGGGCGCACACGCATCTCGGCGCGACGCTGCGGCTGCGGCGGATCTGCTTCACGGCGGGGGCGCTGCTCATTCATAGATGTCGAGCCGCCCCTGTGACAAGATCATGCGTCTGGCCTCGACCTGATCCATCAGCGACAGGTCGTGGGTGGCAATCACCACCGCGGTCCCGAGCCGGTTCAGTTCGAGGAACAGGTTCAGGAGCCGGCGTGCCATCGGCGGATCGACATTTCCGGTCGGCTCATCGGCCAGCAGGATTTCCGGCCGGTCGATCAGGGCCCGCGCGATCGCGGCGCGCTGCTTCTCGCCGCCGGAAAGCACCGGTGGCAGTACATTGATGCGTTCGCCGAGGCCGACCCATTTCAAGAGCTCCAGCACGTCGGAGCGGTAGGCGGACTCGTCCTTCCCCCGCACCCTCAGCGGCAGAGCGACATTCTCGTAGGTCGTCAGATGATCGAGCAAACGGAAGTCCTGGAAAACGATGCCGACACGGCGACGCAGCATCGGGAATTCCTCGCGTGGGATGGAGGAAATGTTGCGATCGAACATACGAATGAGACCGCGCGTCGGCTTTAACGAGAGGAAGAGCAGGCGAAGCAGCGTCGTTTTGCCCGCCCCGGAGGGCCCCGTCAGGAACTGAAAGGACCGGCGCGGAATATCGAAGGTCAAGTCCCGGAGGATTTCCGGTCCCATGCCATAGCGCAGTCCGACATTTTCGAAATGAATCAACGGGACAGCCCAGTCTCTCGTCACGACCTGATATCCGCGGCTACTCGGTCGGAACGGCGGCGTCACGTCCGCTGCACGTTCGGGTCCCCAAATGGAGATCAGGACCATGCAGTAGGACAGCGCGCCTGCCAGTGCAAAACCGAGGGCCGCATCATGGTTAAACGGCCGTTAATTTTCCATGAAAAGGCGCCGCTTTCGCGGCTCCTTTCCGAAACATTAACCATTTCCGTTTACGTGTCGTCAGGGTTTCATGCAATGCTTTGTTTCCTGAGGGGCCTGGGCATTTGCCGGAGCGAAACCATGGCGCGCTTCATCAGAGGCGCGGCGCTACGACGGGAGAGCGCCATGAAGTCATTTCGCACGAAGACCGCTGCCGGTATCGACCTGCTTCCACCGGAGCGAGGGCCGCGCTCGGCTGCGGCTGCGACCAGGCGACTAGAATACATCGACGTCGAGTTCGAGACGTTGGCGCCAGGGCCGAGGCGGAGCGCCTATCCGGTCTACAACGACAACCGAAGGGCGGCAACTCGCCCTCTGTCGCACCCGACGACGGTGACGGCAGAAAGCTTGCCGCACCGATTCATGTCTCTTGCCGAGACGAAACTCGACGCGATGCCGGCGCGGCGTTTCGCGGGCCTCGTCCTCGCTCTCGGCCTGGCCGCGTTCCTGACAATTGCCGGGCTCGGCCGCCAGGATGAGGCCGACGCGCATCCGCTGGCGATCGCAGGCATTACCACGGCTCTCGGCGACGCCGGCGGCATGCGCGTTCTCTCCGTCTACGCCACGATCGACAACCGTTCAGGCAGCGAACAGCAGGTGCCGCCTCTCGTCGTCGATGTGCTCAGCAACGGGCGCAAGGTGACGGCGACGCGGCTCATGCCCGAGAGTTCGGCTTTGGCGCCGGGCGAAAGTCGCCACTTCGTCGCCCGGCTGCCCTATGCGGGTGGAAAAATGCCTGAGGTGAGTGTTTCGTTTGCCGAAAGCCGTGCCTCTTCCCGCTGATTGTGGTATTCGGCGCTTGAAAGCGGAACAGGAGAGGCCCCGAGCGTTCTTCCGCATGTGTTCCCTTACCACATGAAATGGGAAGGCTGGTGTTCTTCCTGGCAAACCGGAGAATCCTGCATGCCCGTCGTTCGCGGTAAGACTATCGAGGTTCTTTACAGTGCGGAGTTGATTGCCAAGCGCAACAGGGAGATGGCCGATGAGATCATGCGCGGGCCGCACAAGGACCTGCTCGTCATCTCCATTCTCAAGGGCTCGTTCATCTTTGCCGCCGACCTTATTCGCGCCATGCACGACGCCGGCCTGGCGCCGGAGGTCGAATTCATCACGCTTTCGAGCTACGGCACAGGGACCGAGTCGAGAGGTGTCAAGATTACCAAAGACATCGACAGCGACGTGCACGACCGTGACGTGCTGCTGATCGACGACATTCTCGAATCCGGTCGCACGCTGCGTTTTGCCAAGGACCTGCTTTTTGAGCGTGGTGCCCGCAACGTGACGGTGGCGGTGCTGCTCGACAAGCGCTCAAAACGTAAGCTCGACCTGGAGGCGGACTATGTCGGCTTCGAATGCCCGGACCATTTTGTGGTCGGCTACGGCATGGATGCCGCCTATGCTTTCCGCGAACTGCCATTCGTCGGCGTCGTCACCGGCGACGCGTAGGTATATAGCCTGCTGCGTCTCTTGTTCGCGTTCCCGATCTGCACGGCATTGCCCAAAAACCGCTGAACTGTTGGGCGACAGCGCATTATTCGCCGACTAGAGACAACCGAACCCAACGCGTTTACCGAAAGCAAACGAAAAGCTGTTTGTTTGGAGCTGCGTGGCGGCGGTCTCCGACCGGTCGGTCATGCTTAGCTTCAATGGCATAGGGCGTTCCTCAGCGTTCTATGAGAGCGAATACGGGAGGCCATGATGGCGAGAATCCTGATTACCGAGGATGAGGACGCCTTGCGCTCATTCGTTGCGAGGGCCCTGCGACTGGATGGGCACGAAACGGTGGAAGCGGGGGATGGAGCCGACGGGCTCGCCCGCCTCAATGACCAGCCGTTCGATCTCCTGCTTTCCGATATCCGCATGCCCGTTATGGACGGAATTGAGCTGACCCATCAGGCCGCTTCCGCCTTTCCCCAGTTGAAGATATTGTTGATGACGGGCTATGCGGAGCAACGCGAACGCACCGACGACCTTTCCGGCAAGGTGGTGGACGTCATTTCCAAGCCGTTCACGCTACCCGACATCCGCAAGGCGGTTGCCCAGGCGTTGGCGGCCTGACGTGCGCAAAGGTCGCTGTAGCGCTTGCATGTCTTTGTCCTTAAGTCGATCTCGATTTAAGGACACATGCGTGTAGCGCATCGGCCCGAAGACCGGGCGGGATTTCGGAAAGCACGGCGCGTAGGTTCAAAGAGTCATTTCTGCGCAAGGACGTACGGCGCTTGAAGTGGATTCAATGCGGCGCGATCCGCTGACCGGGGTGCAAATCGTCAGCGCAAGTCAAGCAGGCGCTCGAGATATTGCCGCTCCAGCTCCGGCGACAGATTGTCGCCGAGCTTGCGTCTGATCGCGTCGAGGATCTGCCGGGCTCGCTGGGTGTCGATCTCGTCCGGCACCTGCACCCGGTCGTCGAAATAAGGGCCGGCGTTCTGGTGGCGTCGCCCGAGCGGGTCGCGCCCGCTCTGGCCATATTGCGGCATGCCCATTCCCGGCCCCTGCTGCTGACCCTGTGCCTGCATCTGGCTCATCATATCCTGGGCGCCTTCGCGCAGCGCCTGCAAAGCCCGTCCCTGGCTGCCGACGGCGCGCTCTCCCTGGCCTTCGCCCAGGGCGCCGGCCGCATCCCCCATTTCCTTCTGTGCCTCGCCGAAGCCCTTGCCGGGTTTGATCCCGAGGTCCTCGAGGCCCTTCTGAAGCTCGCCCAGCTGTTTACCGAGGCCCTCCTGTTGCTGCTTCAGCTGCTTGAGCGCCTCCCTCAACTCATCGGCAGTCATGCCGTCGAGCGGATTCGTCTGGTCGTTTGGATCGCTGCCCTGTCCCGGATCCTGGGGCATGTCCTGGCCGAAGAGCTCGTTGTCCTCTCCCTGGAGCGGATCGCCACGCTGCATTCGGTCGCGCAGGGCCTGATCTAGCTTGAACGTCTCGTCCATCAATTGTTGCTGTTGTTGCATCAGCTGGCCGAGCTTGTCCATCTGCTGGCGCATCGCATTGTTCTCGCCCATCTGCTGCATCATGCGGCCGGACGGCAGATTGCTCATCATCCGCTGCAGTTCTGACAGGAGCTGACGGGCCTCGTCGCGTGCGCCGGAGCGCGCAAGATTTTCGATCTGGTCCATCAGCCGCTCGAGATCCTGCTGGCGCATCACATTGTTCATGTCGAAATTGCCGGCCACCGGCGGGTTCTTCGCCAGCTGCTCGGCAAGCGCCTGCATATAGTCCTGCATCGCCTCTCGCAATTCCTCCATCAGCTTGGCGATTTCCTCGTCGGGGGCATTGCGATCGAGTGCGTCGGAAAGAGCCTGTTGTGCGTCGCGCAGCCGCCGTTCGGCCAGCGACAGGTCGCCGTCCTCGATGCCGAGCGCGATCTCCCAAAGGTGGTCGGCGGCATCTCGCAGCATGTCGTCGTTGCGCGCGAGCTGCATGCGCGTCCTTGCCGATTGCAGCAACAGGAAATGCGTCAGATTTGGAATCGTCACTTCCGGATAGAGCATCAGCGCTTCGTTCAGTTCGATCGAACGCGGCAGCCGGTTGGCGTCGAGCGCGAAGATTTGCCGCTGCTCGGCGACGGACGCCGCGAGTGGGTCGAAAAAGCGACGTGCCGGCAGCACCATTTCCTCAGGCACGCTCCGTCCCTCCTGGCCGGCCGCATCACGCGCAACGAGCGTGATTTCGACGCGCTTGCCCGAGAGAGGATGTTCGCTGAGGTTGCGGTTCGTCGTGCCCTTGGCCTCACGGGCGTTGCGACGCGGCAGATCGAGGCGGTATTCGGGCAGCGGATACAGCGGACGGGCATTCTTCGCCGGTTCTTCCAGCGGCTTGATTTCGGCCCAGGCCTGCGAGATTCCGTAGTCGTCATGGGCGAGGAAGCTGATTTCCAGCGATCCGTTCGCCATTGGGCGGGGCGGATCGGCGAAAGCGATGTCCGGCACGCTGTCGGGGGTGATCCTAAAGTTCCAGCTCTTGTCGGCGACGCTAAGGGTGCCGTCCCGCGTGATCTTGTAGAGAAAGTTGCGCGCACCCTTCGGCGACCCGTCGGCGGACTGCGCGTTTGGTTGCGAATCTGGCTTCCCATCGGAAGCGGGAATGATCGTCGACTCCGACTTATGGGCTTCGCTGTAGCTGACCTCGGTCTCCTCGGCGGTGCCGGTTATTCGAACCGTCAGGTCGCTGAACTGCGGGATAGTGATCGGTGCATTCTCCTCGTCCGTGGCCGCCATATCCTGACGGCCGGTCAGGAAGAGCGGTGCACGCCCGGTATAGGCAGGCGGCGTCACCCAGGCATCGATCCGGATATCAGGAGCTATTGACTGCTGCTCGGGCAAGTGGAAGGCATCTGAGATCAATCCCGCGCGGTTGGAGTAGGAGTAGGCGAAGGCGATGCAGGCGATCAGGATCGGCACGGCCCTTACGGCAAAGGGGTCGTGTCGCGCGACGTCGGGGCGCGGCATGCCGGTGCCGAGACCGCGGACGAGCTGAGCCATGCGCGCCTGGTGCTCGCGCCAGAGCGCCGCGCCAATCAGACCATGCGTCGCCGGTATGTCGTCCTGTACTCGTATCGCCTGGTGAGGCAGTCGGTTGCGCTCTTCCAGCATCCGGTCGGCATCTGTGATCTCCGGCCAGCGAATGCGGGTGAGCGGCAGGAGGGTCAGGAACAGCCCGGCGACGAAGCCGAGCAGCACCAGCACATGCAACCATAACGGAGCAACACGAAAGAAGCCAAGCCAGGCAGCCGAGAGGAAGAGGAGCACGAACGAGAGCGGGCCGAGGGTGCGCGGCAGCACCGCCTCGATTACCAGCACCAGTTGCGCCAGCAATCGCTTTGCCGCCAGCATTTTGACGAACGACCGCGGTCGTGGCGTGTCATCCTGCCGGAACTGCGTCATCCGCTTCGTTTCCCTACAGTGCCGTGCGTCCTTCAGGATGCACAATGGACTCTGTAACTCATTCAATCTCCGCCTCGTGCTTTCCGAAAATCGTGCCGGATTTTCGGAAAGCACGAGGCGCTAGGAGTCCCGTCGACTGCTGGCAACGGTTAACGGCAGGATAACATTGTTTGTGGCGAAGACGAGGGCGGCGTCGAAAAAGAAAACGTGAACGCCGACCGGGTTCGTCACCCTGCTGCAGTCTCCCCAAAAATAGACCTCGACTCGAGCACGCAGCACTTAAGTGCTGCAGCGACCTTTGCGCGTTCGATACACGCGGCGCCGTAGCGGCTCATTCGAGCCAGTCCGGCACTGAATCGAGACCGAGCAGGTCTTCATAGCTCCTGCGTTGTCGGACGACGTGGAAGCGGTCGCCCTTGACGAGCACCTCCGGCACGAGAGGGCGGCTGTTGTAGGTGCTTGCCTGGACCGCGCCATAGGCGCCTGCCGAGCCGATCGCGAAGAGATCGCCCGGTTTGGGCATCGCCATTTCCCGATCGAGCGCCAGATAGTCGCCCGTCTCGCAGACCGGACCGACCACATCGGCCTTGATGCGCGGCGCGTTGGCCGCCGAGATCTTGACCGGACGCACCTCGTGATAGGCTTCATACAGCGTCGGGCGGATCAGGTCGTTCATGGCGGCATCGACGATCACGAAAGTCTTCTCGCCGCCATCCTTCACATAGATCACTTCGGTGACCAGAATGCCGGCATTGCCGACGATCAGGCGCCCGGGTTCGGTGACGATCTTGCAATCGAGATCCTTCAGCTGGTTCTTGACGATCTCCGCATAGGCGTCGGGCAGGGGCGGCGGACTGTTGTCTTGCCGATAGGGAATGCCGAGGCCGCCGCCGATGTCGACGTGATCGATCAGATGGCCGTCGGACCGCAGCGTGTCGACCAACTCGCGCAGGAGCTTGAAAGCATCGTCGAAGGGCTGCAGTTCGGTGATCTGGCTGCCGATATGCATGTCGATGCCGGTTACCTTGATGCCCGGAAGCGTCGCGGCATGCGCGTAGACGCTGCGCGCCCGTTCCCAGGAGATGCCGAACTTGTTTTCCTTCTTGCCGGTCGAGATCTTCGCATGCGTGCGGGCGTCGACATCTGGATTGATGCGGAAAGAGACGTGGGCCTGCTTGCCGGCGCGCACGGCCCGCTGATTGAGGACCTCGAGTTCGGGCTCCGACTCGACATTGAAGCAGTAGATGCCCGCTTCGAGCGCGAAATCCAACTCGCGCGGCGTCTTGCCGACCCCGGAGAACATGATACGGCTTGCCGGGATACCGGCGGCGAGCGCCCGACGCAACTCGCCTTCAGAGACAACGTCAATGCCGGCGCCGAGCTGGCCGAGCGTCTTCAGCACGGCCTGATTGGAATTGGCCTTCATCGCATAGCAGACCATGGCGTCGACGTCGGCGAAAGCATCGGAAAAGACACGGTAGTGCCGTTCCAGCGTCGCAGTGGAGTAGCAGTAGAACGGCGTGCCGACGGCGCGCGCGATGTCCGTCACCGGTACGTCCTCGGCGTAAAGGATTCCGTCGCGATATTCGAAGTGGTTCACGGCAATTGCTCGTCTTAGAGGAGGGGATCAAGCAGGAATGGACGGTCTGCGGCCGTTTGCTGCGGCTTGGCTGTGCCGGCGGGCGCTGTGGTGTTGATCGACGCGGCTCCCGGGCGCTCGAGATCACCCTTGCGGCCGCAACCGGTGAGAACCAAACCCGGGATTGCCAGGAGAAGCACAAGCCGGGCGGCCTTCGTGAATGTCATCGTCATTTTCCTTCGCCGACGCTGAAGCCGATTGATCACAGAGCGTCAGCGGGCGTGGGCCGCGCGGATTTGCCGTTGCGCTCTGGTGCGATCTCTTATCGGTTTTTCAGCGGCTTGTGCACCCTGTTTCTCTGTTGCTGGCGCCGCGCCTAGGTCCTGACCCTAATTGCGCGTCCGCCACCAGGCGATCTGCTTGCGAACCTCGGCCGGTGCCGTGCCGCCGAAGCTGGTGCGGCTTGCGACCGAGGCTTCGACGGTCAGTACGTCGTACACCTTGTCGGTGATCGCCGGATTGATCGCCTGGAGGTCGGCAAGCGCGAGATCGGCGAGCTCGCAGCCCTTTTCTTCAGCGAGCGCGACGGCGCGCCCGGTCACGTGATGAGCGTCTCGGAAGGGCAGGCCCGCCTCGCGCACCAGCCAGTCGGCGAGATCGGTGGCGGTCGAATAGCCGGATCCGGCGGCGGCCTTCATCCGGTCGGTCCGTACGGTCATGTCCCGGACCATGCCGGTCATCGCCGCGATCGCAAGTTCCAGGCTCTCGGCCGCGTCGAAAACCTGTTCCTTATCTTCCTGCATGTCCTTCGAATAGGCGAGCGGCAAGCCCTTCATCACCGTCAGGAGGGCGATCAGCGAGCCGTTGATGCGGCCGGTCTTGGCGCGCACGAGCTCGGCGGCATCAGGATTCTTCTTCTGCGGCATGATCGATGAGCCGGTCGAGAAGGCATCGGACAAGCGGATGAAGCCGAATTGCGGCGTCGACCAGATAACGATCTCTTCCGCAAGGCGCGACAAATGCGTTGCAGCGATCGCCGCGATCGACAGGAACTCCAGCGCGAAATCGCGGTCGGAGACCGTGTCGATCGAGTTGCGGGTCGGCTCGCGGAAGCCAAGCGCGCGCGCCGTCATGTGGCGGTCGACCGGGAAGCCGGTGCCGGCAAGCGCCGCCGCGCCGATCGGGCTTTCATCCATGTGCTCGATCGCGTGGCGCACGCGCGCGCGGTCGCGGCCAAACATCTCGACATAGGCCATGCAGTGATGGCCGAAGGTCACCGGCTGCGCGGTCTGCAGATGGGTAAAGCCCGGCATCACCGTCTCGGCATGCTCCTCGGCGCGATCGAGGAAGGCGGCGATCAGCGTCGTCAGGGCCTTCTCCGTCTTCTGCAGCTCTTCCTTCACCCAGAGGCGGAAATCGAGCGCGACCTGGTCATTGCGCGAGCGCGCCGTATGCAGACGCCCGGCCGGAGGGCCGATCAGCGCCGCAAGCCGCGCCTCGATGTTCATGTGGATGTCCTCGAGACGGCGCGAAAACTCGAAGCTGCCGCTTTCGATCTCTGACAGGATCGTGTTGAGCCCGTGAACGATCTTGTCTTTATCGTCGGCCGAAATGATGCCCTGATGCGCCAGCATAGTCGCGTGCGCTATTGAGCCGCGGATGTCCTGGGCATAGAGCTTCTTGTCGAAGCCGATCGAGGCATTTATTTCCTCCATGATCGCGTCCGGACCCGAGGCGAAGCGTCCGCCCCACATCTGGTTGGAGGATTTCGTCTCGGAACTGCCGTCAGCCATGAGGATGCCCGCCTTGGAGAATGAGATGCCAGACCAGAAGAAGCGTCCTCCGGCCCTGAAGTTGTTCGCGCTCGCCGCCCTTTTCGGCGTGATCGCCGGTGCGGCTGCGGTATACGTGAAGGAGACCGGGTCTGGCAATGCCGGGGCGGCGCAAACCGCGGCAAGCGCCAGTTGCCCGCTTGCCGCCGAGAAGGTCGCCGCGGCGACGCCGCTGATGCGCGGCCAGGTCGCGGCGATGACGCCGGCCGCCAATCCGCACCCGATCAGCGAACTCAGCTTCGTCGGAACGGACGGAAAACCGCTGACGCTCGCCTCCTTTGCCGGCAAGACCCTGCTCGTCAACCTGTGGGCGACCTGGTGCCTGCCCTGCCGGGAAGAAATGCCGGCGCTCAATACCCTGCAAAAGGGGCTCGGCGGGGACCGTTTCGAGGTCGTCGCCATCAATATCGATACCGGCGACGACGAGAAGCCGAAGGCCTTCCTCGACGAAATCGCCGTTCACGACCTTAGCTATTACCGCGACAGTTCGATGGGCGTGTTCAACACGCTGAAGAAGGAAGGCCTTGCCTTCGGCCTGCCCGCCACCCTGTTGATCGACGAGAAGGGCTGCCTGATCGGTTCGATGAACGGACCTGCCGCCTGGGACAGCGAGGACGCCAAGCGCCTCATCGAGGCGACGCTTGGCGTCCCTGCAGCCGGTTGATGCAGGGGCCGCCGCGGCGCCGGTCAGCGCGTCGGGACCGGGGCGTCTCCGCGATAGTCGTAGAAGCCGCGGCCGGATTTGCGGCCGAGCCAGCCGGCTTCGACATATTTCACGAGAAGGGGGCAGGGGCGGTACTTGGAATCGGCCAGTCCGTCATGCAGCACCTGCATGATCGACAGGCAGGTATCGAGACCGATGAAATCGGCAAGCTGCAGCGGGCCCATCGGGTGGTTGGCGCCAAGCCGCATCGCCGTGTCGATGGCGTCTACGGTGCCGACGCCTTCATAGAGCGTGTAGATCGCCTCGTTGATCATCGGCAGCAGGATGCGGTTGACGATGAAGGCAGGAAAGTCTTCGGCGACGGTCACCGTCTTGTCGAGACGCGCGACGAAATCCTTGGCGGCCTTGAAGGTTTCCTCCTCCGTTGCAATGCCGCGCACTAGTTCCACCAGCTTCATCACCGGGACCGGGTTCATGAAGTGTATACCCATGAAACGCTCGGGGCGGTCGGTCGCAGAGGCAAGGCGCGTGATCGAGAGCGACGAGGTATTGGTTGCAAGAATGGCGTCCGGCCTCATGACCGGGCAAACCTGGCCGTAGATCTTGCGCTTGATGGTTTCGTCTTCCGTGACTGCCTCCACGACGAGGTCCGCCTGCGAGAGGTCGTTGATATCCGTCGAGCCCTTGATCAGGGAAAGCGCCTTCTTGCGGTCCTCATCGCTCATCTTGCCGGACGAGACCTGGCGGGCGAGGTTGCCGTTTATCGTGGCCAGTCCTGCTTCGATGCGATCCGCTGCAATATCGTAAAGCTGTACCTTGTATCCGGCGGTTGCCGAGACATGGGCAATGCCGCAGCCCATTTGGCCAGCGCCAACAATTCCGACCGTCTTGATCATCGAAGCAAACATCCATCTTCAAGAGGTCTCGGCAGCCGCGCTGCCGCAGACAGGAAAATACCGGGCCGACTGGACCGGCCCGGTACGATTGTTAATGCCAAGCTGGCAGATTTTCCAGCCTTTTTCACGGGTAAGCGTGGTGCCCTCAGAGCGCCTTCTCGAGTTCCGGCAGTACGTCGAAGAGGTCGGCGACGAGGCCGTAGTCGGCGACCTGGAAGATCGGCGCCTCCTCGTCCTTGTTGATCGCGACGATCACCTTCGAGTCCTTCATGCCGGCGAGATGCTGGATCGCACCGGAAATACCGCAAGCAATATAGAGGTCGGGGGCGACGACCTTGCCGGTCTGGCCGACCTGCCAGTCGTTCGGCGCATAGCCGGCATCGACGGCGGCGCGCGATGCACCGACGGCGGCGCCGAGCTTGTCGGCAACCGGCAGGATGACTTCCTGGAACTTCTCCGAGGAGCCGAGCGCGCGGCCGCCGGAGATGATGATCTTCGCCGAGGTCAGTTCCGGGCGGTCGGAGGAGGACAGCGCATCGGACACATGGCTAGAAAGCCCGGGATCGGCAGCGGCCGGCACCGTCTCGATCGGTGCCGAACCGCCGTCTTGGGCTGCCGGGAAGGAGGCGGTGCGCACGGTGATCACCTTCTTCGCTTCCGTCGTCTGCACCGTCTGGATGGCGTTGCCGGCATAGATCGGTCGCTTGAAGGTGTCAGCAGAGACGACTTCGACGATCTCGGACACCTGCGCAATGTCGAGCAGGGCTGCGACCCGCGGCATGACGTTCTTGCCGACCGAGGTGGCGGCGGCGATGATCGTGTCATAGTTGCCGGCGAGCGAGACAATCGTTGCCGCCAGCGGTTCGGCGAGATTGTGGGCGAGCGAAGCATCCTCGGCGACGAGCACCTTGGAGACGCCGGAGAGCCTGGCGGCCTCATCGGCGATCGCCCGGGCGTTCGAACCGGCGACCAGCACATGCACGTCGCCGCCGATTTTCTGGGCCGCCGTCAGCGCCTTCGCCGTCTGATCGGAAAGGTGGGTGGTGTCGTGGTCAGCCAGAAGCAGAATGGCCATGAGATAAATCTCCCTTTCGGTTTGAGCTCAACGATCCGTTCCGGATCGGAGCTCGAGGATTGTGAAGCGGTGCATGCGTCTGTCCGGAAACCGGTTCCCGCTTTCCGGACGCAGGAACTAGAGCACGCCGGCTTCGCTCTTGAGCTTCTCAACGAGCTCGGCGACCGACTTCACCTTGATGCCGGCCTTGCGGCCCGACGGCTCCTCCGTCTTCAACACCTTGATCCGTGCCGCGGTGTCGACGCCGAAATCGGCCGGCGTCTTCTTGTCGAGCGGCTTCTTCTTCGCCTTCATGATGTTCGGCAGCGAGGCATAGCGCGGCTCGTTCAGGCGCAGGTCGGTGGTGACCACCGCCGGCAGCTTCAGTTCGACCGTCTGTAGGCCGCCGTCGACCTCGCGGGTGACGTTGACCTTGCCGTCGCCGATCTCGACCTTGGAGGCGAAGGTGCCCTGCGGCCACCCCAGGAGCGCCGAGAGCATCTGACCGGTCTGGTTCGAATCGTCGTCGATCGCCTGCTTGCCGACGATGACGAGACCCGGCTGTTCGGCCTCGGCGACGCCCTTGACGATCTTGGCGACGGTGAGCGGCTCGACCTGGTCGTCGGTCTCGACGAGGATAGCCCGGTCGGCGCCCATGGCGAGGGCGGTGCGGAGCGTTTCCTCGGCCTTGGCCGGGCCGATCGACACGACGACCACTTCGCTCGCCTTGCCGGCTTCCTTCAAGCGTAGCGCCTCTTCGACGGAGATCTCGTCGAACGGGTTCATCGACATCTTGACGTTGGCGAGCTCGACGCCCGTGCCGTCCGCCTTCACCCGGATCTTGACGTTGAAGTCGACGACCCTTTTCACCGTAACTAGAATTTTCATGGATACTTTCCCTCCAGGAACTTTCGCAGGAAAATGCGCCTTAACAGAGCGGTCTGATTGTCGGTTGGCGACATCGATACGCGTTTTTTCTCCAATTACAATTGCTCACCGCGACGCTAAATCGATAAAAACCGGTAATTCTGACTGACGTTTACGTACACGTAATATAATGCCCTGGCAACCGGAAAGGCGCACGGCCGAAACTGTTCCGCGACAGCGCCCGGCCGCGTCGGCAATCCCTTGAATTAGCGCGTTATTTCGCCTGCTGGTAAAAAATGTACCATTCCCTTTCAGGTGGGTCGGCCCCAGGGAGTCGGGGGCTTTTTGCGGCCGGGGAGCGGGGTGGTCGTGCCCTCTATCGGCTCGGACCGGTGTTCGACGGCGCGCGGGGTGACGATCGCCCGGTCGAAGAGCGGAACTCCGGGGCGTCGCAAAAGGACCACCAGCACCAGCCCGGTCACTATGCCACCTGCATGGGCGCTCCAGGAGACGCCGCCATTCGGATCCACCGCGAGCATGAAGAACTGCTGACCGATCCAAAAGGCAAGCGGAATTGCGGCGGGAAGCGGCAGGGGAAAGCGGAAGAGCACCAGGACCCAGACCCTGACCTTCGGATGCAGAAGGAAATAGGCGGCGACGACGCCGGAAACAGCACCGGAGGCGCCGATCAAGGGCGCTTCCGAGGCGGGGTCGACGAGCCCGTGCGCCAGCGCGCCGGCGGCGGCGCAGAGTAGATAGAAGACGAGAAAGCGGAAGTGCCCGAGCGCGTCTTCGACATTGTCGCCGAAGACCCAGAGAAACAGCATGTTCGTTGCCACGTGCGAGAGATCGCCATGCAAAAACGAGTAGGTGACGAAGGTGAATTCACCCGGCAGATAGACGAGCGACGGATCGAGAGCCGCATAATCAAAGACGATTGCCGGGATATAGCCGAAGCCGAGCAGTGCGGCATTGGCGAAATTCTCGGTCGCGACGGGTCCGGTAATGAACCAGACTGCGAAGTTGATGACGATGAGCGTGACCGTCACATATTGCATGTCGATGTGCTTCAGATCGTTCCGGTCGTGAAGCGGTATGAACATGCGGCCCCCCGGCGTGTGTTTCGAGGTTTGGTATTATCTGTTCTTGCCAGGAATCCAAAGCACGTCGGCCCGGCCCTTGTCGTTTGCCCAGCGGGCAGCGACGAAGAGGAAGTCGGAGAGCCGGTTGATATAGGCGATCGCCTCGTGGCTGACGGTTTCGCCTTCGGTTTCTGCAAGCGCCACCATGTGCCGTTCGGCGCGCCGGGCAATGGCGCGGGCGGCATGCAGGGCAGCGGACGCGGCACTGCCGGCGGGCAGCACGAAGGAACGCAGCGGTTCGAGTTCCGCATTCAGGCGATCGATCTCGCCCTCGAGTCGCGCGACCTGCGCGGCAACGATCCGCAACGGCTCATAGGCGGGCTTCTCGCCGGTGTCCGGTGTGGCAAGATCCGCACCGAGATCGAAGAGGTCGTTCTGGATGCGCATCAGCATCGTATCGAGCTCGCTCAGGTCTCCGGTATGCTGCCGGGCAAGACCGACAAAGGTGTTCGCTTCATCGACGGCGCCATAGGCTCCGACCCTGGGGTCGCTCTTCGAGCGGCGCGGACCGGCGACGAGACCGGTCGTGCCGTTGTCGCCGGTTCTCGTATAGATCTTGTTCAATCTGACCATCATTCCTCCCCGCGTCGCCGGTCGTTCAGGCCGGACGGCCGCCGCCGGTGATCCACAGCGTCAGCATGATCAGCACCAGCGCGACGGCCTGCAGCAGGATGCGCATCTGCATCAGCTTGTTGGAGGTGTTGCCGCTGCCGCGCCGGGCCATGTTCAACAGGCCGCGGATGAGCACGATCGCAACCAAGCCCATGACGAACAGGGTCACGGCGGTAAGAAAACTGGGCATGGCGTCATTCCTTCTCTTCCATCAGCCGAGCCGGCCGATGATGCGATAGAACAATGCCGCCGGCAGGACCTTCTTCAGGAGCGCGCCCTGCTTGGCGGGGGTCGTCACTATATAATGCGGCCTTGGACGGCGTGCCGTCAAAGCGTGTTTCAGGACATGGTAGACGGCGTCCGGTCCGAGCTTGCCGCGCACTGGCTTGCTTTCGCCGCGAAGACGCCGCAACTGGCGCTCGTATTCCGCCCGGTGGACTGAATTCTTCAGGTCGATGAAGCGCTCGACATAGGCGACGGCATTGGCGGTGAACTTCGAAGCGATGGGCCCGGGTTCGATGAGACTGACCTCGACGCCGCTGCCGGCAAGTTCCATCCGGAGTGTAAGGGACAGGGCCTCGAGCGCGAATTTCGATGCGTTGTAGGCGCCGCGCCAGCGATAGGGCACGATGCCGAGAATAGAGGAGCACTGCACGATGCGGCCGCAGCCCCGCGCCCGCATCGCCGGGATGACGCGGCGCGTCAGCTCGTGCCAGCCGATGACATTGGTTTCGAACTGCAGCCGTAAGGCATCACTCGGCAGGTCCTCGACGGCGCCGGCCTGACCATAGGCGCCGTTGTTGAAAAGGGCGTCGATCCGCCCGCCCGTCTCCGCCATCACGGCCTCCACCAGCGCGGCGATCGTATCCGGCTGGGTATAGTCCATGATGAACGTCTCGATGCCTTCCCCTTCGAGTTTCTGTTGATCCTCGGCGCGGCGGACCGTCGCGAAGACGCGCCAGCCCTCCGCCTTCAGAGCGCGGGCGCAATAGGCGCCAATACCGGAGGAACAGCCGGTGACGATGATTGTTGGGCGATCGGGCATGAAAGCGATTCCTGTAGAAATCCGAAGGTCGTTTCCCATATTCATCCTTGGGATACAATCGGATTGCGTATACTCAAGCCTCGGGGGCTGCGCATCGCAGGAGGGCGCTTCTGGCCGACCGAAGCAGGCAGCCGGACGGCGACCGATGGATTTGGAGACGGGATGCCGGCAGTCGTTCGCATCATCTGGAAAGTCCTGTTCGACGCGTACTGGCATTTCAGCGAGGACGATGGCTGGGCCATGGCGAGTCACGTCGCCTTATCGTCGCTGATGGCCATTTTCCCCTTCCTGATCTTCGGCACGGCGCTCGGCAGCTACCTCGGCGCCGACCAGTTCGCCGACACGGCCGTCCACCTGATCTTCGATGCCTGGCCGGAATCGATCGCAAAGCCCGTCGCCGACGAGATCGTCCGGGTGCTGACCATTCCGCGTAGCGGCATCCTCACCATATCTGTGCTGGCGGCAGCCTATTTCGCCTCGAACGGCGTAGAGGCGCTCAGAATTGCGCTCAACCGAGCCTACAGGGTTGCCGAAAGCCGCCCCTGGTTTGTGACGCGGCTTGCGAGCCTCGGCTTCGTGCTTGCCGCCGTGCTCATCCTCGCCGCCCTCAGTATCCTGCTCGTTGCCGTACCCCTTGCCGTTCGCAACGCCGACGAATGGCTGCCCTGGCTCAGCACGGTGCTTGCGACCGTCGACAATTGGGGGCTGGCATTGGTACTGGTGATGCTGACGGCGGGGCTCCTCGTCTCACATCTCTGGCTGCCCGATGGCCATCGCAACGTGATGGACGTGCTGCCCGGCATCATCCTGACGCTGTTGTTCTGGTCGATCGGCGCCTATGCCTTTGCGTCCTATCTCGCCGCCTTCTCCACCTATGTCGCGACCTATGCCGGCCTTGCCTCGGTGGTGATCGTATTGGTGTTCCTCTACATGATCGGCGCGATTTTCATCATCGGCGCCGAGATCAATGCCGCAATCATAAAATTTCGGGTCAAGCGCATGGTCAGGCGCAGATTTCAAGCGCGTGGCGAGTGAAAGCCGCGCATGCGTTCGCCCGTATCGGCTGCAAGCATCCTGCGAATATCCTCCGGCGAGTGGCCCGACGTGCGAAGGGCGGCGATGCCGCTGTCTCCATTGCTCTTCGACAGTTTCCGCCCGTCCGGGCCGAGGATGAGACGGTGATGGTGATAGACGGGCTCGGGCAGGCCCAGGAGCCGCTGCAACAGACGGTGGATGGAGGTCGCGTGGTAGAGGTCGCGGCCGCGCACGACATGGGTTACGCCCTGCAGGGCGTCGTCGGCCACGACCGCCAGGTGATAGCTCGTGGCCGCATCGGAGCGCGAGAGGATGACATCGCCCCAGGCAGAGGGATCGGCGGCAATCCGCCCCGTTTCTCCCGATTGCCCCGCTCCCGTTTCCTGCCATGTCAGCGGCTCGCCGATGCGCTTCACGGCCTTGGCGACGTCGAGGCGCCAGGCAAAGGGACGGCCGCTTGCCACGAGATCCGCCTGCTCACCGGGCGACATGTCTCGCTCGTGTCCGGGGTAAAGCGGCGTCCCATCCGGATCGCGCGGCCAGGCTTCGCCGCTCGCCTCCGCCGCTGCCACGGCCGCCTTTATCTCGCCGCGCGACAGGACAGATGGATAGACGAGGCCCATCCCCTCCAGCCGCTCGAGCGTTGCGGCATAGAGGTCGAGATGGTCGGACTGGCGACGCACTGGTTCGTCCCAGGAGAGCCCCAGCCAGGCTAAATCCTCGAAGATCGCCGTCTCGAAGTCCGGGCGGCAGCGGGTCTGGTCGATGTCCTCGATCCGCAGCAGGAACCGGCCCCCGATTGCGGTCGCCAGGTCGTGGTTGATGATCGCCGACAGCGCGTGGCCAAGGTGCAGCAGGCCGTTCGGGCTCGGCGCAAAGCGGAAAACGGGTTGTTCCGGTCGTATTATCGGCATCGTGTTCCTGTTGCATAAAGCAGTAGGACGGTCATCCGCTTTTTACAGCGCCTTCGGACATATTCAGGCCCGTTCAGACGCACAAGGACGCGCAGCACTTTGAGTTGCTGCTTTGGTCTGTCCTTAAAACAATGAATATTCTAGAACAAACCATGGGAGGGTGTATGCGGATCATCCGGACACATGAGGACATCGAAGCGGGCCTTGCCGGGCTGATTATGCTTGATGCGCGACTTGAGCACGTGCTCTCGAAGGCAGGCCCCGTGCCGCTGAGGCGCACGGAACCCGGCTATCGCGGCCTTGCCAACATCATCGTCTCGCAAATGGTCTCGAAGGCGAGCGCCAAGGCGATCTGGAACCGGATGGAAGCGGCGCTCGGCGAGATCAGCGCCGCTGGCGTGCTCTCCTTGAGCGACGAGGACTGCCGGCTCGTCGGCCTCTCGCGCGCCAAGGCCGACGCGTTGCGGCGCGTGGCGGCCGCGACCGTCGCCGGTGAGATCGACCTCCAGGCCGTCTGCGACATCGACGCGGCGGCGGCGATTCACGAATTGACGGCGATCAAGGGCATCGGGCGCTGGACGGCGGAGGTCTATCTGCTCTTCTGCGCGGGCCATCCGGATGTCTTTCCCGCCGGCGATGTGGCGCTGCAGAATGCGATCGGCCATGCGCTTGACTTCAGCCTCCGCCCGACGGCTAGCGAAGTCGACTCTCTGGCAGTCGTCTGGTCGCCTTGGCGCAGCGTCGCGGCGCGGCTCTTTTGGGCTTATTATGCCCAGCAGATGCGGCGAGATGGGGTGCCCGTGACGCCTTGAAGGAAAAAGCGAATCGCCAGTCGACTTTTTCTTTGTGGCTTCACAATCCTGTCGCAACGCGCCTAATATAGAAGATGCAGATGCCGAATCGATCAGGAGAATACGCTTGACGATTGCAGTCTCACCTCAGGCTCTTCCGGCGCTTGTCTTGAACGCCGATTACAGGCCCTTGAGTTATTATCCCTTGTCGCTCTGGTCCTGGCAGGACGCGATCAAGGCGGTCTTTCTCGACCGTGTCATTATTCTCGCCGAATACGAACATTCCGTCTCGTCGCCAAGCTTTTCCATGCGGCTGCCGAGCGTCGTCTGTCTGAAGAGCTATGTCCAGCCTTCGCGCTTCCCGGCCTTCACCCGGTTCAATGTCTTCCTGCGCGACAAGTTCGAGTGCCAGTATTGCGGATCGCCGGACGATCTGACCTTCGACCATGTGATTCCGCGGGCGCATGGCGGCCAGACGACCTGGGAGAATGTCGTGGCGGCGTGTTCGCCCTGCAATCTGCGCAAGGGCAGCAAGCTGCCGAAGCAAGCCAGCATGTTCCCGCACCAGAGGCCCTATCAGCCGACGGTGCAGGATCTGCACAACAATGGCCGGCTCTTCCCGCCGAACCATCTGCATGACAGCTGGATGGACTATCTCTACTGGGATGTCGAACTGCAGCCGTAAGGCTATCTGGCAGCGGTCAGGCCCTGGCGGCGCCGCGAAGCGCAATTGCGGCGAGGATGAGGCTCGCGATCACATTCCATCCGGCGAAGGACAGTCCGAAGACACGCAGCGCCGCTTCCGTGCAGGAGGGGGCATGCTTGGCGTCGAGATCGCCGAGCAGATCGCCGACATCGGAGGAAATGCCTTGCGCGGTGGTGGCGCAGGTCGAGGGGCCGTCCCAGAAATGCCATTCCGCTCCGGCGTGAAAGACGCCGATCCCGGCGCCGACGAGCATCAGTATGCCGACGAGCACGAGCACGGTGCGCGTCGTCCAGGCCGGCAGCTTCAATACGCTTGTAAGGATAGCGAGGATGCCGAGCGGGATGCCGTAGTAATAGGGATCGCGCTGCAGAAGGCAGAGCGCACAAGGAATGTAGCCGCCGATATGCTCGAAGCCGAGGGCGCCGCCGACGGTCGCCGTCATGCCGAGCGTGACGAGCACTGCTAAGGTGAACTGCTGGCGCTGGGCTACGGACGCTTCGATCATGCATACCTCGCGGGGGCCGGGCGGAATATGGGCGGCCCTTCATTCGATGCCACCTTCTTATGTAGGAACGTCGTGGCTGTAAATCGCTTCGACATGCGACCGATCGCACGGTTTTGTGATCTCTTGGGCGAAATTCAAAGTTCCCGGTTGACCGGCGCGAAAAGCTTCGTGTAAATCGCAAACCGCTGATATCGCCCAGCCTTATGCCCCATTGGCGGAATTGGTAGACGCGCTCGACTCAAAATCGAGTTCCGAAAGGAGTGCTGGTTCGACCCCGGCATGGGGCACCACCAAACCGAACAGACCACCAAAGCAAACAATAAGCCGCCTGTTCCTGGAAGCAGCCTCTGCTTGCTCCCGGCTTCCTCGAAGAACTTGCCGAGCTGAATTGTATGACGAAGCGGCCGGGCCGTTGAATTTCATGGGATGGACGTGCTAGCTGCTGCATCGCACAAGCTGTCAGCGCGGCAGGGCCCATGTTACCGAGGATCGAAAACTACGAGGATCTCTATAGCGAGTTCCGCTGGCGGATTCCGCAGAGGTTCAATATCGGCGTTGCCGTCAGCGATGCCTGGGCGGCGCGGGATCCGGGGCGCGTCTGCCTTGAGCATTTCAGTCCGGGTGATGCGCATCAATCACTGACCTATGCCGACCTTGCGGGCCGTTCCTCGGCCTTTGCCGCAGGTCTCGCGGCGCGCGGCATCAGGCCGGGCGATCGCGTCGCGATCCTGCTGCCGCAGGGCTTCGAGGCGGCGATCGCCCATGCGGCAATCTACAAGCTCGGCGCGATCGCCCTGCCGCTGGCGTTGCTCTTCGGCGTCGAGGCTCTTGCCTATCGCCTGCGCGACGCGGCGGCGGCGGCGATCGTCACGAACCACTTCGGCTATGAACGCGTGGCGGCGATCAGGGACGAGTTGCCGGAGCTGCGGCTGGTCGTGCTTGCGGAAGCGGAGGAAATGCCGGGCACTGCCCGTTTCGACCATCTTATCGCGGGCGAAGGCCGTTTTGCTGCGGCGGACACGACGCCGGACGACCCGGCACTGATGATCTACACGTCCGGGACGACGGGGCCGCCGAAGGGGGCGCTGCACGGTCATCGCGTGTTGCTCGGCCATTTGCCGGGGTTTCAGTTTCACCACCACTTCCTGCCGAAACCGGGCGACCGCATGTGGACGCCGGCCGATTGGGCCTGGGCCGGCGGGCTCCTGAATGCGCTTCTGCCGTCGCTGTTCTTCGGCGTGCCGGTTGTCTCTTCGCCGGCGCAGAAATTCGACCCGCACATGGCTTTCCGGATCATGCAGGATATGGATGTGCGCAACGCCTTCATTCCGCCGACCGCATTGAGGCTTCTCAGATCGGTCGAGCGACCGCGCGAGCGCTATCGCCTCAGTCTCCGAACCATCGGCTCGGCGGGCGAAGCGCTCGGGCGCGAGACCTATGAATGGGCGAAGGCGGCGCTCGGCATCGAGGTCAGCGAATTCTACGGGCAGACGGAGTGCAACATCGTCATCTCCTCGGCGGCCGATCTCAACGTTCTGAAGCCCGGCTCGATGGGCAAGGCAGTGCCGGGGCACGAGGTCGCGATCATAGACCGGAAAGGAAGCGTCCTGCCGCCGGGAACGGTTGGCCAGGTGGCGATCAAGCGTCCCGATCCGGTGATGTTCCTCGGCTACTGGAAGAACGGCAAGGCGACGGAGGCGAAATTCATCGGCGACTGGATGACGACCGGCGATCAGGGAGTCATGGACGATGAAGGTTATTTCACATTTTTCGGCCGCGATGACGACGTCATCACCTCGTCGGGCTACCGCATCGGCCCGGGGGAGATCGAGGATTGCCTGGTGGGACACCCCCACATCCAGATGGCGGCGGCGGTCGGCAGCCCGGACCCGGTCCGCACCGAGATCGTCAAAGCCTACGTGGTGCTGAAGCCCGGCGTTGCCGCCGACGAAGGGACCGCGGCCGATATCCGCGACTGGGTGAAGAACCGGCTCTCGATGCATGAATATCCGCGCGAGATCGAGTTCGTCGATAGCCTGCCGCTGACGACCTCCGGCAAGGTGATCCGACGGCTCTTGCGCGAAAGAGCGGTGCCGGAGGCGGTCAGAAACCGATAATTCCGTCGCTCACCGCCCCGCCAGCGCCCGTATCTTGTCGCGCAGCATTCGGGCCATGTTGCGAGTATTGCGGTAGAGGTGAAGCTGGGCTGCGACCTGGCGCACGTCACGGTCGCGGTTCTGCTTGAGGCCGATCACGAGCGTGCCCATTTCCTCGCGCTCCTGCCAGAAGCGGGCAATCATCGGATGATCCGGCACTGCGCAGGAGTCGGAGCGGAGCGTATTGGCGTCGTCGAGGTGCCACTCGGTCAGTTGTGCCAGCAGCAGCTTGCCCGGCGAGAACTTCGCATAACGTTCGTCATAGGCGGTCTTCCACGTATAGGCCTCGCCGGCCATCAGCAGAACCACCATCGCCGCGATCGCCTTGCCGTCCAGATCGAGCGTGTGGATTCGGACGCTATCGCCCTCCGCGAGATTGGTGATCGCCTCCCTCGCGAAGGCGGCGCGGTAGCGGTCCACGATCATGGCGCTGCGCTCTCGTCCCTTCCAGCCGGAGGCCTCGAGCGCGAGGAACTCCTCCATTCGCCAGCGGATCTCCTCCGGCTGGCGTGCGACGCAATAGGCGAGATCGCCGCATTTCCCGAGATTGTTCCATTGCCGCCGCAATTCCTTGAAATGGCTGCGGCTGATTGCCTTGCGCAGATAGGCGGTGCCGTCGAGCAGGCTGTCGAGCATCGGCCGCTCGAAAGTGTCGGTCACTGTCAGCGGTAGGTTCTCGCCGATGGCGACGGCGCGGGCGAGCTGCGCGAATTTACCCTTGAGCCGGATGTCAGGCAGCACCAGAACCTGCGGCAGGCCGGAATCGCGGGCGGCGAGCGCCTCATAGACGTTGCTGATCGTCTCCGCCGCGTCTTCCGCATCGAGGAGCGGGACGCCCAGGGGGCCGAAGGGATTGGACCAGGCGCGGATGATCGGCGCGCCGATCGAAAACCCCGGCTTTTCGAGCGAAAACGGCATGGCGAAGCGCATGCGGCTGCTGCGTTCGTTGTCGTCGCGAATGACGGCGAGGCGGACGACCCGATCCTCCAGCCGGGGCATGGCCGGCGCCAGAAAGCGTCCGGTGAAGAAGACGTTCGGCTCGATGGCGCGGTTGGAGAGAAAATCGAGTTCCCGCTGCAATTCGTAGCCGGCTCGTGCCGGATAGATCGCTAGATGCCGCCCGGATCGTCCGACCGGGAGCAGGCGCTCGGCCTGGGACGGATCGAAGGGCGGCCGCGCCGCCAAGCCGCCGGGCATGCGGGTCGCCATGCCGTTTGCATCGCCGGGAAGCTGGATATTGCCGCTCATGGCCTGCTCGCCTCCTTCTTTTCGCCGTTATCGCCTCCGCCCGCCAGCGCGAGCAGGGTGAATCCGAATGTGTGCCTGACCGCCACGTGCAGGATTGCCGCCTCCGCGAACATCGCGCCGGCCGTTGCGCACGCCGCCCCCGTCAGGCCGAAAAGCGGCACGAGCGTAATGTTCAGCGCGATATTGGCGCTAAGGGCCCCGGCATAAAGGCCGACGCAGAGCTTCTGCCGGCCGGCCATGGTGAGCAGGGTTTCGGCAGGACCGACAAACGACTTGGCGAGGATTCCGGCCAAAAGGATCGCCATCAGCGGAGCGCCGGCGGTGAAGGCCGGACCGAACAGCGAAAGCAGCAAGGGCCCGGCCGCGACCACGGTGCAGCCGATCGCGAGCGATGGCCAGAAAGACCAGCGCGCGCTCTCGATGGCGATCTCGGACAATTGTCGACGGTCACGCAGGGCCATCGCCGCGGAAAAGCGCGGACCCGCCGCGGCCTTGACCGCAAACATGACGAAATGCACCAGCGCCATCGTCTTGGCGGCGGCAAAATAGATCGCAACCTCGTCCGGCTTCAGATAGAGCCCGACGATCACCACGTCGGAATTGGTGAGCAGGAATCCAAAACCGTCGACGAGGAAGATCGGAACCGAGACGCGCAGCCAGCGGCCGAGCTCGATCTTCATCGGTCCACGCGCATAATGGCGGCCGAGCCGCCACACCATGGCGAGGAATTGACCGAGTGCGGTGACATAGGTTGCCGCCAGAGCGGCCGCCATAGCCGTCGTCGCGTCGCGGGGCAGACCGGCGGCGATCGCGAAGAGCATGAAGGCGAGGATGAGCAGCGGCCGTACGATATAGGTCGGGCTCAGCGCCGCGATCGGCCAGCCATGGGCGCGGGCGGTGCCGTCCATCACGTCGCCGAGCGCGATCATCGGCAGGGTGCAGAGGCCGAGATAGAGCGGAAGGATGTAGTAGTTCTCGATGGTGCGCCCGAAGAGCCAGAGTCCGATGGCCGCGATCGCGGCAAGGGTGCTGGCGGAGACGAGGGCAAATATGCGTGCCGTCGTCGTCAGGCCGCGGATTTCTGGGAGTGCCGAGGTCGTATGATATTCCGGCAGGAAGCGGATGACCGCCGCGTGAAGTCCGAGGCAGGAGAGGTTGCCGAACAGGACCGCCATCACCCAGACGAAAATGAAGACGCCGTATTCGAATTCGCCCATGAGGCGCGCGATCGCGATCTGAGAGACGAAGGCGATCGCTGCGCTCAGTATACGGATGATGAAGGCGATGAGCGCCATGCGCTGCGCGCGGCTGCGGGAATCGGCGCCGGACAAAGTTGCGGCGAGCCGCTCAAGGATTGGAACCAGTCGGAGCCTCAGCGCCGACGGCAATATTCGTCCGGCCGTTTGACATACCGCCATGAACACGAGGACACCCTGAGATTACGCAATACAGGGTCTCACTTCTGCCAGATCAGCGTTAACAAACGGTTCAACGCCTTCCATGCGGTTCAGACGAAAATGCCGCCTACTGTGTAGAGGCGGCATCTCGATCAGGCTTCATAGATTCCGTGGCAATGCTTGTATTTCTTGCCGGAACCGCAGGGGCATGGCTCATTGCGCGCCACCTTGCCCCAGGTCGAGGGATCGGCCGGATTGCGGGGAGCGGTTGCGAGCAGCGTCTCTCCCGCCTGCGCGAAATCGTCCTGGCCGGTGAGCGGGGAGATGTGGTGCGCTTCCATCGGCGGCAAGGGCTGCGGCTCCTGCGGCGCCTCGCGCACCAGCTCAACGCGCATCAATTGCGCGGTCACGGCTTGACGGAGATTGACGAGCAGGGCCTGGAACAGCTCGAACGCCTCGGATTTGTATTCCTGCAGCGGGTCGCGCTGTGCGTAACCGCGGAAGCCGATGACGGAGCGGAGATGGTCGAGGTTGACGATGTGCTCGCGCCAAAGATGGTCGAGCGTCTGCAGCACGACCGAGCGTTCGACATATTGCATGATATCGGGCCCGAAGCGTTCCGCCCGGTCGGCCGCGGCCTTGTCGGCGGCGGCGGTGATGCGCTCGAGGATGTCGTCCTCGGCAATACCTTCTTCCGCAGCCCATTCGACGACGGGAAGATCGAGGTTGAGATATTGTTGGACGTCAGCCTTAAGCCCTTCCATGTCCCATTGCTCGGCATAGGCCCGTTCAGGGATGCGCTTGCCGACAATGTCCTCGATCACTTCGTTGCGCATGTCGGCGATGGTCTCGCCGACATCCGTTGCGTCCATAAGCTCGAGGCGCTGCTCGAAGATGACCTTGCGCTGATCGTTGAGGACGTCGTCGTATTTAAGAAGGTTCTTCCGGATATCGAAGTTGCGCGCTTCGACCTTCTTCTGCGCGCGTTCCAACGCCTTGTTTATCCAGGGATGGACGATGGCTTCGCCTTCCTTCAGGCCCAGCTTCTGCAGCATGCCGTCCATGCGGTCTGAGCCGAAGATGCGCATCAGGTCATCCTGCAGCGACAGGTAGAACTTCGAACGGCCGGGGTCGCCCTGGCGCCCCGAGCGGCCGCGCAGCTGATTGTCGATGCGGCGGCTCTCATGCCGTTCGGTGGCCAGCACGTAGAGCCCGCCTGCGGCGAGCGCCTGCTCCTTAAGCTTCTGCACTTCCTCGCGGATTGCCTTTTCGCGTGCTTCGCGCTCGGGACCCGGCTCGACGTCGCCCAATTCCTGCTGGATGCGCATGTCCGGGTTGCCGCCGAGCTGGATGTCGGTTCCGCGGCCCGCCATGTTGGTGGCGATCGTCACGGCGCCCGGCACGCCGGCCTGGGCGACGATATAGGCTTCCTGCTCGTGATAACGGGCATTCAGAACCTGAAACTTGGAGAAGCCGCTCTTCTTCAGCATCTCGGCGAGCAACTCCGATTTTTCGATCGAGGTGGTGCCGACAAGCATCGGCTGACCGCGCTCGTGCGCCGTCTTGATCTCCTCGATGATCGCCTTGTACTTCTCGCCGGCGGTCCGATAGACCTCATCGTCCTCGTCGCGGCGCTGGATCGGCAGGTTCGTCGGAACTTCCACCACTTCGAGGCCGTAGATATTGCCGAATTCCTCGGCTTCCGTCGCCGCGGTGCCGGTCATGCCCGCAAGCTTTTCATACATGCGGAAGTAGTTCTGGAAGGTGACCGAGGCGAGCGTCTGGTTCTCGGGCTGAATCTGCACCTTTTCCTTGGCTTCGAGTGCCTGGTGCTGGCCTTCCGAATAGCGGCGGCCCGGCATCATACGGCCGGTGAACTCGTCGATGATGACGATCTCGCCGTTGCGGACGATGTAGTCCTTGTCGCGGGTGAACAGCTTGTGAGCCTTCAGCGCATTGTTGACGTGGTGGACGATCGCGACGTTCTCGATGTCATAGAGCGACTCACCCTTCAAGAGGCCCGCTTCGCGCAACAGGTTCTCGAGCTTCTCGGTGCCTTCCTCCGAGAAGTTGGCAGAGCGCTGCTTCTCGTCGATCTCGTAGTCTTCCGGCGCCAGCAGCGGGATGAAGTCGTTGATGGTGTTATAGAGTTCCGAGCGATCATCAAGCGGACCGGAGATGATGAGCGGCGTGCGCGCCTCGTCGACGAGGATGGAGTCGACCTCGTCGACGATCGCGAAAAAGTGACCGCGCTGCACCATCTGCGAGCGTTCGTACTTCATATTGTCGCGGAGATAATCGAAGCCGAGTTCGTTGTTGGTGGCGTAGGTGACGTCGCAGGCATAGGCTTCACGGCGCTGCTCGTCGGTCAAACCATGGACGATGACGCCCGTCGTCAAGCCGAGAAAGCCGTAGACGCGGCCCATCATGCCTGCATCGCGCTGGGCGAGGTAATCATTGACGGTGACGACATGGACGCCCTTGCCGGCAAGCGCGTTCAGATAGACGGGCAGTGTCGCGACGAGCGTCTTGCCTTCGCCGGTCTTCATTTCGGCGATGGAGCGCTCGTGCAGGATCATGCCGCCGATGAGCTGAACGTCGAAGGGGCGCAGGCCGAGCACGCGGCGTGCCGCTTCGCGTACGACGGCAAAGGCCGGAACCAGGATGTCGTCGAGGGTCTTGCCGTCGGAAAGCTGCTGGCGAAACTCTGCCGTCTTTGCCGCCAACGCTTCGTCGCTCAGAGCCTGCATATCGGATTCGAGGGCGCTGATGGCATCCACCCGGCCCTTGTAGCTGCGGACGCGGCGATCGTTGGAAGAGCCAAACAACTTGCGGGCAAGGCCGCCGAGACTGACCATTAGAATGGTCCTTTCCTTTTTTGTCGCCTGCGGTTTCAGAATCGGGCTTCAGGTTCGCCCGAAAAACCGCGAAGTGCCGTGAAACGCCCGGAAAACTGTTCTGGACGCGAGGTTGCGTGACAGATAAGAGGGGGGTCGGATTATGTCAACGCACTTGCACGGCCGGCCGGCTGCAGAACTGCCACATTCTGGTGTTGTGCAGTCCGCTTAAGGCTTGGCGTCGCGCTGACGGCCAATGTGAAAGGTTAGATATATGTCCAGATACAAGACCCTGGCGCTCGCGGCGCTGGTCGCGATGATCGCGGCGGGCGGTGTCGTTCGCGCCGAAGAGACGGACCCGATCGTCGCGAAGGTCGGCGATCAGGAAATTCGCCAGTCGGAGCTTGACCTGGCGATCGGCAGTCTCGATCCTCAGCTTGAGCGCATGCCGGAGGAGCAGAAGCGGGCTGCGGCTCTCTCATCCGTCATCGACGTGAAGCTTCTGGCGAAGGACGCCGAGAAGGAAGGACTTCAGAACGACGAGACGTACAAGCAGCGCATCGCCTTTCTGACCGAGCGCGAACTTCACAACGCCTTCTTCAAGAAACACGTCGTCGACGCCATCACCGAGGATGACGTCAAGGCGCGTTACGAGAAAGAAATCGCAGCCATCCCGGCACAGGAGGAGGTGAAGGCGCGGCACATCCTCGTCAAGACCGAGGAGGAAGCCAAGGAGATCATCAAGGAACTCGACGCGGGCAAGAGCTTTGTCGATCTCGCCAAGGCCAAATCCACCGATCCGAACAAGGACGACGGCGGCGATCTCGGCTACTTCACCAAGGGCCGGATGGTGCCCGAATTCGAGGCGGCCGCCTTCGCACTGGAGAAGGGCGCCTATACCAAGGAGCCGGTAAAGACCCAGTTCGGCTATCACGTGATCCTCGTCGAGGACAAGCGGCCGCAGGCGCCCCCGACGCTCGAACAGGTCGAGCCGCAGGTGCGTCAGCTTGTCATGCGTGACAAGTACCTGGCGTTGCTGGCGACCGCGAAAGAGTCGACGGAGGTCGAGATTTCCGATGCCGAGCTGAAAAAGGCCTACGACGCGGCCAATGCGGCGCGGGAGGCACGGTAACGTTCTCTGGGGTGCCCCACTGCATGTCTCCTCGATCGACCTCGAAGACGAAGGCATGCAGCAGTTCAGGGCGCTACAGCGATTTCTCCGCCCCCGATTGACGGTGCGCGGCGGCTCTCGCACCTCCGACAGCGTAGCGCACCGCCGTTGGCAGGAGCAGTGCGAGAGTGAGGCGAAGTCAGTGTCGCTTCAACGTGCCGCTCCGCCTTCGACAAGGTCGGAATGCCCGGCGGCTGTATACCGCTCGGGCGTTTGTCACACCCACCCAAGGCTTCCAAAGCAGGTATGTCCCATGTCCGGTTCCGTTTCTCCACTTGCTCCGAAAACCTTCGCCGAAATGCCAGCGCTGCGCGGCGTGCGTATGGCAACCGCCGCAGCGGGGATAAAGTACAAGAACCGCACCGACGTGCTGATGATGATCTTCGACGCGCCGACCGCCGTGGCCGGTGTTTTTACGCGCTCCAAGTGCCCGTCCGCTCCGGTCGACTTCTGCCGGAAGAACCTCCCCGCCGGCGTCGCCCGTGCGGTCGTGGTCAATTCCGGCAATGCCAATGCCTTCACCGGCAAGAAGGGCAGGGAAGCGACTGAGCTCACGGCGAAATCGGCGGCTCAGGCGGTCGGCTGCAGCGAAGGCGAAATCTTCCTGGCCTCGACGGGCGTGATTGGCGAGCCGCTTGACGCGGCGAAATTTGCCGGCGTCCTCGACCGGCTTGCGGTGGAGGCCACGGAGGACTTCTGGTTCGAGGCGGCCAAGGCGATCATGACCACGGACACCTTTCCAAAGGTCGCCACCCGCAAAACCGAGATCGGCGGTGTCAAGGTCACGATCAACGGAATCGCCAAGGGGGCCGGCATGATCGCGCCGGATATGGCGACTATGCTCTCTTTCGTGGTTACCGATGCGGATATCGCACCGGCGGCGCTGCAGGCACTGCTCTCGGCCGGTGTCGGCCCGACCTTCAACTCCGTGACCGTCGACAGCGACACCTCCACCTCTGATACGCTGATGCTGTTTGCAACCGGTGCGGCGGCAAAGGACGGGCAGGCTCGGGTCGAGGCTTCGGACGATCCGCGGCTCGTTTCCTTCCGCGCAGCCCTCAATGATCTCCTTCGCGATCTGGCCCTGCAGGTGGTGCGCGATGGCGAGGGCGCGCGCAAGATGGTGGAGGTGACGGTCCAGGGTGCCGAGACCGATGCGGCCGCCAAGCGCATCGCGCTGTCGATTGCCAATTCGCCGCTCGTCAAGACGGCGGTCGCGGGCGAGGACGCGAATTGGGGCCGGGTGGTGATGGCGGTCGGCAAGTCCGGAGAAATGGCCGAGCGCGACCGGTTGGCGATCTGGTTCGGCGATGTGCGCGTCGCCGTCGAGGGCGAGCGCGACCCGGCCTATTCCGAAGCGGCCGCAAGTGCGGTGATGAAGGGTGAGACCATTCCGATACGCGTCGAAATCGGTCTCGGCTCGGGCAGCGCCACCGTCTATACCTGCGACCTCACCAAGGAATATGTCGAGATAAATGGCGATTACAGAAGCTGACCCGGCGCTTCATCGGGGCTCAAGAACATGACATCGAAAGATGGACGGCCGGACGGCCATGTCGAGACCGAAGCCATGGCGGTCAACCTTCCGAGCGTGCGGCGCCTCGAAGCCGTCGGCTTCCGCGCCTGGCCGGCGAGCAGTGTATACTACGATGGAAGTTGGCTGGTCCGGTTGACCGCCGGCCATGCTTCCAAGCGCCTGAACTCGGTCAATCCGCTCGACCCGTCGGACTATCGAGACATAGCCATCAGGCTCGACAAGGCGGCGCGGCGCTTTACCGAGCACGGGTGTGTGTTGACCGTCCGCCAGACGCCGCTGACGCCGCCGCAGATGATCGCCCACATGGACAAGTCTGGTTGGCCGGCTTTCGGGCGCAGCTTGGTGCTGGCGCTCGATCTGGCGGAACGCGATTTCGGCGACGGCATGGATCATCTGCCGGTCAAGGATGTTGCACGATTTGCCGATGCCCGGCTGCTGATCGGCAAGGAGGATCCCGAAAGCAAGGCGGCTTTGATCGGCATCATCAATGCGATCAAGCCCGAAACCGGCCTATTCCTCTTCGAGGATCGCGACATCGGGCCGACGGCCGTGTCGCTTGTCGTGCACGACAACGATCTCGCCGGCATCATGCAGTTCGCGGTTGCGGAGTCGGTGCGGCGCCAAGGCGTGGGCGATGCGCTCCTCGACGCGTCGCTGCGCTGGGCCCGCCTTCGTGGTGCGAAAAAGGCCTGGCTACAGGTGGAAGCCGATAACGAGGCGGCAATAGCGCTTTACCGCAAGGCCGGCTTTACCGAGGTCTATCGTTACGTCTATCGCGCGCCGAAGGTGTAGGGCATGGAAACCAAGGAAAAGAAGATCGTGCTCGTGGCGGCTTGCGCGCTGGTCGACTCGGACGGGCGCATCCTGCTTGCGCAGCGACCGAAAGGAAAGTCGCTCGCTGGGCTCTGGGAATTTCCGGGCGGCAAAGTCGAGGCCGCCGAAACGCCGGAGGAGACGCTGATCCGCGAGCTGGAGGAGGAACTGGGCATCCGCACCAAGGTCGCATGCCTCGCGCCGCTGACATTCGCGAGCCACAGCTATGATAGTTTCCACCTCCTGATGCCGCTCTATATCTGCCGCCGCTACGAGGGATTTGCCGAGGGACGAGAGGGCCAGGCGATCAAATGGGTGCGTCCCAAGGCGATGCGCGATTACCCGATGCCTCCGGCCGACGAACCGCTCATTCCTTTCCTGATGGATTTGCTTTAGCCGATAGCCGATAGCCAGCGCTCCGTTGCGAGTGCGGAGTCCGCGCTTTCCATTCCCTTGATCTCCAACATTTCATTAATCGAAAGTTTATCACCCGTGAGGCAAACTCGTCGCAATCGGTTTGTGCTTCAAATCGGGGCCGGTTGAAGGGCAATTGCGTCGGGCAGCGTCAGCGAGTTGAAGGGAAGGTGCTTTCAACGCTGCTCCTAAGAGTATTTCGCGAGGCTGGAATGGTGGACGAGGATTTCTGGAGGACGGTCGAAGACAAGGATCTGGCGGCAAGCCAGTCCCGCCGGATGGGTGTGCTCAATCTTTCGCTGCTGTTCGGGACGGCAGTGATCGCGCTGACGCTGATTCTGACGCCAATGCTGTCGTCGAAGAGCGACAAGCGGATGCTTGCGAACAGGCCGATCGACTACGACAATATCACCACCGGTTCCGTCCCTGCCAGTACGGGCAGACGCTATACCGTGCGCCGCAGCGTGCTACAGGAAATGCCGGGCGCCGTGTGCATCATCGATGCAGATGGCGCCAGGAGCGGATGCTGACCTGAGCCCCTACAGCGCCGCGCGTCTTATTGGACGCGCAAAGGTCGCTGTAGCACTTTGAATTGCTGCATGTCTTTGTCCTTTAATCGAGGTCGATTAAAGGACAAAGACATGCAGCAGGCTCGCGTCCTCCGCGGAAATTCACTATGGGGTCGTGCGCCTGTCAGACGCGCAAGGTCGCCGTGGCATTCTGATTGCTGCATCTCTTCGTCCTTAGATCGAGGTCGGTCCAAGGAAACATGCAGTAGCATGGCGAAGCCGCAAGGATCGCTGGAGGACGTATGCGCAAGTTCAAATTCCTCATTCACAACCGTGACGGCGCCACTGCGGTGGAATACGGGCTCATTGTCGCATTGATATCGGTCGGTCTCCTCGTCGGGCTCAGGGGCTTTTCGGACAGTCTGCAGAATGTGCTGGAATACATAGCGGAAACGATCGACAACGCCTGAAGCCCAGATCAGGACTCGTCCGAATTCCTCAGCGAATGTTCTTCCACTCCCAGCGCCTCGGACAGCCTGCGCTTTGCCGAGCCCGGCTTTAGCGGCTTCTGCTGGCTTCCATGCGGCGCCCAGCCCGAGACGTAAATAATTGAGAAGGTCGCACGAACTCGCCCGTCCGGGTCGGAAAAGCGTTCCGCGTAGATTTCCGCCGCTCTCAGGAAGAAGCGCCTCGGCACGGGTGTTCGGCTGCGGGCGGCCAGCGGATTGGTCATGCCCATGGCTCTTAAATCTCTGAGGAGACCGAAGAGCGACTCGTAGCGGACGGTGTAGGTTTCGGCATCTGCCACGGGCAGCGCAAAGCCGGCCCGTTGCAGCAGTGCGCCGATGTCGCGAACGTCGGCAAAGGGAATGACCCTCGGGCTTGCTCCGCCGGTCAATTCGGCTTCGGCGACGAGTAGCGCCTCGCGCAGCTCCTGCAACGTGCCGCTGCCGGGGATCGCCGCCAGAAAGAGGCCGTCGGGCTTCAGCGCCCGGCGCGCCTGTATGAAGGCTCCGGGCGTGTCGTTGGTCAGATGCAGGGACAGCGGCGAGACCAGGAGGTTGAGGGAAGCCGGTTCGGCGGGGATGCGTTCAAGCGGCGCGATCGTTACGGGCCCGTCATTCCAACGGAAGCCTTGGTCGGTTTCCACGCGCTCGATTTCGCCGACCTTGCCGGTTTCTGCCAAAAGTCGGGCGGCAGTGCCTGTGTAGCCGTGCAATTCCATTGCCTTGTCGAAGTGCCGCTCCACGACGCCGACCCGGTCGGCGAGTTCCTGCGCCACGATGTCGAGAAGGAAGCTTGCTTTCGGATCGCCGCGGAGAAGCGCGCGTCGGCGGTGCGCCTCGACGAGGCTCTGGTCAAAGATGATTTCCACGATACTCTCCCGAGATCACGAATGTGAAAGAAACCCTGGCGGAGATAAAGTCAACCGGATGGAGCGGCATGTTTGGAGAAACTGGACAGCGCACGGTGCGCCGCTACTCGCGCGGCTCAGGATCGGTGCAATCAACCTGGTGTTTCCACCCGTCTGCCGCGGCTGCGGGCGGCTGACGGGCGACGCACATGCCGTCTGCCCATCGTGCTGGGCGGGGTTGCCGTTGATCGAGCGGCCCTATTGCGAAGTGCTCGGCTTGCCCTTTGCCTTCGATCCTGGTGCGGGCGCCGTGTCGCCGGAGGCGATTGCCGACCCTCCTGTCTTCGACAGGCTGCGTTCCGTGGCGCTTCACCAGGGCATCGCACGTGATCTGGTGCACGGCCTGAAATATCGCGACCGCACCGACCTGGCGCCGATGATGGCGGAATGGATGATCCGCGCCAGCGACGGTGCCGTTGCGGCCGCCGATGTGATCGTGCCGGTGCCGCTGCATGCCTTCCGCCTGTGGAGGCGGAAATTCAACCAGGCGGCGGAGTTGGCGCGGGTCATAGCGGAGCTTGCGGGAAGGCCCTATCGGCCCGACGCGCTTCGCCGCATTAAACGCACGAGCCGTCAGGTCGGGCTCGGGCTGAGAGTCCGCGAGGACAATGTCAGTGGCGCCTTTGCCGTTCCGGAAGGCGTGAGGCTGATTCTCGCCGGAAAGAACATAGTGCTCGTCGACGACGTCTATACGACGGGTGCGACCGTTTCGGCTGCCACACGCGCCTTGAAACGCGCGGGGGCTCGGGACGTCACGGTTTTGACCTTTGCAAGAGCCTTGTCCGGACCTATATGACTGAAGTGCAGTGCTTCCATAGGGGAGGCTGTAGTGCGTTGAATTCCTGCATGTTTCCATGCTGCGCCGGACGGTCAGGGAAACAGGCAATGGCAGATGTCCGGCATCGGAGTGGTGAAGGAGCGGTTTGAGACTATGGCTTCGGTCGTCATCTATACGCGTCAGTTCTGCGGTTATTGCACCAGGGCGAAGAAGCTCCTGGAGACGAAGGGCGTTTCTTTCGTGGAGTACGACGCCACCTACGATCCGAGTCTACGTCAGACGATGGTCGAGAAGTCCAACGGCGGCAGGACCTTCCCGCAAATCTTCATCAATGACATTCATGTCGGCGGTTGCGACGATCTGCACGCGCTTGATCGGGTGGGCAAGCTCGACGCGATGCTTGCCGCCTGACCGGCACTTCCGGAGAAAGAGTATGACGTTCAAGGCTGCCGCCATCCAGATGTGTTCCGGCATCGATCCCGCAAGCAATGCGGAGACAATGGCGCGTCTCGTGCGCGAGGCGGCGTTGCAAGGTGCGATTTACATACAAACCCCCGAGATGACCGGCGCCATTCAGCGCGATCGGGCGGGGCTCCGCTCCGTGCTGAAGGACGAGACCGGCGATCTGGTCGTGCGAGAGGCGGCACGGCTTGCCGGCGACCTCGGGATCTATCTCCATGTCGGCTCAACGCCGATCGGCCTTGAGGACGGCAAGATCGCCAATCGCGGTTTTCTCTTCGGACCCGATGGAAAGAAGATCTGCGACTACGACAAGATCCACATGTTCGACGTGGATCTGGAGAATGGCGAGAGCTGGCGGGAAAGTGCCGCCTACCGGCCCGGTTCCACGGCCCGCATCGCCGATCTTCCCTTCGGGAAGCTCGGGTTTGCCATCTGCTACGATGTCCGCTTTCCGGAACTCTTTCGCTGCCAGGCGGTTGCCGGAGCCGAGATCATGTCGGTGCCTGCAGCTTTCACGCGCCAGACCGGGGAAGCGCATTGGGAAATCCTGTTGCGCGCCCGCGCCATCGAGAACGGGCTGTTCGTCGTCGCCGCCGCGCAGGGCGGAGACCATGAGGATGGACGGCAGACCTTCGGCCATTCAATGATCATCGATCCCTGGGGCCGGGTGCTGGCCGAGGCCGGTCCGAGCGGCGAGGCGGTCATCATCGCCGAGATCGACGTTGCTGCGGCGCATAAGGCGCGGGGGCGCATCCCCAATCTCAAGAATGCCCGCGATTTCGTGCTGGATGAAGTGGCTCCCACCGGGCAAGGAGGCGTTGCAGCTTGATCCACTACAATCTCACCTGTGAGAACGGTCACGCCTTCGAAGGCTGGTTCTCCTCGAGCGACGACTACTCGCGGCAGGTCTCAGCCCGACTGATCACCTGTCCCACCTGCAACTCCGCCTCCGTCACCAAGCAGCTTATGGCGCCTTCAGTTTCGACCGCTCGCAAGAAAGAGGCGCGGCAGGCACTGGTCATGGACCAGGCGCAAAAGGAAACGATCACCAAACTTAGAGAGATGGTGAAATCAATCCGCGAGAACGCGGAAGACGTCGGTGAGCGCTTTCCCGAAGAGGCGCGCAAGATCCATTATGGCGAAGCCGATCAGCGCGGCCTGATCGGCAAGGCCTCCAGGGAAGAGGCGATCGCACTCCTGGAGGAGGGCATCGAAGTCGCGCCCCTGCCGGTGCTCCCCGACGACACGAACTGAGGACGGTCCAACTTATTCAAATCGGCCGCTTGGCGACGATCATGTAGTTGACGTCCATGTCCCGCGACAGGTTCCACTGATTGGAAAGCGGGCTGAAGAACACGCCGGTGCGGTCGGTGACCTGCATGCCGCTCGCCTCGAGCGGCTTTTCCAGTTCTTCCGGACGCACGAGCTTTTCGTACTGATGCGTGCCGCGCGGCAACCAGCGCAGCACGTTCTCAGCGGCAAAGATGGCCAGGGCCGCGGCCTTCAGCGTCCGGTTGATGGTGGCGATAAACATCAGCCCGCCGGGGCGAACCATGTGGGCGCAGGTCGTCATGAAGAAGTCGACATCCGCTACATGCTCGACCACTTCCATGTTGAGGACGACATCGAAGCTCTCGCCAGCCGCGGCGAGCGCTTCGGCTGTCACGGCGCGGTAATCGACCGCGACGCCGCTCCCCGCCGCGTGCGTCCTGGCGATGCCGATATTCTTTTCCGATGCATCGGCTCCGAGCACGTCGGCCCCCATTCGCGCCATCGGCTCGGAGAGAAGACCGCCGCCGCAGCCGATGTCGAGCAGGCGCAGCCCCTTCAGCGGCTGCGGGCTCTTTGGGTCGCGGTCGAAATTCTCGCAGGCCTTATCGCGAATATAGGCGAGGCGCACCGGGTTGAACTTGTGCAGCGGACGGAACTTGCCGGTCGGATCCCACCATTCGGCCGCCATCGCCGAAAAGCGATCGACCTCGTTCTGATCGATCGTCGTGCGTGCCGTCTCGCTCATCGCAGTCTACCTCGCCTTGCCGGTTCATCGTGAAGTCGGACGATTGGCGGGCGATGTCAAGGGTCCTGTAGCTGCGTTCATCAGTTCCGGACGGGCTGATAGTGCAGGATGACGACCCCCGACTTCAGCGGCCGCACCTGGGTGAGCGACAGTTTCGTGTGGTCGGGGATGTTCTGGAAGAGGGGCGTTCCTTTGCCGAGCAGCACCGGATTGATGCCGAGGCGGTATTCGTCGACAAGGCCCTTGGCCGTCAGCGTCCCCGCGAAATCGGCGCTGCCGTAGACGAAGATCGTGCCACCCTCGCGCCGCTTCAGTTTCTCTACCTCGGCAGCGGCATCGCCGGAAACGAGCGTCGTGTTGTTCCAATCGGCATTCTGGAGGGTTCTGGAAAAGACGAACTTCTCGACGCTGTTCATGAAGGTGGCGATCTCCCCCTCGGCTGAGGGCCAGTAGGTCGCCATCATTTCATAGGTAACGCGGCCGAAGAGAAGCGTGTCGGCCCCAAGCTGCGTCTCGCGGATATAGTCGGCAAGCTCGTCTTCGAATACGAACCAGCCGATGTCGTGGCCCGGGGCCTCGAAGAGGCCGTCGACGCTGACCATATCCCACATGATGACCTTGCGCATTCCACTTTCCTCCCGTTGTTTCCGCCTCTCGATCCTTCGAGCATGTAACAATGGTTTTAAATTGCAAGTGGTTTAATTATGAAATCGGATTGATGCCGCGCTGGTCGAGGCGATGCTGACTCAACACCTCGGCGGGTGCGTTGTCCGCCCACGCGTTCGCAGCCCTGCCTCCGGCTTTCACGGCCATTGCGCGCCGTCCCCTGATCCGCTAAGAGACGCCGCGACTTCCGCTCCCCGAGGCGGTGACCGGCCGATGTCTGAGACGTCTCTTCAAAGCTCTTCGATCGTCAGGTGCCGGCGGAGCGAATTCCTGTCGCGCGTTCGCGCGGAAAACTTGTTGGTACGGTAGAGGCGAAATGGCACGCATCGTGATGAAATTCGGCGGAACTTCCGTCGCAGATTTGGACCGCATCCACAATGTCGCCCGCCACGTTAAACGCGAAGTCGACGCCGGCCACGAGGTGGCGGTCGTCGTCTCTGCCATGTCCGGCAAGACCAACGAACTCGTCGGCTGGGTCGACAACATGCCGAAGGTCGCATGCGCCAACGCGCCCTTTTTCGATGCGCGCGAATATGATGCGGTCGTCGCCTCCGGTGAGCAGGTGACCTCCGGTCTGCTCGCTATCGCTCTCCAGTCCATGGGCATCAATGCCCGATCATGGCAGGGCTGGCAGATCCCGATCCGCACCGACAACGCCCATGGTGCCGCCCGCATCCTTGACATAGACGGCTCCGATATCATCCGCCGCATGGGCGAGGGGCAGGTTGCGGTCGTTGCCGGTTTCCAGGGGATCGGCCCCGACAACCGGGTCGCAACGCTCGGCCGAGGCGGCTCCGACACCTCGGCAGTCGCGATCGCGGCCGCCGTCAAGGCCGACCGCTGCGATATCTATACCGATGTCGACGGCGTCTATACGACCGACCCGCGCATCGAACCGAAAGCCCGGCGGCTGAAGAAGATCGCCTTCGAGGAAATGCTGGAAATGGCGTCTCTCGGCGCCAAGGTGCTGCAGGTGCGCTCGGTCGAGCTCGCCATGGTGCACAAGGTGCGCACCTTCGTGCGCTCGTCTTTCGAGGATCCCGATGCGCCGGGCATGGGTGACCTTCTAAACCCGCCCGGAACGCTGATTTGTGATGAGGAAGAGATCGTGGAACAGGAAGTCGTAACCGGCATTGCCTATGCCAAGGATGAAGCCCAGATCTCGCTGCGCCGCTTGGCCGACCGGCCGGGTGTTTCCGCCGCGATCTTCGGGCCGCTTGCGGAAGCCCACATCAATGTCGACATGATCGTTCAGAACATCTCGGAAGACGGCTCCAAGACGGACATGACCTTTACGGTGCCGTCCGGTGACGTCAACAAGGCGCTGAAGGTGCTTTCGGAAAACAAGGAGAAGATCGGCTACGACGTGGTTCAGTCTGAATCCGGTCTGGTCAAGGTCTCCGTCATCGGCATTGGGATGCGCAGCCATGCGGGCGTTGCCGCCTCGGCCTTCCGGGCGCTTGCCGACAAGGGCATCAACATAAAGGCGATCACCACCTCGGAAATCAAGATTTCCATTCTGATCGATGGACCTTATGCCGAATTGGCCGTTCGGACTTTGCATTCCGTTTACGGTCTGGATAAGAGTTAAGCAGCAGGCATAAGATCTGGGATTCGCGGCCCCGTTGACGGCCGCCGCATCCCGTCCTTTGCTGACGTCTGTTTTTGTCGGGAGACCCCACGCGATGAGAGACCTTTCCGCGGGTCCGCGCGTTCTCCTCAAGCGGTTGCGCGAACTCATGGCGGAGCCGCTCGAGCCGCAGGAGCGCCTGGATCGGATCGTGCGCCAGATAGCGCAGAACATGGTCGCGGAAGTGTGCTCCGTCTATGTGCTGCGCTCCGACGGCGTGCTCGAGCTTTACGCGACAGAGGGTCTGAACAAGACTGCTGTGCACCTGGCGCAATTGAAGATGGGCCAGGGCCTCGTCGGTACGATCGCCGCCTCGGCGCGCCCGCTCAATCTCTCCGATGCCCAATCACACCCCGCCTTCACATATCTGCCGGAAACGGGCGAGGAGATCTATCATTCCTTCCTCGGTGTGCCGATCCTGCGCACCGGACGCGCGCTCGGCGTCCTCGTCGTGCAGAACAAGGCGCAGCGCAACTATCGCGAGGACGAGGTCGAGGCGCTCGAGACGACCGCGATGGTGCTGGCCGAGATGGTCGCGACCGGCGAGCTCAAGAAAATCACCAAGCCCGGACTGGAGCTCGATCTTTCGCGCCCCGTTGCGA
The DNA here is from genome assembly GCF_008932245.1 of Sinorhizobium alkalisoli. Lineage (NCBI taxonomy): Bacteria > Pseudomonadati > Pseudomonadota > Alphaproteobacteria > Hyphomicrobiales > Rhizobiaceae > Sinorhizobium > Sinorhizobium alkalisoli. The sequence goes on along the minus strand of NZ_CP034909.1, from coordinate 2,565,172 downwards.
TTGAAGGCAACAGCTATGGCGAGGGTATCGGCCTGGGCTATGTGGTTCTGCACGAACCGCGGATCGTCGTTACCAATCTGCTCAACGAGGACACGGATCGCGAGTTGCAGCGCCTGGCGGAAGCGCTCGGCTCGCTGCGGATATCGATAGACGATATGCTGTCCCGGCGCGATGTGTCGATGGAAGGCGAGCACCGGGCCGTGCTAGAGACCTATCGCATGTTCGCTCATGATCGCGGCTGGGTGAGGAAGCTCGAGGAAGCAATCCGCAACGGCCTGACGGCGGAAGCTGCTGTCGAGCGGGTGCAGAGCGAGACCAAGGCACGGATGATACGCCTGACGGATCCCTACCTCCGCGAGCGGATGCACGACTTCGACGACCTTGCCAACCGGCTCCTGCGCCAGCTGTCGGGCTATGGCGCCAAGCTTTCGGCGGCGGACTTCCCGAATGATGCGATCATCGTCGCGCGCGCAATGGGCGCCGCCGAACTGCTCGACTACCCGCGGGAGAACGTGCGCGGGCTGGTGCTCGAGGAGGGGGCGGTCACAAGCCACGTCGTGATTGTCGCGCGCGCCATGGGCATCCCGGTTGTCGGTCAGGCGGCAGGCGCCGTGGCGCTTGCCGAAAATCGCGACGCGATCATCGTCGACGGTGACGATGCCAAGGTCCATTTGCGCCCGGTCGCCGATCTGCAGCGCTCCTACGAGGAGAAGGTGCGCTTCCGAGCCCGCCGTCAGGCGCAGTTCAGGGCGCTCAAGGACGTCGAGCCGCTGACGAGGGATGGCAAGCGCATCACCCTGATGATGAATGCCGGTCTGCTCGTCGATCTGCCACATCTGAACGAGGCCGGGGCCGAAGGAATAGGACTTTTCCGGACCGAACTCCAGTTCATGATTGCTTCCACCATGCCGAAGGCGGAGGAGCAGGAGGCCTTCTACTGCAATGTTTTGAAGCAGACGGGCGGCAAGCCGGTGACCTTCCGCACGCTCGACATCGGCGGTGACAAGGTGGTTCCCTATTTCCGCGCAGCAGAAGAGGAAAATCCGGCACTCGGCTGGCGTGCCATCCGGCTTTCGCTCGATCGGCCGGGGCTGCTGCGCACCCAGTTCCGGGCGATGCTGCGGGCCGCCGCCGGCGGCGAACTTAAGCTGATGCTGCCGATGGTGACGGAGGTTGCCGAGCTGAAGGCGGCGCGCCTGCTTCTGCAGAAGGAAATCGAAAGGCAGTCGAAGATCGGAGAACAATTGCCGCGCAAGCTGCAGTTCGGGGCGATGCTGGAGGTGCCGGCGCTGCTGTGGCAACTTGACGAGCTGATGGCCGAAGTGGATTTCGTCTCGGTCGGTTCCAACGATCTCTTCCAGTTCGCCATGGCGGTGGATCGCGGCAATGCCCGGGTTTCCGATCGCTTCGATACGCTCGGTCGGCCGTTCCTCAGGATCCTTCGCCAGATCGTGCGCGCGGGCGAGCGCAACGAAACGCCGGTGACTCTCTGCGGCGAGATGGCGAGCAAACCGCTCTCGGCGATGGCACTGCTCGGCCTGGGCTTCCGCTCGGTGTCGATGTCGCCGACGGCCGTGGGTCCGGTGAAGGCGATGCTGCTCGCGCTCGATGCGGAAAAGCTGGGCGAAGTCCTCGATGCTCAGCTGGACGACGTGAAATCCGAGACGTCGATCCGCCAGATCCTCATCGATTTCGCCGCTGCAAACGGCATACCGGTATAGATCGAACGAGAGCGTCTTGTTCTCGTCCGGCGGGGTTCGGGCGGGTGAGTGTATTTGGAGTGACAGTTGGCCAACCTTCCTGTTGAAAAGATGCGCGAACTCGAACGACGGTTCGGCGAAATCGAGGCCCGCATGTCTGCCGGTCCTTCAGCCGATGTCTATGTGAAGCTCGCTTCGGAATATTCAGAGCTACAGTCGGTGGTAACGAAGATCCGCGCCTACCAGAAGGCAGAGGACGAGCTTGCCGACATCGACGCCTTGCTTGACGACCGGTCGACGGACAAGGACATGCGCGACCTTGCGGAAATGGAGCGGCCGCAGCTTGAGGAGAGGATCGAAGCGCTCGAGCAGGAAATCCAGGTCCTGCTGCTCCCGAAGGATGCGGCAGACGAGAAAAGCGCCATTCTCGAGATCCGCGCCGGCACCGGCGGCTCGGAAGCGGCACTCTTTGCCGGCGATCTCTTCCGCATGTACGAGCGGTATGCCGCGACCAAGGGGTGGCGCGTCGAGGTGCTTTCAGCAAGCGAGGGGGAAGCTGGCGGCTTCAAGGAAATCATCGCGACCGTCTCCGGCCGCGGCGTGTTCTCGCGGCTGAAATTCGAGTCGGGCGTTCATCGGGTGCAGCGCGTGCCGGAGACGGAAGCAAGCGGCCGCATCCACACGTCAGCTGCAACCGTCGCCGTGCTTCCGGAGGCCGAGGAGATCGACGTGGAGATCCGGCCGGAGGATATCCGCATCGATACGATGCGCTCATCAGGCGCAGGCGGTCAGCATGTCAACACAACCGACTCGGCCGTCCGAGTCACGCATCTGCCGACCGGCATCGTTGTTACGAGTTCGGAGAAGTCGCAGCACCAGAATCGAGCCAAGGCGATGCAGGTACTGCGTTCGCGGCTTTACGACATGGAGCGCCAGCGTGCCGAGAACGAGCGCTCCGCCGATCGCAAGAATCAGGTCGGTTCCGGCGACCGTTCGGAGCGCATTCGCACCTATAACTTTCCGCAGGGCCGGGTGACCGATCACCGGATCAACCTGACGCTCTACAAGCTCGATCGGATGATGGAAGGCGAGATCGACGAGGTGGTTGATGCGCTCCTGGCGGACCATCAGGCAAGCCAGCTCGCCCTCCTCGGCGAAAAGCAGAACTGAGCAGCGATGGCCGAGACGGTTGACAGCCTTCTTGCCGAAAGTCGCGATCGGTTGATGGCCGCCGGCATCGAAGGTGCGGCGCTGGATTCGCGCCATCTCGTTTCGGGTTTGCTCGGCCTGTCTCTTGCGGAGTTGATGACCCGCGGTCGGCATCCGGTGAGCGACGCCGACGCTCAGCGTATCCGGACCGCAATTCAGCGCCGCGCGGGTCGCGAGCCGGTCTATCGCATTCTGGGTGAACGCGAGTTCTACGGATTGACGCTCAAGCTGTCCGGGGAAACCCTCGAGCCGCGGCCGGATACGGAAATGCTGGTGGATCGACTTATTCCGTACGCACGCCGGATCGCCGCTTGCAAGGGACACTGCCGAATCATCGATCTCGGCACCGGAACCGGAGGCATCTGTCTCGCGCTCCTCGCATCGGTACTTGACGCGCGCGGCCTTGGTACCGATATATCGGACGAAGCCTTGGCGACCGCAAGCGAGAACGCCAAGCGGAACGGCCTGGCCGAACGCTTCGAAACCCTTCGAAGCAAGTGGTTTGAAGGTGTGGGTGGACGGTTCGACATCGTCGTCTCAAATCCGCCGTATATCAGGTCCAAAGTTATCGAGAAGCTTGAGCCGGAAGTGAGACTCTACGATCCGGCTGCCGCACTTGACGGCGGAGATGACGGGCTTGATGCCTATCGCGCAATCGCTCTACACGCGGGCCGCCATATCGAGGCGGGCGGTGTAATAGGCTTGGAAATCGGTTTCGACCAGAAGCAGGCAGTCGCGGCGCTGTTCGTGAGCGAGGGGTTCCGCCTGCTTGAAAGCGCCAAGGATTTCGGCGGCAACGACCGGGTCTTGGTGTTCGAGCAGGACGTCGAAGGCAGCACCAACCGTTGAAAAAATGCTGCACCGGCGTCTCTCTTATCTTGAAGAGCAAAGAAAGGGCTTGGAATCCCGAAGGAAGCGGGCTAGTTTGCGCCCGCGCACTGGGCAGAGGGTCATGGACCGGAGATTCGGTCCAGTATGGCCTGGCCAATGGGGATTGCTCTCAAGAAAGAGTTGCTTGGGTTCGACAGTGCCTTGTGCGGGTATCTGTTAATTTGACGTCAGCCGGCGCCGAGATCGCGAACAGACGGTCTGCTGCGGCGCGTGTTTTTCTGGCGCGGCAGAGCCGGCCGGGATGCGGAACCATATGATCATTATAGAAAAGATTCGGGTGAATGGACGATGAGGCCAGGACAGCAAAATAAGCGCGGCCGTGGGCGAAATAACAATAATAGCAACAACAATAACGGCAATGGTAACCGCAAGGGCTCCAATCCGTTGACGCGCACCTATGACAGCTCCGGCCCGGACGTGAAGATTCGCGGCACAGCGCAGCATATTGCTGAAAAATATGCAGCGCTCGCACGTGACGCCCAAAGCGCCGGCGACCGCGTCATCGCCGAAAACTACCTCCAGCACGCCGAGCACTACAACCGCATCATCGCGGCAGCACAGGCACAGATGCAGGATCGCTTCCAGCGGGACGACCGCCAGGATCAGCAGGATCGCGATCTGACCGACCGCGAGCAGGAAGATCTGGATCAGGAGCAGGTCTTTGCAGAACCGGCGCCGGCGCCGGTGGCAGTAACGCCCGCAATTGAGCCGCAGCCGGTGGTTGACGGTTCCGGACCGCAGCCGGTGATCGAAGGCGTGCCTGCCGAGGTCGCTCTGGAAGAGGAAACGCAGTCGTCCGGCCGGGCATCATCGCGCCGCCGCAGTGCGTCTCGGCCGCGCCGCCAGCCACGCCGGACCGCCTCAGAAGAGGGTGCAGCGGGTGAAGCTCCGGCATCTGGCGATGCGGCGGCATTGGCGGCATCGGAATAAAAGACAAGCGCACGTGTCAAGTAGGGCCCGGTCTCATGGCCGGGCCTTCTGTATTGCAACGCCGCGCGTCGTTTCGGACGCGCAAGTATCGTTGTATTCTTTGACTCTGTGTATCGATTTCGGAAAGCCGGGTCCGATTTTCGGGCCGATGGGCCAGCGCCAGCTGCAGAACGCCGAGCGGCTCATCTTGCCATCAACAGCCCCCGGAATCCTCGCGTTCCCGCAAATCTGATTTCGGAAAAGCGGTGATATACCCACCTTTAATTTCCTAAAATGCTGCCCCATATTCCCCTTCGAAGACTTGATCCCGCGCAAGGCGAGGACGAGGCGTCGATGACAGGCTTGCCGATGCGGGAGCCTGATCCTGAAACTCCGGCCAGTGCCACCACGATGGGCTTGCCGGGCTATGGAGGTAAGTTATGAATATCGAAAAATATTCCGAGCGTGTGCGTGGTTTCCTGCAATCGGCGCAGACCTATGCCCTGGCGGAGGGACATCAACAGTTCACGCCGGAGCACGTTCTCAAGGTCTTGCTTGACGACGATCAAGGGATGGCGGCATCGCTCATCGAGCGCGCCGGCGGCGACGCACGCGAAGCGCGGACGGGTACTGCGCAGGCGCTGGCAAAGCTTCCTAAGGTGACCGGCGGCAGCGGTTCCGTCTATCTTTCACAGCCGCTTGCCAAGGTGTTTACCACGGCCGAGGACGCGGCACAAAAAGCCGGCGACAGCTTCGTCACCGTCGAGCGGCTGCTTTTGGCCCTCGCGGTCGAGAGTTCGGCCTCTACCGCTGCGATCCTCTCGAAGGCTGGCGTGACACCGACGAAACTCAATCAGGTGATCAACGACATTCGCAAAGGCCGGACGGCCGACAGCGCGAATGCCGAGCAGGGCTTCGATTCGCTGAAGAAATATGCACGCGATCTGACGGCGGAAGCGCGCGATGGCAAGCTCGATCCGGTGATTGGCCGCGATGACGAAATCCGCCGCACAATCCAGGTGCTGTCGCGCCGCACGAAGAACAATCCGGTGCTGATCGGTGAGCCTGGCGTCGGCAAGACGGCGATTGCCGAGGGGCTGTCGCTCCGCATCGTCAATGGCGACGTACCCGAGAGCCTCAAGGACAAGCGGCTCATGGCGCTCGATATGGGGGCATTGATCGCCGGCGCGAAGTACCGCGGAGAATTCGAGGAGCGACTGAAGGCGGTACTCAACGAGGTGCGCTCCGAGGAAGGCGAGATCATCCTCTTCATCGACGAGATGCATACTCTCGTCGGCGCCGGCAAGGCGGACGGCGCGATGGACGCGTCGAATCTCCTGAAACCGGCACTGGCTCGCGGCGAACTGCACTGCATCGGCGCGACGACGCTTGATGAATATCGCAAGCATGTCGAGAAGGATGCGGCTCTTGCCCGACGGTTCCAGCCGGTCTTCGTCGACGAACCGTCGGTCGAGGATACGATCTCAATCCTGCGCGGGCTCAAGGAGAAGTACGAGCAGCACCACAAGGTGCGGATATCCGATTCGGCACTGGTCTCGGCCGCGACCCTTTCCAACCGCTACATCACCGACCGGTTTTTGCCGGACAAGGCAATCGATCTCATGGACGAGGCCGCGTCGAGACTGCGGATGCAGGTCGATTCCAAGCCCGAGGAGCTCGACGAGCTCGATCGGCGTGTCATCCAGCTGAAGATCGAGCGCGAGGCTTTGAAAAAGGAGACCGATGCCTCCTCCAAGGATCGCCTGGAAAAGCTGGAGTTCGATCTGGCCGCGCTCGAGGAACAGGCGGCGACGCTGACCGCGCGGTGGCAGGCCGAGAAACAGAAGCTCGGCCGTGCCGCCGATCTCAAGAAGGAGCTCGACGAAGCAAGAAACGAGCTACAGATCGCCCAGCGCAAGGGCGAATTCCAGCGGGCGGGCGAACTCGCCTACGGCGTCATTCCGAAATTGGAGAAAGAACTCGCCGAGGCGGAAAGCCAGGATAGTTCGAGCGCCAAGGCCATGGTGCAGGAGGTGGTGACGCCGGACCATATCGCCCATGTCGTTTCGCGCTGGACCGGCATTCCCGTCGACAAGATGCTCGAAGGCGAGCGGGAAAAGCTGCTCCGGATGGAGGACGAATTGGCGAAATGGGTCGTCGGCCAGGGCGATGCGGTCCAGGCCGTGTCGCGAGCGGTTCGCCGCTCTCGCGCCGGGCTTCAGGACCCAAATCGGCCGATCGGTTCTTTCATCTTCCTTGGTCCGACCGGCGTCGGTAAGACAGAACTTACCAAGGCGCTTGCTCGATTCCTTTTCGACGACGAGACTGCGCTGATGCGGATCGACATGTCGGAATATATGGAGAAGCACTCGGTTGCCCGGCTGATCGGTGCGCCGCCCGGCTATGTCGGTTACGAAGAGGGGGGAGCGCTTACCGAATCCGTTCGCCGCAGGCCCTATCAGGTAGTGCTGTTCGATGAGATCGAGAAGGCGCACCCGGACGTCTTCAATGTGCTGCTTCAGGTGCTCGACGACGGTCGTCTGACCGATGGTCAGGGTCGCACCGTCGACTTCAAAAATACGATGATCATCATGACCTCGAATCTCGGGGCGGAGTATCTGACAGGGCTTGGCGAAGACCAGGACAGCGATGTCGTGCGCGAGCAGGTGATGGAGGTGGTGCGAGCCGCTTTCCGGCCCGAATTCCTGAACCGGGTGGACGAGATCATCCTCTTCCACCGGCTGCGGCGCGCGCAAATGGGAGCCATCGTCGATATTCAGCTCGAAAGGCTGCGCAGGCTGCTCGCCGAGCGCAAGATTACCATCGAGCTCGAAGACGAGGCGCGGAATTTCCTCTCCGAGCGGGGCTATGATCCGGCCTATGGTGCGCGGCCCTTGAAGCGGGCGATCCAGAAATATGTCCAGGATCCGCTGGCGGAGAAGATGCTGCAGGGCGAGTTCCCGGACGGCTCGGCGGTCAAGATTCTCGCCGGCTCCGATCGGCTGACCTTCAAGCGCGGCTCAAGCTCAGCACAGGAAGCCGCGTGAACCCTGTGCGTTGACGGCGCCGTCCCAGGATGCACAAGGTTGCTGCTTCATGCAGAGGGCCGCCCGTAGCGCCACAGGCGGCCCATCTGCATAAGGCGAATACGGGCTACTTGCTCGCCACCTCGTTGGCATCGTCCTTGCCGAGGAGTTCGTCGATCCGCTGCCGCTCCTTCTCGAACTGCGCCAGCGCTTCGCCGGAGAGCGACTTGCCGCCCGGCAGGCGGACGCGCAGCGGGTCAACCTTGTTGCCGTTTACGATCAACTCGTAGTGGAGGTGGGGACCCGTCGAGAGACCGGTGGTTCCGACCCAGCCGATCACCTGGCCCTGGACGACCTTTGCGCCGGGTTTGACGTTCTTGGCAATCGCACTCTGGTGGTTATAGGACGAGACATAGCCGTTGGCATGCCGGATCAGCGTCTGGTTGCCGTAGCCGCCGGAGTCCCAGCCGGCACTCTGTACCACGCCATTGCCGGCGGCGATGATCGGGGTTCCGCGCGGAGCCGCCCAGTCGACGCCTGTATGCATGCGAGAGAAACCGAGGATCGGGTGGCGGCGCATGCCGAAGCCCGACCGGAAGCGACCGTTCGGGACCGGATTACGTAACAGGAACTGGCGGATGCTCTTGCCGTCCTGGTCGAAATAGTCGATCGAATTATCCTCGGGATCCTGGAAACGGTAGAAGCGCGTCTCGGCGTCGCCGAACTTGGCATTAACATAGAGAAGCTCCGAATCCTCGGTCGCGAGGCCGCCTTCGTCGGCAACCGAGAAGAAGGCCTCAAGCGAGTCCGCGGGCTTCAGCTGCGCCTGGAAGTCGACATTGCTCGCCAGCAGCCTGACGAGCAACGCGACCATGTCAGAACTCATCCCGTAGGAAAGTGCCGCCCGATAGATGCCGTCATAGACCCGTGGCAGGTCATGGCCGCTGGTGACCACCGGCACGCCCGTGTCGTCGAAGGCGGTCTCGACCGCATCGAGCTTCGGCGGTTCCGCACCGGGAACGAAACGCCCATGATCATCGACCGCCATCGTCAGCACATGCCGGTTGCGCGAATAGATCGTCGCCCGCACGATGTGCGCCTCTTCGCCCTTCTGGATGATGCCGATCCGCAAGACATCCCCGGCGGTAAGGTTCTTGGAGCCGAGTGCTTCCTCGATATAGCCGGCGGCGTCCTCGGCTTCGGCTTCGGCGTAGCCGGCATTCTCCATCACCGTCGCTATCGCCGTATCACGACGCACCGGTATGACGTCGTCGGCATATTCGGTGCTCTGCTTGGTGATGTTCTCATAGGCTGAAACGCTCATATTTTCCTCGACGATGCGGGCTGTTAGACCCTGGATCAGGTCGAGGTTGCCGTCGTCGGAGGCGAAGCGCTGCGGGTCGACATAGAAGAGCGAGGCGACCTGGGTGCTGCCTTCCGTCAGCACAGAGCCATTGGTTCGGACGTTTTCCTCCACCTCCTCGAGCGACATCGAGGGGCCGAACTTCAAGCTCGCCCCCTTCAAAGGAAAGTTGACCGTCTTCAACGCCACCTCGGATTCCACGTCCGAACCGTAGATCGTTCCAGTCCTGACCGCAGGCGCCTCGGCCGGCCCCTCGGTGGAAAAGATCGCGAGCGGATCGAAGGAGGGATAATCCTGCGTGGTCTGGTGATTGGCGGCGAGCGCCATCTTAACGTGCACGAAGGGTTGACGGCGAACCACCTCCCGCTCGCCGTCATGGATCATCGTCGAAACCTCCATGACAGTCTTGTCTGCCGGCTTGGCGACGACGTTCGGTGCGATGATGCGGTTTCCGCGCTTGGCAGCGCTGATGCCTTGAGATGGGTCGAGGGCGGCAAAGGCTTCCGCCGGAATCGCCAATTGTTGCCGGCCGTCGAGAGCGGCAAAGAGCGCGACCCCCATCAGAAGGCTGGAAGTGATGCCCGTCAGGAACGTCCCCGAGAGCCAGCGCATGGAGATTTCGCGCCGGTCCGGTGCACGACGTCCATCCGCCAGGATCGGCGGCTGATCACCGAGCGACCGTAGCATGTTCCTGTCATTGATCATGCCAGACTGGATGTCCCCGATTTGCATTTGTCGTATTAATTTGTTGCGCGAAGGATGTGCACATTCCGCGTGTTGAAGTCAATTCACGGAGGGTGGACGATAGCCGGCCCACGCGTATTTCCACCCGAAACGAAACGTGGATCCGCTTAGATCGGTCGATTGTGAAGAAGTGAGGGCGAAGACGGTTATCCACAGGGGGTGAAATGGGTGCGAAAAAGAATCGTTTGGCGTCAAAGCCCTTCGCCGCCGGCCTTCGTCAGAAAACTGTCATTTTTTTCGCAAAAGCCTGTTGACGTGTCGGTGGGGGTGGGTCTATAAGCCCGATCACTGACGAGGGCGGCGGCGCTGCTGGCGACGACGTCTCTCGCT